>NZ_JAZDUE010000003.1:0-351883 GCF_036350515.1 Gordonia prachuapensis | reverse complement strand
AGCAGGGCCTTTCCGTTCGACTTGCATGTGTTAAGCACGCCGCCAGCGTTCGTCCTGAGCCAGGATCAAACTCTCCATGAAAACCTATCGAAACACGCCGGCAAACCGACGCAATTTCAACACAATCTCAGTCAGAGAGATAAAGACCTGACCAAACAAAAACTAGCAACACCCACTCATCGAGCAGGTGCTACAAAAAAATCATCCCATATCCAATTCCTTGGACACACGATGCCAATACAATGGCATCAGACAATTCATCAACACACTATCGAGTTCTCAAAGAACACACACCCACCGGCGCTACCCCTGTAAAGGGCGCTGACCAGCAAGTTCTACGTTCTGTTTGGATTCGCTGTCCCTCTCCGGGGCAACTCTTCCAGCCTACCAGACGCTCTTCGCGGTCCGCAACTCTCGGTCGTGGTTCCGATCGGGAGTGTCTGGCAGTCCGAGATTTCGTGCCAGGCGCATGATGCGACCCGGTCGATTTCTCGGGGGCGGTCAGTGCAGAACCCGGTTTCCCTTCCCCTTCGCTCCCCTCTCGGGGCTGTCCGGGGCGGCGCCGTGGCGCGCTGACTTGAAGAAAGTTACGCAGTTGTCCGGCGAGAATCAAATCGCCTGCTCACGTCCCTCGGTCTGACACGTCGACGCAGGTCAGCGGCTCACAACCGCCGGCGAACCCCCGCGAATCCGCGGATTGGGACGTCCGTACCCAACTGTGATCTGCGCCATGAATCCTGCCCTTTCGGACAGTGTGAGCGCCCGATCGGACAGTTCCCGCAGGCCACAGCTGTTTCTAGCGTGAAGTGGGTGAGCATCGTCCTCGATCAGCACCCGTCGCAGCACGGCATTCGCGTCACGGTCCGGCGGGCAGCGTCCCCTCCAGCAGGGTTTCGGCACGGTGGCCGGTGCTCCTGGCGGGTGGACGGCGGGCGTGTGGAGATCTCGCATGACCTCGATGCGGCGTCCATCAGCGATTCGACGATGCTCGACGGTCTGCTGCCCCTGGTCGACCTCGGCGTCATCGCCGGACAGGACATGTTCGAGGAGGCGGCCCTGGGAGTGATCCGCAGTTCCGCCGGCACCGCACGCAAGGCCTGGTCGGCCTTCTACGACAACTCGATCGCCGAGTTGAAAGCCGGCACAGCGCCGTTCTCCGCAATCCACCGGCACGCCCGCCGACTCGTCGTCGGCACCAGTGTTCTCGAGGTCGGTTCGTGCTTCGGTTTCCTCGCGCTGCAGTTCGCCGATGACGGACACAACGTGCATGCCTGCGACATCTCGCCGGGCGCGGTCTCCCTGCTTCGAACACACGCTTTCCGCCGTAAGGCACGGGTGAATGCCGTGGTCGGCGACGCGACCGACCTCCCCTTCGACGACTCCTCGGTGGACAGCGTGACCCTGATCCACCTGCTCGAACATCTCGATGACCATCAGGCGATCGCTGCACTCGTCGACGCCCTGCGGGTGGCACGCCGTCGCGTGGTGGTCGCCGTCCCCTACGAGGAGAACCCGAGCGCGCACTTCGGGCATCGTGTCCGACTCACCGAGGCCGACCTGCACCGATGGGCATCGTCGGTCGACCACGCCGGCGCTCGACTGGTCGACCATCACGGTGGTTGGCTCGTCCTCGCCCCACGCTGAGCGAGCTCGCGCTCAGATCAATCCGCGCTTGCTCGCGATGTACACCGCGTCCGTCCGCTTCGACACCCCGAGCTTGCGGATGATGTTGCGGATGTGGAACTTGACGGTGGATTCGGAGATGTAGAGCGTCTGCCCGATTCGCTTGTTGGACAAACCTTCCGCCAGAAGCCGCAAGATCTCCCGTTCGCGCTCGGTCAACGCCTCTGGTGCATCGCCCTCGCCGGAGACCGTCCGGAGGACGATCTCGGCGCTGCGGGGGTCGAAGGCGCTGCCGCCGCCGGACACCGCCTGGATCGCCCGGACCAGTTCCGTGGTGTCGACGTCTTTGACCACGTAGCCGCGGGCGCCGGCCTTGACGGCGCGGACCACCAGGTCCTCGTCGAGGAAGGTCGTCAGCACCAGGGTGGCGACCCCCGGATGGCGCCGCGCGAGTTCGGCGACCAGTCGCAGGCCCTCGTAGTCGGCACCCGCGCTCAGCTTGAGGTCGACCACCACGACATCGGGCCGGCACCGGTTGACCTCGGCAAGCGCGGTGTCCATCGACGCCGCCTCGCCCACCACCTCGACGACGGTCTCGCGGTCCAGCAGCGACCGCATACCCTCCCGGAGCAGCGCGTGGTCATCGACGAGCATCGTCCGGATCGCGGCTCCGCTGACGGGTCGGGTCTGGGTCATGACAACTCCTTGGTGTCCGGCGCATCGGCCGGTCCGGTGACAGGCGGGGCCGAACCCGACGGGGCCGAACCAGCCAGGGCCGAACCAGACAGGGCCGAGTCGCCGATGTGCGCAGACCGGGTCGGCACCACCGCCACGATTCGGATACCGCCGAGGCGGGATCGACGTATCCGCAGTTCACCACCCAGTTCCTCGGCGCGCGAACGCATGTTGGCCAGTCCTCGATGCCGGCCGGCGGCGAGGTCACCCAACGAGGTCGTCCGCATGACGCGACGCACGTGGTCGGGGTCACCGGTGCCGTCGTCGTCGACCGCGATGGTGACCTGGGTGGTCGCGTACGTCAGCGTGACCGTCACCCCGGCGGCGTGCGCGTGGACCGCCGCGTTGAACAGGGCCTCGCCCGCGATCCGGAGCACCGCGTGCTGGACATCGTCGGCCAGGTCGCGTTCGCGACCGCGGATGACGACGTCGGTGCGCAGGTCCGGCGGCATGTGGAGCGTGCACAGTTCGACCAGCGCATGGCGAACGCTCAAGGACTGCACCCGGCGCGAGTTGTTGAGCGTGGAGATGAACGAACGGAGCTGTTCGACGGCGTCGCGCGTCAACCGGCCCGCAACCTCCAGACGCTCGCCTGCCGGCCCGTCCACCGCCCCACGGCACAGTTCGATCTGGACTCCTGCCGACAAGACCGACTGGGTGACCGAGTCGTGCAACTCGCGTGCGATACGCGACCGTTCTTCGTCCACCACTGTCGCGCGCATCGCCGCCGACAACTCACGCTGCGTGCGCTCGAGTTCGGCGTTGCGTTCGGCGAGCGCCCGCGCGTGCCGCGAGGTCTCGGAGAAGAGCTCCGCGTTCACCAATGCCACGGTCGCCTGACTCGCCAGAATCCGCAGGACGACGACGTCGGTCGGGTCCACCATCCGGTCGGCGGGTGTCCACACCGACATTCCCCCCACCACCTGCCCGTCGAGTTCCACCGGCACGTGCACATGGTGGTCGTCGATGATCGGGCGGTGCAGCACCTCGTCGTGCCCGCGCAGGAGGTCGTTGAGTCGGTTGAGGACCTGATCGGGCAGGTCGGCGGGCACGTTCGCGAACTGTGTCCCCTCGAACGCGAACGGTGTGCCCTCCCGCGAGAGGATGACGTGCCGCGGAGCGGTCTGTTCGAGCTGACCGTCGGCCAGCGCGAACAGCGCCCATTGCGCGCCGAGGTGGTCGCGGGCCGCGTCGACGACGGCGACGACGAGGGCCTCCGGCCCCTCCGCGGTGCGGACCAGGGCCCGCGAGATCCGGTCGAGCGCTCCGATCACCCGCGTCAATCGCGCCTCGACCCCGCGATACTGGGCATAGTGGCTGCCCTTCACCGTGCGCAGGCCCACCAGCGTGGCGAGATCGGGCTCGAGTCCCGGCGCGTCGTTCATCGTCGGCCCACCACCTACAACGCCTGCTCATACAGGTCGTGGATACCGGCCGGCACGGGACGCCGCGGGTTGGTGGTCATGCAGGAGTCCGCCAGCGCGTGGGTGGTGAGCCGGTCCAGGTCGGCCACCCGCACACCCAACGGACTCAGCGTCTCGGGCATCCCGACCCGACCGGCGAGAGCGGCCACCGCGTCGGCCAGCCGGTCCGCGACCGCACGCGCGGAGCCGTCCGTGGAGAGACCGATCGATCCGGCGAGATCGATGAAGTCGTCGGCACACACCTGCGCGTTGTAGCGGATCACGTGCGGCAGCAGCACCGAGTTGATCGATCCGTGGGGAGCGTCGCAGCGACCGCCGACCGGATGGCTCATCGCGTGGGTCGCACCCAGGATCGCGTTGGTGAACGCCATTCCCGCCTGCAACGAGGCCAGCGACATCTCGGCGCCGGCCGCGGCATCGTGGGGGTCGTTGACCAGGCGTTCCAGGTTGTGCCAGACAGTCGCGATCGATTCGAGGGCGAGGGCGTCGGTGAGGCGGCCACGGGCCAGCGACACGTAGGCCTCGACACAGTGGGTCAGCACGTCCATCCCGGACTGGGCGGCCACCTCCGGCGGCACGGTGGTCAGCATGACCGGGTCGATCACCGTGACATCGGGAACCAGCGCCCGACCGATGATGGTGATCTTGGTGCGGCGCTCGGCATCGTTGATGATGCAGAACTGCGAGACGTCCGACCCGCTGCCCGCCGTGGTCGGGACCGCGACGACCGGCGGCAGCGGACGTGGCGCCTTGTCGATTCCTTCGTACTCGAGGATGTGGCCGCCGTTGGCGGCGAGCACGGCCACGCCCTTGGCCGCATCGATCACCGAGCCACCGCCGAGCGCGACGAGACCGTCGGAGTCGTGGGCCCGGTAGGCCAGAAAGGCGTCGGCGACCTCCGCTGCGCGAGGATTCGGCGAGATGTCCAGGAACGACCCCGCGGCGAGGCCGCTGCCGCGCAGATCGTCCATCACCTGGGCGTACCACGGGGTGTGTTGCAGATGCCGGTCGGAGATCACGAACGGTCGGCGCAGACCGAGATTGGACGTCGCCGTCGAGACCTCCGCGATCGCTTGCGGACCGATGATGATCTCGGGCGTGTGGAACTTCGACACCCGCGTGAGGGGACGTCTGGTGGCGCGTCCCGGGAGGACACCCGTCATCGCTTCATCATCCTCTTCGGCATCCTCACTGGTGTCCCTCTGCGGTGTCGACCCTGCGGCGTCGATTCGTCCGGCGCGGTCGCCTGAGCCGACGGTAGTCGGGTCTAGCCGAGCGCGGCCGCGAGTTCGTCGCACCGACCGACCATCTCTGCGCCGTCCCGCGCACTCACCACGCCACCGCAGAACTGCGCGTAGTCCGACAGTGCACAGCCGGTCTGGGACCAGTAGCGGGAGGGTTCCGGCGTCACCCAGGCCACGCGGTGGGTTCGGCGCGACATCTCCGCCATCAGGTCGAGGCGGGGGTCGAAGCCGTTGCTGCGGGCGTCCCCGACCATCAGCACCGAGGTCCGACGGGTGAGCAGGTCACCGAAGTCGCCGAGCAGTCCGCCGAACAGCTGCCCATAATCGCTGGTCGCGGCGAGGTCCAGCCCATCGGCCGACAGCACCGCGGCCAGCGCGCGGTCGGCGTGCGCGGTCCGCAGTGTGGTCGTCACAAGGACCGGCCGGTCGACGAACGCCACGACCTCGCATCGATCGCCCAAGCGGTGCAGTGTCTGCGCCAATCGGAGGATGAACCCGGTGACCGGACGTACCGACAACGACACGTCGATGAGCACCAACAGGCGCACCGGTCCGGGACGAGAACGTCTCCGCCACAACGCGATCGGCACACCGTCCGTCGCCACGGAGGCGCGCATGGTGTGTCGGATGTCGAGGGCACCGCGATCGAACCGCCCGACGGAACGCCGGGGCGCGCCACGCAGCCGCGCAACCAGGCGATGGCAGGCACGGTCGATGTCGGCCTGATCGGAGGCGACACGCTGGTCGGGGTCGTCGGCGCGATCCCGTATCGGCAGGGACTCCAGGCGCGCCGACAACGCATCGATGAATGCCGACAGCGCCGATTCCAGCTCCGCGAGGCCGCGCTCGTCCAGTCCTTCCGCACCGTCCGGCCCGTAGGCGTGCCGGGCATCGCAGGCATCCAGGGCGCGCAGAATCCCGGCTGCGTCGGTGATCCCGATCGGCGTTCCCCGTACCCGTGTCGAGACCCCGACCAACTCCCCGACCTCGCCGGAATCGGCCTTGTCCACCTCGACGGTGTAGGTGACACCGCCGGCCACCGAACCGCCGTCGACATCGACATCGAGCCGGTCGGTCCCAGACGACACCGAGAAATCGTTCTCCTCCCGATGCGCGCTCTCGGCGTGACGCTCCCCCGCGTCGGGATCGTCGATCATCCAGTTGCCGATCTCGTCGGTGTGCTCGTCCGCTCCGATCATCCGCGCCGCACCGGTGAAATCCTCATCCCACCGGAGTTCGGCAGGCAACTCCGCCGCGACCCCGCGCGGACGCGGCAGCTCCTGGTCGGCGGCCCCGCTCCCGGCGTCGGCGAAGAAGAGCCAGAACACCCGGTCGAACGCGTCCGACTCGTACGCATACTTCACGCAGACGCTGCGCAATCCGGCGGCGAGCACGGACAGATCACGCGCCCCGACGATCGCCATCACACGCCGGACCTCGATGACCTCCGCCGGTGAGGCCTCGACTCCGTGCATCCGCAAGGCACGCCCGAAGGCGACTGCGAGACGATCGAGTGTCCGATCGTGCACGCCGCGGATGGTGGTCGCCCCGGCCATGTCAGCGGTGCGCACTCAGGGCCGCGCTACGGGCACGCCCCGCACCGAACGCGGTCGCGGTGACCGACCCCGACGGTGTCGAACCGTCGACGCCGACCAGCCGATCTCCCGACGAACCACGGTCCGTCGCCGACAGTTCTCGGCGCACGAGTTCGAGATCCGTACCGAACTTCACCAGCAGTGCGAGCAACGCACGCTCGTGCGCGTCCGGATCACTCGGTTCGGCTTCCTGCAGATAGGACGCCGCCCGGCACGCGTCGATGACCTCCGCGATCGACGGACTCTTGCGCAGCGGGAGATCGCGCAACCGTCGCGCCAGCGCGACGACCTCGCCGATGACCGATTCCTCGACATCAGGTGCGCGCACTGCCACGATGCGCCGTTCCCGGTCAGCGCTCGGGTAGTCGACCTGGAAGTGCAGGCACCGCCGCTTGAGCGCGGCCGACAGCTCACGGGTGTCGTTGGAGGTCAAGATGACCCACGGCGCCGACCGCGCCGTGAACGTCCCCAGTTCGGGTACCGTCACCTGCCGTTCCGCGAGCACCTCGAGCATCACCGCCTCCATCGACTCGTCGGTGCGGTCGATCTCGTCGACGAGCAACACGGTCGGTGTGGGCGACATGATCGCCGCCAGCAGCGGACGCGCGACGAGGAAGTCCTCCGTGTAGACACCGACGTCGGTCCGGGCAAGAGCGGCCGACGCGGCCGCGAGGCTGGTCTGCGCGGCGAGTTCCGCCCCGATCCGGTCGCGCAGCATCTGCACATGCAACAACTGGCGGGCGTAGTCCCACTCGTAGAGCGCCCGCGAATCATCAAGGCCCTCATGACATTGCAGCCGGATCAGCTCGCGCCCCGACGCTGCGGCCAGCGCCTTGGCGAGTTCGGTCTTGCCCACGCCCGCCGGCCCCTCGAGCAGCAGCGGACGGTCCAGGATCGTCGCGAGGTGGACGACCACCGCGAGGTCGTCGTCGATCAGGTATCCCTGTGCGCTCAGTGCGTCGCGGAGAGTGTCCACCGATTCGAACACGGTGTCGACCGGTGGGTCATATGCGGCGTCCGCCGCGGGAAAATCGGGCATCGGCTTGCTCTTTCGGGTCGACGGTCGGCACCGCGGCTGGGCCGACGCACGGTTGACGGAGGAGGCCCGGGGAAGGCGGGGGCAGCCTTCCCCGGACCGGTCTGCCCGCGGGTCAGTACGACCCGGTGAACGCGTGACCCACCATCGGGATGAGCGATTCGACGGTGCTCTCCCGGGGATTGCCCGGTGTGCACCAGTCGTCCATCATGTGCTCGGCGATCGCACGGACCTGCTTGTCGGAGGTGTCCATGGTGTCGCCGCGACCCTCGTACTTGCCGCTGTTCATCCGGTTCTTCTCGTAGCTGTTCACGCTGAGCTGACCGAAGTTGTCCGGGATGCCGAGGTCCTTGGACAGTCGGATCGCCTCCTCGACGGCGGCGTCGGCGGCCTGCACGGTCGTCATCGTGCTGGTGTCGACACCCATCAGGGCGGCGATCTCGGCATACCGCTCGAAGCGTGACGGCAGGTTGTACTCCCAGACACGCGGCAACGCGATCGCATTGTTGAGTCCGTGGTGGCTGTCGTAGAAAGCGCTGACCGCGTGCGACAGTGAGTGCACCAATCCGAGCCCACCGGAGTTGAACGCCTGTGCGGCAATGTATTGCGCGTGCATCATGCCGGTGCGCGCCACGAGATTGCGCGGATCGTAGACCGCGGTGCGCAAGTGGTCGCGGATGAGTTCGATCGAGTACTTCGCATTACCCAGCGACGGAGCGAAGTCCAGACGGGAGACGTACGGCTCGCTCGCGTGGGCCAGGACGTCGAATCCGCAGAACGCCGTGAAATGCTCGGGGCACGAGTAGTACAGCAGCGGGTCATCCATCGCCAGGTCGACGAGACAGGTGTCGTCGAAGGCCACCCACTTGTGTGGCTTGTTCATGTCCGACGTGTCGGTGATGACGTAGGCCCACGACGTCTCCGAGCCGGTGCCTGCCGTCGTGGAGACCGCGATGTGCTTCGGGTTCTCCTTGTTGGTCGCCTTCGAGAAGCCCTCGAACTCGTTGATGTTTCGTCCGTCGTGCGCGATCACCATGCGCGCACCCTTGGCGGCGTCATGACTGGAACCACCACCGACAGAGATGATCCCGTCGCACTTCTCGGACTGATACAGGGCGGCGGCGTCCATGCAGTTGTAGTCCTTGGGGTTGGACTCCACCTTGTCGTACAGCACGACGTCGACGCCCTGGTACTCGATCTTGCCGATGAGTTCTTCGATGATCCCCGAGCCGCGGAGACCGGTGGTCATCAGCAACGCACGCGTCATGCCGAGGTCCTTGGCCTCGACGCCGAGCATGTCGTGCGCCCCGACACCGAGTTTCGCCTTCGGGAATGGATGGAACTCCTTGATCGGGAAGTCCCAGATCTGGTTGAGCTCGATGGCCATGGAATGCTCCTTGTCGACGGTCCTGTGACGACGAATCGTGCTGTCCCATCGAGAATGTTCCGTGCGTCACACGGTCGACAAGGCCTCCTGACCCTCGGCGACGCAGCTTCGCCCGCCGGGTGAGTGCATCACCTGTCCGGTCGGATAGGTGCGCGCTAAGTCTGGGGAGGACCTGACCTTGCGAAGGGTCGTCACCACCAGCTCCCTGATTAGCACCGGAGGTCGTCACCACCAGCTCCCTGAGGAGACCCGGAGCCTGCGAAGGGTCGTCACGAAGGGCCGCCCTTCGTCACACTCGGCTAGCGCCTCGCTCCTCAGGGACCGGGCTGAGGCGTGCCGCCCGCGCGTCAGCCGCGCACGCGCTCGATCTCACCGCCGAGACGGCGCAGGTTCTCCACGAATCGCGGGTAACCGCGGTCGATGTGTTCGACGTCGTGGACCTCGGTCACCCCGTCGGCGACCAGACCCGCGAGCACCAGACCGGCTCCGGCACGGATGTCGGAGCACCAGACGGGGGCGCTGGACAACTGCTCGATCCCGCGCAGTACCGCGTGATGACCGTCGGTGCGGGCATCGGCGCCGAGCCGGACCATCTCCTCGACGAACCGGAACCGCGCCTCGAAGACGTTTTCGGTGATCACCGACATCCCCTCGGCGATCGCGGCCATGCCGATGGCCATCGGCTGCAGGTCGGTGGGAAACCCGGGGAACGGCAGGGTCGACACGTTGACCGCGATGGGCCGGCGATCCTGACGCACCCGGAAGCCGTTGTCGAACCGGTCGACCGTCGCGCCGGCATCTCCGAGTTTGTTCAGCACCAGCTGCAGGTGGTCGGGTGCCACCCCATGCACGGTGACGTCGCCGCGGGTCATCACCGCAGCGATCCCCCACGTCGCGCCGACGATGCGGTCACCGACGACGCGGTGTGTCGTCGGGCTCAGGCGATCGACGCCGGTGACGGTCAGTGTCGGCGAACCCGCGCCGTCGATCTTCGCGCCCATCTGCTGCAACATCACACACAGGTCCACGATCTCGGGTTCGCGGGCGGCGTTGTCGATCACGGTCACCCCGTCGGCGAGCACCGCGGCCATCAGGATGTTCTCGGTGGCGCCGACGGACGGGAACTCGAGCGCGACGGGCGCTCCCACGAGTGCGTCCGCCTCGGCCACGACACACCCGTGCTCGATCGAACTGTGCGCGCCCAGCGCACGCAGACCCGCCTGGTGCATGTCGAGCGGACGCGAGCCGATCGCGTCGCCGCCCGGCAACGCGACCACGGCCCGGTGGCATCGCGCCATCAGGGGTCCTAGTACGCAGACCGACGCACGGAACTGCTTGACGGCGTCGAAGTCGGCGTGGAACTTGGGTTCCGCCGGTGCGTCGATGGTCACGGTGTCACCATCGACGGCCACCACGGCCCCGAGACCCCGTAGGACGTCGGCCATCAGCGGGACGTCGGCGATCTCCGGGGAGTTGGTCAGCGTGGTGGTGCCTTCGGCGAGCAGCGCTGCCGCCATCAGCTTCAGCACGCTGTTCTTGGCCCCACCCACCGAGACCTCTCCCGCGAGCCGGGCACCCCCCGACACCAGAAAACGATCACTCACGCTGCCACCTTAGCGGTCGCGCTCGCCGTCTCCGGCCGCACCGCGACCGCCGCCACGGACCGGTGGTCGTCGACGATCGCCTCCCGGCACCCACTTGACGTCCCCGTCGCCGAGTGGCGGACGATTCGCCACGCGCGCGAGGATGAACAGCAGGTCGGACAGCCGATTCAGATATCGCGCCGGCAGGACACTGGTCGCGTCGGGATCGGCGTCGACCGCCGCCCACGCCGACCGCTCCGCGCGTCGGGCGACGGTCCGTGCCTGATGCAACAGGGCACTCAGCCCGCTCCCGCCGGGCAGGATGAACGAGTCGAGCGACGGCAGATCCGCGCCGAACTCGTCACACCAGGCCTCCAGCGCGTCGATGTAGTCCTGTTCGATGCGCAGCGGCGGGTACTCGGGGTTCTCGACGACAGGCGTCGACAGATCCGCCCCGGCGTCGAACAAATCGTTCTGGACGGTCTCGAGCACGTCGGCGATACCGGCGGGCACGTCGTCACCGAGCGCCAGCGCCACCCCGATGACCGCGTTGGCCTCATCACAGTCGGCGTACGCCGCCACTCGCACGTCGGTCTTCGGAACCCGCGAGAAGTCGCTGAGACCGGTCGTCCCGTCGTCTCCGGTCCGCGTGTAGATGCGCGTGAGATGAACCGCCATGTCCCGAATCTACTGCCCACGGGTTCCTCGGGCGGGTGCAGGGCGCCGGTGCGGATACCAGGGGTCAGGCGCTGCGGCGGCGCTGAGGGCGCTGGGAGCGCTTGGACTGCCGGGACTCGAGCCACGACTGGAACGCAGTCACCCCGCCCGGAGCCATCGCCAGCTCGTACGCTCGGCCCTCGTCGTCGGCGCCGGCACCCAGCTCCAGGATCACCATGCCTTCGAGGATGTCGGATTCCGAACCGAAGGGCCGGCGGCGGCCGGTGATCTCGATCGACTGGCGAACCAGGGTCCGGGTCGGTCCGGGTCGCAGCGCGGTCAGCCGGAAATAGCGCAGGGCGTCGTCGCTGTAGTGAACGGTGCCGTGGCGCCAGCCTTCGTCGTCGGCGGCAGGGATCTGGCGGAGCAACACCGGGGTGCCCATGCGGCGCAGTTGACTGAGCCGGTACGCGAGCAGGCCACACATGACCAGCGCAACGCCCAGCAGCACACCGAGCAGGATCGCAACGAACGACACCAGGCGTACCTCCCGGGAGTGGCCGCGGTGGGGGCTGAGAGCGCTACGTGGGCTGACGCGCGCCGGGTGAGTCGAAACTCGATCACGGCCGTTCCTGTCACCAGCATGCCAGACGCGAGTCGACGAAACGACGACGGCCGGTCACCGCCGTCGAGGCGGTGACCGGCCGTCGTGCCGATCGTTCTACTTGCTCGCGTGTTCGGCCGCGACCATCCGCGAATGCGCGCGGTTGTACTCGTCGCTGCCGGGTTCGGCCTGCTCCATCGCCGCTTTCTCGGCGGCGGCGTCGATGCCGTCGGCCCACTGCGCCGACTCGGCGAGGATCGTCACCGTCTCCCCGGTGACCGACAGGAACCCGCCCTGCACGGCCAGCGAGCGACGGCCTTCGTTCTCGTCGTCGATCACCACGAAACCACCGGGGACCAACTGGCCCAGCAGCGGTTCGTGATTGGCGAGCACACCCAGCTCACCGGATGTGGTCTCCGCGATGACGAAGGTGGCCTCTCCCGAGTACAGCTTGTCGTCGGCCGCGACGACCTCGACGTGAAAGGACTTCTCAGCCATGGCGATCCGCTACTTTCCGGCGATCTTGGCGGCGGCGGCCTCCACGTCGTCGAGTCCACCGCAGCTGTTGAACGCCTGCTCGGGCAGGTGGTCGAACTCGCCCTTGCACACACGGTCGAAGGCCTCGATGGTGTCCGCGAGCGGGACGACCGAGCCCTTCGCACCGGTGAACTTCTCGGCGACGAGGAAGTTCTGGCCGAGGAACTTCTGGATGCGACGCGCGCGCTGCACGGTCACCTTGTCCTCTTCGGACAGCTCGTCCATACCGAGGATGGCGATGATGTCCTGCAGTTCCTTGTACTTCTGCAGGATCTGCTTCACCTCGTTGGCGACGCGGAAGTGCTCGTCACCGACGATCGAGGCCTCGAGGATGCGCGAGGTCGAGGTCAGCGGGTCCACGGCCGGGTAGATACCCAGCTGCGAGATCGGACGCGAGAGCTCGGTGGTCGCATCGAGGTGCGCGAAGGTGGTGGCCGGCGCCGGGTCGGTGTAGTCGTCGGCGGGCACGTAGATGGCCTGCAGCGAGGTGATCGAACGACCCTTGGTCGAGGTGATCCGCTCCTGCAGTTCGCCCATCTCGTCGGCCAGGGTCGGCTGGTAGCCCACCGCGGACGGCATACGACCGAGCAGGGTCGAGACCTCCGAACCGGCCTGCGTGAACCGGAAGATGTTGTCGATGAACAGCAGCACGTCCTGGTGCTTCACATCGCGGAAGTACTCCGCCATGGTCAGCGCCGACAGGGCGACGCGCATACGGGTGCCCGGCGGCTCGTCCATCTGGCCGAACACCAACGCGGTGTCCTGCAGAACGCCCATCTCCTCCATCTCGAGGTGGAGGTCGGTGCCCTCACGGGTGCGCTCACCGACGCCGGCGAACACCGAGGTGCCGGAGAACTCGCGGGCGATACGGGTGATCATCTCCTGGATGAGCACCGTCTTACCCACACCGGCGCCGCCGAACAGGCCGATCTTGCCGCCCTTCACGTACGGGGTCAGCAGGTCGATGACCTTGATGCCGGTCTCGAGGATCTCGGTCTTGCCCTCGAGCTCGTCGAAGGCCGGCGGCTTGCGGTGGATGCTCCACTGCTCGCCGTCACGACCGAGGCCCGGGGTGTCGAGGCAGTCGCCGAGGGCGTTGAACACGTGGCCCTTCACCTGGTCACCGACCGGGACCACGATGGACTTGCCGGTGTCGCTCACCGCGGCCCCACGAACCAGACCGTCGGTCGGCTGCATGGAGATGGTGCGCACGAGGTTGTCGCCGAGGTGCTGGGCGACCTCGAGGGTCAGGGTCTTGGCCACGGCTTCGAGGTTGACCTCGGCGTGCAGCGCGTTGAACAGGTCTGGGATCGAGCCGCGCGGGAACTCGACGTCGACGACCGGGCCGATGATGCGGACGACGCGGCCGTCGGACGACCCCGCCTTGTTCTCCGAGGGGGTGGTTACTGCTGCGGTCATTGTCGTTGGGTCACTTCCTCTTTGGGTCAATAAGGTCAATTGGCGAGGGCGCTGGAGCCACCGACGATCTCGCTGATCTCCTGGGTGATCTGCGCCTGCCGGAGCTGATTGGCCTCACGAGAGAGCGTGGTGGCCAGTTCGTCGGCGTTGTCGGTCGCGGCCTTCATGGCGGTGCGTCGCGCGGCCGATTCCGACGCCGCACTGTCGAGCAGGGCGGCATACACGCGGGTGGCCACGTACTTCGGCAACAGCGCCTCCAGCAGCGCCTCGGGCGCCGGTTCGAAGGAGTAGTTGCGCGACGGGTTGTGGATCTCCGCTTCCATGTCGTCATCCTCCTCGGTGATGACGAGCGGGGCCACTCGCCGAACCTCCGGAGTCTGGGTCAACATCGAGACGAAACGCGTGTAGACGAGGTGCAGTTCGTCGATGCCCTCCAATGAGCCGTCCCCACCCGGACGCTCCACCTGCTCGCCCGCGCCGGCCAGGAACAGGTCGACCAGGAAGTTGGTCGCCGTGCTGGCGTCGGTGTACTCGGGCGACTGGGAGAAGCCGGTCCACGAATCGGCGATCTCGGAGCCACGGAAGCTGAAGAATCCGACGCCCTTCTGCCCCATGACGAACAGCACGGGCTCCTTGCCCTCGTCGCGGACCAGGGCCATCAGTTCGCGGGTGGCACGCAGCACGTTCGCGTTGTAGCCACCACACATGCCGCGGTCACTGGTGATGACCAGGATGCCGGCGCGCTTCGGGTTCTCCCGCTGCACCAGCAGCGGGTGGTCGAGCGACCCGGCGTTGCTCGCCAGTTCGGAGAGCACTTCGGTCATCTCGTGTGCGTACGGTTTGGCCGCGGCCACACGCGCCTGCGCCTTGGTGATCCGCGAGGTGGCGATCAGCTCCTGAGCCTTGGTGATCTTCCTCGTCGACTTCACCGAACGGATGCGCGAGCGAAGCTCACGAATGCTGGCCATGAGCCCTCACCCCTTCCTTCGAACGGACATCGGACGATGCGGTCACGACTTGCGAACCGTGATCTGCTCGTGCGCGACGTCCTCGGAGTCCATCGCCTTGGTCTCGGCCTCGTTCACGACGCGCTTGCCGTCGTGGGTGAGGTAGCTGTTCTTGAACTTGTTGGTCTCGTTGACCAGTGCCTCGGCCTGGTCGTCGGCGAGCACCTTGCCGCCGGCGATCGAGTCGTACACGCCCTTGGCCTCGTGATGCAGGTGGCTGAGCAGCTGCGTCTCGAAGTTGCGGATGTCGTTGACCGGCACCGAGTCGTAGTGCCCCTCACCGCAGAGGTAGATCGACACGATCTCGTCCTCGACCGAGAACGGCGTGTACTGGTCCTGCTTGAGCATCTCGACCCAGCGGGCGCCACGCTCGAGCTGTGCCTTCGAGGCGTCGTCGAGGTCGGAGGCGAACGCCGAGAACGCCTCGAGCTCGCGGAACTGTGCCAGTTCCAGACGCAGCGAGCCGGACACCTTCTTCAGGCCCTTGGTCTGCGCGGCACCACCGACGCGCGACACCGAGGTACCGACGTTGATGGCCGGGCGGACACCCTTGTTGAAGAGGTCGGACTCGAGGAAGACCTGGCCGTCGGTGATCGAGATGACGTTGGTCGGGATGAACGCCGAGACGTCGTTGGCCTTGGTCTCGATGATCGGCAGACCGGTCATCGAGCCGCCGCCCATCTCGTCGGACAGCTTCGCGCAACGCTCCAGCAGACGGGAGTGCAGGTAGAAGACGTCACCCGGGTATGCCTCGCGGCCCGGCGGGCGACGCAGCAGCAGCGAGATCGCGCGGTACGCCTCGGCCTGCTTGGTCAGGTCGTCGAACACGATGAGGACGTGCTTGCCCTCGTACATCCAGTGCTGGCCGATGGCCGAGCCGGTGTACGGGGCGAGCCACTTGAAGCCGGCCGAGTCCGATGCCGGGGCGGCGACGATGGTGGTGTACTCCATCGCGCCGGCCTCGTCGAGGGCGGTCTTGACGCCTGCGATGGTGGAACCCTTCTGGCCGATCGCGACGTAGATGCAGCGCACCTGCTTGTCGGGATCGCCGGAGTCCCAGTTGGCCTTCTGGTTCAGGATGGCGTCGATGCAGACGGCGGTCTTGCCGGTCTTGCGGTCACCGATGACCAGCTGACGCTGGCCGCGGCCGATGGCGGTCATCGCGTCGATGGCCTTGATGCCGGTGGCCAGGGACTCCTCGACCGGCTGCCGCTCGAGCACGGACGCTGCCTGCAGCTCGAGGACGCGCTCCGCCTGGGCCTCGATGTCACCGAGTCCGTCGATCGGTTTGCCCAGCGGATCGACGACGCGGCCGAGGAACTTGTCGCCGACCGGCACCGACAGCACCTCGCCGGTGCGACTGACCTGCTGGCCCTCTTCCAGCGACTCGTAGTCACCGAGGATGACGCAACCGATCTCGTCCTCGTCGAGGTTCAGGGCGACACCGAGCACACCGCCCTCGAACTGCAGCAGTTCGTTCGCCATGGCGCTGGGCAGGCCGCTGACATGCGCGATGCCGTCCGCCGTGTCGGTGATCGTGCCGACCTCGTCACGCGAGGCTTCGGCTTCGAACGACGAGACGTACTGCTCGATCGCTCCCTTGATTTCGTCTGGTGAGATCGTCAACTCCGCCATGGGTTCTCGTCTTTCTTGATCAGTCGGCCGGTGGCTCGGGTACTCGGGTGGTGGATGGTTGTGGGGCGCGTCAGCGCGGCAGGGTCTCCGCCGCCTTGGCCAGGCGTGTGGCGATGTCGGCGTCGATCACCTCGTCGCCGACGCCGATGCGCAGTCCGCCCAGCAGCTCGGGGCGGACCTCGGTCTGCACCGAGATGGTGCGGCCATAGATCCGGCCCAGCACACTCGACAGCCGATCGGTCTGCGCGCTCGACAGCTCTGCGGCCGAGACGACGTGGGCGACGGACTCACCGCGACGTGCCGCGGCGAGCTCGGCCAACCGATCGACCGCCATGTCGGCGGGCTGCCCGTGCAGCAGACGGATGGTGTGCGAGAGCAGGTACCAGGTGTGCGAGTTGACCTGCTGGCCGACCAGCTTCTCCAGCAGACCCACACGCTTGTCCGCGTCGTGGGTGTGGTCGGAGAGCAGCGAGGCCAGCTGCGGATTCGCCTCCAGCAGACGGCTCACCCGGAACAGTTCGTCCTCGACCTGCTCGATGGTGCCGTCCTTCTCGGCGGCGGTCAGCACGACGAGTGCGTTCTGGCGCCGCAGTCCGGCGACGAAGTCCGCCGTCGACGACCAGCGCTGGGACGCCGCCGAGGCCACCACGTCGACCACGATCGGTGCCACCTTGCCGTCGAGCAGCGTGTGGACCAATTGCTTCTTGCCCTGCGGGTTGTCGTCGTCGTCGGTGAGACGCTTGCGCAACACCGGATTCCCGTTGAGGAACTCGATGACCTGGGTCAGCTCCACCGATGCTTCGGTCAGTGCGGCACCGTCCAGATCGCCGGCGGCGGAGTCGAACTCGCGGGCGACGTTGAGCGCGGCCTCGCGGCTGCCGGCGCGCATCGAGTGCAGTCCGATGAGCTCGGCGCTGTGCGGCACGGTGTCCGCACCGCCTGCGGACATCGACTCGAGTTCGTCGATGACCCGGTCCACACTCTGCGCCTGCGCGTCCGGGTCGGACAGGTGTCCACGGACCAGTTCGCCTGCCTTGTCGATCGCGGTCAGACCGAGATCGGTCCGCAGCTGGCGGACCAGGTTCGACCGGACAAGCGAGACCTGCGCTTCGCCGTGCTCGGTGATCCGCTTGACCTCGTGGTCGGCCTGCGCCGACAGGTCGGACTTGATGCCCTCCGCATCGCGGGCGGCACCCTGGCGGAGTTCCTCGGCCTCGTCCTTGCCCTGCGTGATGGCACGTTCGTGTGCGGCTTTCGCATCGGTGACGCGGTGCGCGGCCTCTTCGCTCTCGGCGACCTGCCGATCGATGGCGTCCTGCTGTTTGCGGACCATCCGCTGCAGGGGTGGGCGCACGTACTTCCAGAACAGGAAGGCGATGATGGCGAACCCGACGAGTTGCCCGATGAAGACGTCCACTTACCTACCCGCTCCCGATGTCTGCGCCGTGGTCGACGACGTGGCTTCGTTTCCGAGCACCCGTGCCGCGAGCGTCGCCGACAGGGCGTCGACGTCACGTCGTGCGGTGTCGGCTGCGGTGTCGCCTTCGACCTTCAGTTGCTCGGACACGGCAGCCAGTTGCTGGTCGGCTTCCCGTGTCGCCCGATTCTTCGCCTCGGCCAACTGCTCGTTGCCCTCGGCGCGGGCCTGATCCCGAATACCGGTGGCATCCGCGCGTCCCTCGGTGACGGCGGCCCGGTACCCGGAATCGGCTTCCTCGTAGCTCGCCGCGGCGGACTTGTTGTCCTCCACGGTCTTCGCGACACGGTCGTCGCGCTCTTGCATCACCCGCACGATCGGCGGGACCACCATCGTGCGGATCACCAGAAACACGATGACGAAAATCGCCAGGCACACGAAGAACGTGGCGTTGGGGATGAGGAAGTTACTCGTCCCACCTTCTTCTGCGGCGAGATACATGTTGTCGCTTGCTTCCTATCGGTTCGGTCGTCAGCCTGCGGAGATCGGGGTGGCGAACACGAACAGCGCCATGAACGCCAGGTTGATGAAGTACGCGGCCTCGACCAGACCCACGGTGATGAAGAACGGGGTGAACAGTCGGCCCTGGGCTTCCGGCTGACGCGCGATGCCCGCAACCAACTGCGAACCGGCCAGACCGTTACCGATACCGGCACCGACGGCGCCGCCTGCCATGATCAGGCCGCCGCCGATCAACGCGCCCATACCGATCATTGGATCCATTGAGAACTTTCCTTTCGGTGAAACTGGCAATCGGATTGCCAGGTCTTCGGGACTGCCCGGCGGCGCCGGTCAGTTCGTGGGTGGGTCAGTGATGGTCTTCCATCTCTGTTGCCTGACTGAAGTACAGGATCGTCAGCAGGGAGAAGATGAACGCCTGGATGAAGCCGACGAACAGGTCGAAGGACTTCCACAGTGCGTTCGGGAGCCACATTCCCCAGGCCGGCAGGAGCGCGATGACAGCAAGCATCGTAGCCGCGGCGAACATGTTTCCGAAGAGTCGGAGGGAGAGGGAGACCGGCTTGGCGAGCTCCTCGATGATGTTGATGGGCGCCAATCCGATCGCGTGACCCTTGACCAGGCGCGCCGGGTGTCCGAGCAGGCCCCGTCGACGGAAGCCGGCGAGGTGGTATCCGACGAAGACGAATAGCGCGAGCGCGTAGACGAAGTTCACGTCACTGGTCGGCGTCTTCAGCAACTCGTGCGAGACGTCGAGGCCTTCGGCGTTGGTGGTGCCGTACTGGACGGGCAGGACACCGATCCAGTTGGCGATGAGGATGAACGTGAACAGCGTGACGGCCAGCGGCAGCAGGTACGGCGCGATCTTCATGCCGATCGAGTTCTCAATCTGCGAACGCATCTGCCCGGTCAGGGTCTCGAAGTAGAGCTGCACGGTGTTCGGTCGCTTCGACGTCACCTTGAACCGGACCACGAAGGCCAGTG
The DNA here is from genome assembly GCF_036350515.1 of Gordonia prachuapensis. Classification (NCBI taxonomy): domain Bacteria; kingdom Bacillati; phylum Actinomycetota; class Actinomycetes; order Mycobacteriales; family Gordoniaceae; genus Gordonia; species Gordonia prachuapensis. The sequence goes on along the minus strand of NZ_JAZDUE010000003.1, from coordinate 332,477 downwards.
CGATGACGACCAGTGCTGCGATCGACGTGGAGATGATGGTGTCCAGATTGAAGGTGAGTCCGAACCACTCGACCTCGGTGTGGTGACCGACCTCGATAGTCGACTCTGCCAGGTAGGACGTTTCGGTCATAGCTGCTTACGCAGTCCTTTCATCACCGGGATAACCGCGTTCAGGACCAGGACCACCTGGCCGAGTGCGAGTCCGAACATCACGCCGAGCCCGTCGGGCCGGACCAGGAAGGCCGCCGCCAACGCGAGCAGGGTGATCGCACCCAGACGCACCGCGGAGTCGACGGCGAGAAGCTTCTTTCGGGGATTTTCTTCGGCGGCGACGCGGGACACGCTGAGCGCCACCATCTTTGCGTTGATCAGCACTCCGACCACACCGACCGCGAAGAACACCGCGAACAGCGGATGCCCGATGAGGACGGCCACCACCGCGACGATGGTCGACAGCACCGCAGCGATGATCGCGGGCCGCTTGAGCCCCGTCGGCGCGACTGGATACACCGGAGCGGAGTCAGGGGCAGACGTCGTCATTTGCCACTCCTCATTTTCTTCCACTCCGGCAGGCACGGGGCATCGAGCCTGCGTTCAGCGGACACGCCGCTGGGCGTAAGCTCACGTTTTTAGGACCCTACCAACAGGCGCCCGACACGCTCACCGTCGGGTGGGCGCAGGCGGATGTCGACCGGGTCGGCCCCGCGATCCCCCAGTGGGGCCAGCCGGTTTCCGTCGAACTACTACGGCTGATAGTACACGAGATTTTACGGAGTCATTACCGTGCCCTCACCGGTACGCGCGGCTGGCTGTGCGCAGCTGCGCGAACCGCCGATGCAGGCGCGGCGCCATGGTCACGAGCATCGCGATCACCAGCCCGCCGGCGAACATCGGGATGACCACCGACAGCGGAAACAGCGTCGCCGCCGCTGCCGAGAACGCCAGTACCCCGACCCACAGGTAAATGATCAGCGCCACCCGCCGCTGTGAATGTCCCAACTCCAGCAGCCGATGGTGCAGATGCATCTTGTCAGGGGTGTAGAAACCGACCCCAGCCCGGGTTCGCCGGACCACCGCCATCAGCATGTCGAGCATCGGCACGAAGACGACCGCGGCGACCAGGATCAACGGCGAGAGCAGGGTGAAGACGTCGGCCGGACCGTATGCGTTCATCGCGATCCTGCCCGACGCACTCGTCGATGCCGCGGCGAGCATCAACCCGATCAGCATCGCACCGGAGTCGCCCATGAAGATACGGGCGGGCGAGAAGTTGTGCGGCAGGAACCCCAGGCACGCACCCGCCAACACGGTGGAGATCAGCGCCGGCGGGTAGTAGCTCACATCGCCGCCCTGGTCGTTGAGCAGCCCGAGTGAGAACATCGCGATCGCGGAGGCCGCGATCAACCCCAGTCCGGCGGCCAGGCCGTCCAGACCGTCGATGAAGTTGACCGCGTTGATGGTGGCGACGGTGATCGCAACGGTCAACAACCCGGCCTGCAGCGGATCGAGAACCACGGTGCCGATCTCGGCGAACGGGACATAGACCAGATACCAGCTGATCCCCATGATCACCAGCACACCGGCCGCAGTGAGCTGACCGGCGAATTTGGTCAGCGCATCGAGACCCCAGCGGTCGTCGATCACGCCCACCACGACGATCACCGTGCCGGCGACGATCACCGCGCTCATGTCGCTGGTGTAGGCGAAGCCGCGCGTGAGCGCCGGCAGGTTGGCGGCGAGGGCGATCGCGGCGACGACGCCGGCGAACATGCCGAGTCCACCGAGACGGGGTGTCGGGATCACGTGCACATCGCGCACCCGGGGCACGGCGACAGCGCCGACGCGGATCGCGAACACGCGCACCAACGAGGTCAGCAGATACGTCACCGCGGCAGCGGTCAGGCCGACCAGCGCCAGCTCGCGCAACGGCACACCTGCCCCACCGGTGTCGACCACCGACAGCGCCGTCAGCTGTACCCCGGGTCCCGCAGCACCCGGTGACACACCGGACAGGCCGGCGACGGTATCGAACACCGGCTTCACGCTACCCGCCGAGCCGGAGACGGATTTCCCGCCGGAGTTCGGCGTGTTGAGTGCTCCCGACCTCCGCCTCGAGTGCGCGCACGATCCACTCGGCCACGGTGACCATGTCATCGCGACCGAGGCCGGCGAGCACCGCGCACGGCGTCCCGAACCGGATCGCCGACCCCTCGGTGACCGGCTGCGGATCGAACGGCAGCACCGTCCGGTCGACGACGATCCCCGCCGAGTCGAGCCGCCGCTGCGCCTCGGCACCCGTCACGTCGAGACCGGACACATCGGCCACCGCGAAATGCAGGTCCGTGCCGCCACTGACGATCCGGAGTCCGCGAGTCGCCAGCTCGTCGCCGAGCCGCTGGGCGCAGGCGACGGTGGCGGCCGCGTACTCCGCGAACCGCTCGGTACCGGATTCCCGCATGCACACGGCCTTTGCGGCGATCGAGTTCATCGCCGGACCACCCTGCACGAACGGATGGACAGCTTTCTGCAACACGGCACGGTGGGCTTCGGACGCGACGATCATGCCGCCCCGGGGTCCCTGCAGGACCTTGTGGGTGGACAGCGTGACGACGTCGGCGTACGGGACCGGGGACCCGATCACCCCGGCCGCGGCCAGGCCGGCGAGATGCGCGGCGTCGACCCACAGGATCGCCTCGGCGTCGTCCGCGATCTCGCGGAGCGCCGCGAAGTCGATGAGTCGCGAGTAGGCCGCGCCACCCGCGACGATGATCCGCGGACGGTGCAGCAGGGCGAGATCGCGCAGTTCGTCGTAGTCGATCCGTTCGTCGGCGGCCCGGATGCCGTAGTGGATCGGCGCGAACCACCGGCCGGAGAAGTTGGCACGCGACCCGTGCGTCTGGTGGCCACCATGCTGCAGCCGCAGCGCCAGCACGGGGTCGCCCGGCTGGGCGAACGCCGCATAGACGGCGAGATTGGCGGCACTGCCCGAGAGCGACTGGACATTGACGTACTCGGCACCGAAGAGCTCGGCGGCCCGGTCCACGGCGAGACGCTCCACGTCGTCGACGACGTCACAACCACCGTGATAGCGGGCTCCCGGATATCCTTCGGCGTACTTGGCGCCGAGATCCGACGTCAACGCGGCGCGGACGGCCGGACTGGCAGGTGTCTCGCTGGCCAGGAGCTGCAGCGTGGACTCGCGACGTCGCGACTCACGCCCGAGGAGCTCGGCGAGCTCGGGATCCGACAACGGCGGACCCGACACGGATTCCGGCATACGTCAGCGCGCGGTCAGCGCATCGGCGTCGAGGTCGAGCACCTCGGCGATGGCCTCGGTGGACACCGCACCCTCGCGCAGGATCCGCGGCGTGGTGCCGGTGAGATCGACGATCGTGGAGGCCTGGGCGGCCGCGGCCGGACCGCCGTCGAGATAGATCGACACCGATTCGCCGAGTTGCTCGCGCGCCTCCTCGACGGTTGTCGCCGGCGACCGACCGGAGACGTTCGCGCTCGACACCGCCATCGGACCGACCTCGCGCAACAGTTCGATCGCCACGGGGTGCAGCGGCATCCGCAGCATGACCGTGCCGTCGGTGTCGCCGAGGTCCCACGCCAGCGACGGCGCCTGTTCGACGACGAGACTGAGCCCACCGGGCCAGAACGCCTCGACGAGGTCGCGGGCGGCGGTGGACACCGACAGCACCAGGCCGTCGATGGTGTGCCACGAGCCCACGAGGACCGGCACGGGCATGTCGCGCCCGCGCCCCTTCGCGGCCAGCAGCGAGGCGACCGCCTCCGAATCGAAGGCCTCGCAGCCGATCCCGTACAGGGTGTCGGTGGGCAGCACGACCAGTCGGCCGGCCTTCGCCGCTCCGACGGCCGCGCGGATTCCAGCTGCCCGGGTGCTCGGTTCACCGCAGTCGAATACCGTGCTCACCCGGCCATCCTGCCACGCGGGTCGGCGACGGGGTCCGGGGCCCGGCGCGCCGTGGCGAAGCGAGGGCGACCGGCGAGGTCGGTCCGGGTGAGCATGTCGAGGAATTGTCCGTCGGCGCCCAGTTCGGCGAGAACCGCCGCTGCGGTCGTCTCGTCGTGCTCGATCCCGACGACCCCGTCCGGCCGCAGTATGCGGCCGATGACGACGAGCATCGGGGTGATGACCGACATGCCGTCGTCTCCCGCGAAGACCGCCTCGTGCGGGTCGTGGGCGACCTCCGGCGAGATCACGCCACCCTCGGGCACATAGGGCGGATTCGACACGACCACGTCCACCGACCGATCGGGAATGATCGCGCACATCTGGTCGACGTCGGTGACGTCGGCGGCGATCACCGAGATGCGCTCGGCGACCGCGGGCGCCGCTCGCTCGACATTGCGTCGCAACCACATCAAGGCATCCGGCGAACGCTCAACCGCCGTCACCTGTGCGGTGGGAACCATCGTCGCCACGGCGATCGCCAGGGCACCGCTTCCGCTGCACAGGTCGACGACGCGCGCCTGCCCACTCCCCTCGACGCTGCGGGCGGCCCATTCGGCGAGGAACTCGGTCTCCGGCCGCGGGGTGAACACACCGGGCCCCACCTCGAGTTCGACCGGCCCGAAGGGTGCCGTACCGATGATGTGCTGCAACGGGACCCGGTGCGCACGCCGCTGCACCGCATCGTGAAATCGTGCTCGCGCAGCGTCATCGACGGTGTCGAGAATCACCAGGCGTCCCCGGTCCACCCTCAGGGTCGCGGCCAGGAGCCACTCCGCATCCGTGCGTGCGGTGTCGATCCCGGCGGCGGACAGCACCTGGTGCGCCCACCGGATCTCGGCATCGACGCGGTGGCCGTGACCTGATGGCCGGCCGGCTCGGCTCATTGCCTCACTCGGCTTCGAGTCGCGCCTGCCGGTCGGCGGCGACCAGAGCGTCGAGCAGCGAATCCATGTCGCCGTTCAGGACGACGTCGAGATTGTTTGCCTTGTAACCGATCCGGTGATCCGAGATCCGGTTCTCCGGGAAGTTGTAGGTACGGATACGTTCGGAGCGGTCGACGGTACGGATCTGCGCGGCGCGGCCCTCGGCGGCCGCCGCCTGCGCCTCCTCCTCGGCCGCGAGCTGCAGCCGGGCGGCGAGAACCTGCATGGCACGCGCCTTGTTCTGGAGCTGGGATCGTTCGTTCTGGCAGGTCACCACGATTCCGGTGGGCAGGTGGGTCAAGCGCACCGCCGAGTCGGTGGTGTTGACGCCCTGACCGCCCTTACCCGACGACCGGTACACGTCCACGCGCAGATCCGACTCGTCGATCTGGACCTGCTCGATCTCCTCCGGTTCCGGATAGATGAGGACGCCGGCGGCCGAGGTGTGGATTCTCCCCTGCGATTCGGTGACCGGAACTCGCTGCACCCGGTGTACCCCGCCCTCGAACTTCAGCCTCGACCACACCCCGTCGCGCAGTTGCTCTTTGGCCTTGATCGAGATCGTGGCCTCCTTGTAGCCACCGAGGTCGCTCTCGGTGACACCGAGCACCTGCGCCTTGTAGCCGCGGCGTTCGCAGTATTTGAGATACATGCGCGCCAGGTCCGACGCGAACAGGGCGGACTCCTCACCACCGGCGCCGGATTTGATCTCGAGCACGACGTCGTCGCCGTCGTGGGGATCGCGCGGCGCGAGCAGATCGGTCAGCGTTGCGTCGAGTTCGGTCACGACTGCCTCGAGTGCCGGGATCTCCTCGGCGAACGAGGGATCATCGGCGGCCAGTTCGCGCGCGGCCGCCAAGTCGTCGCGGGCGGTCTCGAGGCGTCGATACGTCGCCATGATCGGGGCGAGTTCGGCGAAGCGCTTACCGACCCGGCGCGCGGCCGCGGGGTCGTCGTGCAGCGACGGGTCGGCGAGCTGCGCCTCGAGGCCCGAATGCTCGGCGAGGATGTCGTCGATCGCCGAGGGACTCTGGGTGGGCACCTGACCTCACTTCACTCTGACATCACTGGAAACAGAAATCGCTGGAGATGAAAACGACGCCCACCGGACGTGCCTGGGCACGCGCACGGTGGGCGTCGTCGATCGGGCTACTTGGCGTCGGCGTTCTTGCTCCGCTTGCCGTAGCGCTTCTCGAACCGGGCCACGCGGCCGCCGGTGTCGAGGATCTTCTGCTTACCGGTGTAGAACGGATGGCACTGCGAGCAGACCTCGACGTTGATACGTCCGTTGTCGGCGGTGCTGCGGGTCTCGAAGGTGTTGCCGCAGCCGCAGACGACGGTGGTCGTCGCGTACTCGGGGTGAATTCCCTGCTTCATCTGGTTGTCCCTTTCTGTGGTCGCCGGGTCACCGTCGGGGATCGACGGTGTGAACCGGAACCGGACTCGACCGCTCAGTATGCCACGCGGACACGTCCAGTCCGAAATCCGCGGATTCGTCCGTGAGCAGGCATCTTCGGCGGTCATCGCGCTCAACGCCGGACCGGCGGGTTTCATTCCTGGGTTAGGGCCACCTTAGGATAGTTAGGCTTAGCTAAGTTAGCCTCTTCACGGGTCACTTCACCGTCGCAGTGACACGAACCCCGACCGAAGCGCCGCCGGCGAGCGGCTGCCCGATCGTCCGCCCACACCCGGGCGGACCCGGACACGAGGATCGAATGCGCCCTGATCTGGACCGACCACACCTGTTGTGGGACCCGAGCGACGAGACGAGTAGTTGCGGAGTGGGCTTCATCACCCGCAAGGACGGCGTGCAGAAGCATTCGGTGATCACCAAGGCACGAGAGGCGCTCTGCTCGGTTCCCCACCGCGGCGGCATGTCTGCGTTGGGGGTGGGCGACGGCGGTGGTGTGTCCATGGATCTGTCGCTACGGTTCTTCCGCAAGGTCACCGGTCGTGCCGATCTGGCCCTGGGGCGTTTCTGTGTCGGGAACTTCTTCCTGCCGACGGAGGCCGATGGCGCCGACCGTGCCGCACGGCTGATCGAACGCACCATGCGCGGGCGGGGTTTCGGTGTGCTGACCGTCCGTCAGGTCCCCGTCGACGACTCCGCGCTCCGGCCTGCCGCCCTGTCGTATCAGCTACCCATCCGCCAGTGGGTGTTCTCGGCCCCCGAACCGTGTCCGGACCCCGCCGAACTCGACCATGCGGTTCAGCAGGCGCTGCTCGACATCGAGGCCGTCGCGTACACCGAGCCCCAGTTGGCGGGTCTGTATCCCCTGTCCCTGTCGGCACGCACCCAAGTGCTCAAGGGTCGCCTGTCCTCGCCCGAGGTCATCGACTACTTCACCGACCTGTCCGACGAGGACCATGCCGTCCACACTCTCTACTTCCACACCCGGTTCTCCACCAACACCGACCCGCACCCGACGATGGCGCAGCCGTTCCGGTTCCTCGCCCACAACGGAGAACTGAACACCGACAAGAAGAACCGGATCGCCCAGGTGACCGCCGCGACCGCGCAACACCGCAGCATCGTGCGCCCGCCCGGACAGTCCGACAGCAGCCGCCTCGATCAGACGGTCGCCGCACGAGTGATCGAGGACCGCGTGGATCTGATCACCGCGATCGTCTCGATGATGCCCCCGGCGTGGGAGAACGACACCACCCTGTCCGAACCGGTCCGGGCGATGTTCGAGTACTTCTCCCTCACCGAGGAGAAGAACGACGGTCCCGCGGCGGTCGTCTTCGGCGACGGAACCGTCATCGGCGCACGTCTCGACCGGCTCGGGCTGCGACCCCTGCGGACCGTCGAGACCACCGACTATCTCTGTGCTTTCTCCGAGGCCGGACAGATCGCCTTCCCACCGGAGTCGGTGATCGCGCGCGGACGTGTGTCGGCCGGCGGGATGATCTACTACGACCACCGCGAGCACCGCACCTACACCACCGACGACGCCTACGAGAAGCTCGCGGCCGCACGCGATTACCCGGCCCTGCTGCGGGCAGCGAAGGTCGACCTCGATGACATCGTCGTCGACGACGCACCGGTCGCGGTGCCGACCGCCGACGACCCGCTCACCGACCACCAGCGCTACCGTGCATATCTCCTCGACCAGGAGAGCTTCCGCTACTTCGTCGATCCCATGCTCACCGACGGGGCCGAACGCGTCTCCGCCATGGGTTTCGGCAACGCGATCAACGCCCTGACCGACATCGAACCCAGCGTGGCGCGATTCTTCTCCCAGCGGTTCGCCCAGGTGACGAACCCGCCGCTGGACAGCATCCGCGAAGCGGACGGGATGACCCTGCGGGTCGCGCTGGGCCCACGTCCTGCCACCGTCCCGCAATCGGGGCAGCGCACCCGCCAGATCATCCTGCGCACACCGATACTCGATGTCTCGCAGCTCGAAATCCTACTCAGGCAGCCTGTTACACCGGTCGGCGTGTTCGATTCATGCTTCACCATCCCGCCGGCCGGCACCGACATCGAGGACCGCGACGCACTCGTGGCGGCGCTCGGTCGGCTCGGCGACAAGATCGTCGACTTCGCCCGTGGCGGCGGCGGGATAGCCGTCCTCACCGATCGCGACATCTCGCCGACCCGCGCGGCGATTCCGATCATCTTCGCGATATCCGCCGTCAACCAGCGCCTGATCGCCGCCGGCCTGCGGCTACGGGTGTCCCTCGTCGCCGACACCGGGCAGGTGGAGTCGTCGCATCATCTCGCCGCCACACTGGGATTCGGTGCGGCCGCGGTACATCCCCACTCGATCGTGCGACGGGCGGCCGCACTGGGCGGGGACGCGACACAGCCGGCCGAGGCCTTCGCCCGGTGGGCCAAGGCAGCCGAGAAGTCGCTGATGAAGACGATGGGGCGAGTCGGGCTGTGCACGGTGGAGAGTTACATCGGCGGCGAGTTCTTCGAACCCAACTTCCTCGACACCGATGACGACCATCTCCGACGGTGGTTCCCCAACCTGCGTGCCCCGGTGGGTGGCGTCGGACTCGGTCCGATCGTCGCAGCGCTCACCCGGGCCCATCGGGCGGCGATCACCGAGGCGCCTTCCTCGGACAAGGATCTCCCCCTGCTCGGCCTCTTCAAGGAGCGATCCGACGGTGCGGGACACTCCTTCGGCGCCACCGCCGTCCGCCGCTATGCCGACCTCACCACCGAGAAGATCAGCTTCGCGACGGCCGACCGGGAATCCCCGTCGGCGACCGACGCGGACCGGACCGACGGGCTGCGGCTGCTGACCCTCGGCACACTCGACGACGCCTTCGGCCTCGACGCCGCCGCCTACACGGACAGTTCGTATGACCGTTTGTCCGACAACGACATCGACACGTTCACGATCACCGACGCCTATCGCGCGTTCGTCGACGACATCAACGCCCGCCGCGGAATCCGGCCGAGTGCACTGCGCGACATCCTCGGCCTGTCCACCGACACCTCCGGGGCCATCGGCCTGACCGACGTCCAACCGGCCCACGAGATCACCGCCACGTTCGCCTCCGGCGCCATGAGTCACGGTGCGCTGGTGGCCCCCGCCCACGAGGCGGTCGCCCACGGCACCAACATGGTCGGCGGGCTGTCCAACAGCGGCGAGGGCGGTGAGCACATGTCCCGCTACGGGACCATCCGCGCCTCGGCGATCAAACAGTTCGCGTCCGGCCGGTTCGGCATCTGGGCCGGCTATCTCGCCGACCCGATGCTGCGCGAACTCGAGATCAAGATCGGCCAGGGCGCCAAACCCGGCGAAGGCGGACAACTCCCCGCACCCAAGGTGACCGTGGAGATCGCCGCCGCCCGCGGGGGCACGCCCGGGGTGGAACTCGTGTCGCCGCCACCGCATCACGACACGTACTCCATCGAGGACCTGGCCCAGCTCATCCACGACTGCAAGGCCGCCCGAGTACGCGTCATCGTCAAACTCGTCTCGTCCGAGGGCATCGGGACGATCGCGGTCGGTGTCGCGAAGGCAGGTGCCGACGTCATCAACGTCGCCGGCAACACCGGTGGCACCGGGGCGGCGTCGGTGACGAGCCTGCGGTATGCGGGCCGGGCCGCCGAGATCGGTCTGGCCGAAGTACATCAGGCGTTATGCGCCAATGGCCTTCGCCAGAAGGTCGTCCTCCGGACGTCCGGTGCACACCAGACCGGACGCGACGTGGTCACCTCTGCCCTGCTGGGCGCGGACAGCTTCGAGTTCGGCACCTCGGCATTGATGATGATCGGCTGCGTCATGGCCAAGAACTGCAACATCAAATGCCCAGCCGGTCTGACCACCAATCCCGAGGTGTTCGACGGTGATCCACGCTCGATGGCCCAGTACCTGCTCAACGTCGCACACGAGGTCCGTGAACTCCTGGCCGATCTCGGGTTGAACAGCCTCCGGGCCGCGCGTGGGCGAACAGATCTGCTGTCGGTCATGGATCACCCCGCGATGGTCGGTGAACTGCGGTCAGACGCACTGCTGGCGCGTATCGATCCGGTGGCGATCACCGACCCGGTCTATCTGGAGCGCGACTTCGCGATCGACGACGAGATCGGCGAGCAGGTTCGCACCGCTCTGATCGACGCCCGCGCCGTCGACGTCGACGTCACGGCGCCGGTCCTGGGCAACCGCAGCAAGAGCGTCGGGGCACAACTCGCCGTGGACATCGAACGCACACTGAACCACCGACTGACCGGGGCCGAGGCCGAGAACCTCCCGAGCGTGTACGTCGACGAACGTGGACGTCGTTTCCTCGCGCCGGACACGGTTCGGGTCACCACTCGTGGCTCCGCCGGGCTGTCCTACGGCGCCTTCTGCAACGACGGCATGCGGCTGGAGCACACCGGCACGTGCAACGACGGTGTCGGCAAGTCGATGTCGGGCGGGACGGTGGTCGTCCGCTCCCCGGGCGGCGGATCGACGGCGGTCGGCGGCAACGTCCTGATCGGCAACTTCACGCTGTTCGGCGCCACCGGCGGTCGGCTGTTCGTCGAAGGTGAGGCCGGCGACAGATTCGCCGTCCGCAACTCCGGTACGACCGCGGTCGTCGAGGGTGTCGGCGAGTTCGCCTGTGAGTACATGACGAACGGGGCCGTGCTCAACCTCGGCGGGTTCGGCAAGGGCCTCGGCAACGGGATGAGCGGCGGATTCCTGTACCAGTACGACCCGGCCTGCGTCCTCGACAACCGCATCAGCGGCGCGGACATGGTGGTCGGTGCCATCACCGGTGTCGACGATCCGCTCGCCCCCATCCATCACCACGCCGTTCGGCAGATGCTCGAGATGCATGTCGCGGCGACGGGTTCGGCTCTGGGCACGCGGCTGCTCGAGAACTGGGAGACCGAACGTCACTACATCGCGTACGCGATGCCCCGGGCGCTGGTCGCCTACCAGGACAGCGATGCGCTGGTCGCGTCGATGTCGCATCGCGCACTGCTCGACGAACTCTCGTCGTCACTGGCGGGTCACCAGGTCCGGTCACTGAAGGTCGCGATCCGCAGCGGCGCGCCCGTCGCCGACGGCGTGGTGCCCGCGTACGGCGAGACCGACACCCTCGACATGTACCGATTGCTCAACGCGTTCACCGTGTTCGAGCTCGCGCGTCAGGTTGCCGGCACGAGACTGGCCAAGAGGCACGGCGCTGCGGGTCGGGGTATCGGGGGTCGGGGTATCGGGGGTCGGGGCGGGGCGGCAGATGAGCACGCGGTCGCTCTCGGCGCTCGAAACCTGGTACTCACCGAGGACTTCGACCTGGTGTCGCGAGTGGCCCGGTACGCGCGTGACGTCCTGGCCGGTTATACGGCAGAGCATCTGGCCGCTCTCATCGCCGCCAAACGCGTCGACGACTACAAGCAGGCGCTCGCCCGACGCAACGTCTGGTCGATGGACGCGCCCGGCACCTACGGCTGGATCCTTCTGCAGGATCGCAAGAATCGCGAGAAGTTGGGCGCGCTGCCCGGTTTCGACGACCTGTTCGCCGCCCTGGCGCTACCCGACGTCGCAGCCGGCGTCCGGACCTCGACCGACACAGCAAAGGTGGGATGACATGCAACTCCCCTACATCCCGGCGGATGTCCCGTTCACCGGCGACCAGAAGGCCTGGCTTGCCGGCTTCCTCGCGGGCCTCAACACCCGGATCGCGATGCCGACGTCTCCCACGGCGGTTCCGGCGGGCGGGCCGCAGGGTGCCGAGGCCTCCCCCGGCGGCGCGGTGACACTGCAGATCGTGTACGGAAGTCAGACCGGCACAGCGGAATCGGTGGCCGAGCAGATCGAGGACCTGGCCCGCCAGCACGGATTCGAACCCGTCCGGTGTGACCTCGACGCCCTGGACATCACCGCGTTGTCGGCGGCGCGGCGGCTCCTCGTGGTCACCTCCACCTACGGCGAGGGTGAGATGCCGGACAACGCCGAGCTCTTCTGGCAATCCCTCGCGGCTCCCGACGCCCCGCGCCTCGACGGGCTGTACTACGGCGTGCTGGCACTCGGCGATTCGATCTACGACGGCTTCTGCCAGGCCGGCAAGTACATCGACAACCGCCTGGCCGAGCTCGGCGCCACCCGTGTCGTCGATCGCGTCGACTGCGACGTCGACTACGAGGATCCCTCCACCGAGTGGATCTCGCGTGCCGTCCCCGCTCTCGCCTCCGTCGACGATGCCGCAACACCGGCCGACGCCGTGGCACCGTCGACGGAGCAGGTCGCACCCGAGCAGCCGGCCACGACGCCGGCACGGGCGCCACGACGTCCGAAGTCGAAATGGACACGCAAGAATCCGTACCCGGCGACGGTCGTCTCCAATACCGTCCTGTCGGCCCCGCACTCTGAGAAAGAGGTCCGGCATCTGGTGATCTCTCTGGGAGAGAGCGGTATCGAGTACGCACCCGGCGACGGGATCGGTATCACACCGGTCAACGACGCCGAGCTGGTCGACCGCGTCATCGCCCGGCTGGGGGTGCCACCGGACACGGTGATCACCGACCGTAAGTCGGAGCGATCGCTGCGTGATGCACTCACGCATCACTACGAGATCTCCACCCCCTCGAAGTACCTCGTCGAATACATCGCCGCCCGCACTCAGGATGCCGAGCTCACACATCTGACCGCGACGGGCGACCACGAGGCGCTCGACGCGTGGCTGTGGGGCAAAGACGTCCTCGACCTCCTCGACATCGATCCCGCGCTCACCATCACCCCCGAAGAATTGCTCGCCGAGCTGCGTCCACTGCAGCACCGGGTCTATTCGATCTCGTCGAGCCCCCTCGCACACGCGGGCACGGTGCACATCACGATGGCCACCGTGCGCTATCGCTCCGGCGACCGGCAGCGCGGCGGGGTGTGCTCGACCTACCTCGCCGACAGGCGGCCGGAGGGATCACAGGTCGACGTGTTCATCTCGGCGAACAACTCGTTCCGGCCGCCCGCCGACGACACCTCGGCGATCATGATCGGACCCGGCACCGGCATCGCGCCGTTCCGGTCCTTCCTACATGAACGCGCCACACGTGGAGCACGAGGCGCGAACTGGCTGTTCTTCGGCGACCAGCACCGTGATCGTGACTTCGTCTATGCCGACGAGATCGACACCTTTGTCGCCGACGGCGTGCTCGACCGGCTCGACCTGGCGTTCTCCCGCGACCAGGAGCACAAGGTCTATGTGCAGGACCGGATGCGCGAGAACGGGGCCGACCTGTTCGCGTGGCTGGAGGACGGCGCCCACCTCTACGTGTGCGGCGACGCGACCCGGATGGCCCGCGACGTCGACACCGCCCTGGTCGAGATCGTCGCCGAGCACGGCGGCGTGTCCGCCGATGCGGCGAAGGACTACGTCGACGACCTCAAACGGGCCAAACGGTATGCCCGAGACGTGTACTGACCAGACATCCACAACCCTGTGACCAACGGGAAAGGACCGGCAACGATGCCAGAATCGCCCCGCTCATCCGACTCCGAGGGACCCGGCGGGACACCGCTGCGCGCGTGCGGCCGCCACTGCCGGTGCGCTCGGTCGTCCCATGCGACCAATGACCTCGACACCCTCCTGGCGACTCCCGGATTCTCCGGGAGTCTGCTCGGTGCCGACGTGACCGCCGTCGCGGGCCGACTCCCGCTACTCGACCAGGTCGTCGGGGTGACGGTCGCCGGACCGGTACTCATGAACGCTGTCGGGATGCACGAGACCCCCGTGGGAAGCGGCGGTGCCATCCGATGCCGGCCGTCGCGGATCACGCTGCGGATCAACCCCGCCCGTCTGGGCTCGGCTCTGATCACCGATCCGGCCGCGCACATCCCGCCGACCCTGCGACTCTTCGACACCGACGGCAACACCGCGCACGCCACCTACCTGACCGAGCGATCCGATCGCCTGGCGTTCGAATCTCTTGCTCTCGGTGTGGGTTCCGCGGACGAGGAGAGGTCGGTGCCGGACATCGGCGCGTTCACCACGCCGGAGGCGGACCGCGACGCGATCGGTGAGGCCGGTACCGATCAGGTCGCCCAGTTCGATGCGATCCTCGACGACGGGGGCGCCGGTCGGCTCACGACGTTTCCCGGTCTGCGGCACTCGGGCCACACCCGCGTCGAATCGCGACGGGTGATCGCGGCGCTCGAGCACGCCGCGCTGTTGGGTATGCCGGCCACTCTCGTCACCGCCGCGCCGGGTTGCCTGCAGATGCACCACGATCAGCTCGACGGCGCACGCGAACACCGTGGATCGATGGTCATCGCAGGCGGGACGTGCCGCGCGATGATCAATTTCGAGCTGGTGTCCGAATGCTGGGTCACCTGGTCGGACGGAGTGTGGGGCCGAACGGGTTCGATCGAGCTCTACGATCGCCACGGCCGGTGCAGCATGGTCGTCACCCAGACCGGTCCGGTGTCCATGGCCGCATTCGAGGCGTGGAACCAGTTGGTGACCGACGTCGCGGACTGACTCCGCTCGCCGACCGGCGCCGATCCGGCACCGGTCGGGACGAGGCGATCAGTCGTCGTTCATCGCTCCCGGCGCGGTCTTCTGCACCTGCATGAGGAACTCGACGTTCGACTTCGTCTTCTTGAGCTGGCTGATGAGCAGGTCGATGGCCTGCTGCGAATCCAGACCGCTCAGCACCCGCCGGAGCTTGTGCACGATCTGGAACTCCTCCGGCGACAGCAACAACTCGTCCTTGCGGGTACCCGACGGGTTGACGTCGACCGCCGGGAACACCCGGCGTTCGGCGATCTTGCGATCGAGCTTCAACTCGGCGTTGCCGGTGCCCTTGAACTCCTCGAAGATGACCGTGTCACCGGTGGATCCGGTCTCCACCATCGCCGTGGCGATGATCGTCAGGGAGCCGCCGTGCTCGATGTTGCGCGCCGCGCCGAGGAAGCGCTTGGGCGGGTAGAGCGCGGTGGAATCGACACCACCGGACAGGATTCGGCCGGACGCCGGCGACGCATTGTTGTACGCGCGGCCGAGCCGGGTGATCGAGTCGAGCAGCACCACGACGTCTTTACCGTTCTCCACCAAGCGCTTTGCGCGTTCGATGGCGAGTTCGGCGACCGAGGTGTGGTCTGACGGCGGACGATCGAAGGTCGAGGCGATGACCTCACCCTTCACCGAACGCGTCATGTCGGTGACCTCTTCGGGACGCTCGTCGACGAGCACGACCATCAGATGGCATTCGGGGTTGTTGATGGTGATGGCGTTCGCGATGTCCTGCAGGATGGTCGTCTTACCGGCCTTCGGCGGAGAGACGATCAGCGCGCGCTGCCCCTTGCCGATCGGCATGATCAGGTCGATGACACGCGTGTCGAGTCGCTCGGGCGACGTCTCGAGCCGGAGCCGCTGATTCGGGTACAGCGGCGTCAGTTTGCCGAACTCGGGACGCTTCTTGGCGGTGTCGATGTCCGTGCCGTTGACCGAATCGAGACGCACCAGCGGGTTGAACTTCTGCCGCTGGTTGGGCTGCTCACCCTCACGCGGCACCTTGACCGCACCGGTGATCGCGTCGCCGCGCCGCAGTCCGTTCTTGCGGACCATGTTCATCGACACGTACACGTCGTTCGGGCCGGCCAGGTAGCCGGAGGTCCGGACGAAGGCGTAGTTGTCGAGGACATCGAGGATGCCGGCGACGGGCTGCAGCACATCGTCGTCGGACACCTGGGGCTCGCCCCCACCCGACGAATCACGGTCACGTCCACGGCGCCGCTCACGGAACCGACGTCCGCGGCGACCCCGGCCACCACCGTCACCGTCGTCATCGCGGTTGTTCTGGTTGCCCTGGCCGCCCTGATTGTTCTGGCCGCCCTGCTTGTCCTGCCCGTCGCGCTGGTTCTGGCCGTCGCGCTGGTTGTTGTCGCGCTGGTTGTTGTCCCGGCCCTGACCGTCGCGGCCGCCCTGGTTCCGGTTCTGGCCGCCGTCGCGTCCCTGGTTCCGGTTCCGGTTGCGACCACGCTGGTCATCGCCGGTCGACTCGTCAGCCTGGGCCTTCGTGCCCGAGCTCTCGGCAGCATCTGCGGAGCCGCCATCGGTCCGGGTGGCCTCGGCGGCCGGGGCACCTGCCGACGCGGCAGCACCGTTGTCGGCGGCTTCGTCGGACCCCGCGCGCCCGCGGCGACGACCCCGGGCAGGCGCGTCACCCTCGTCTGCCTTCGGCTCGCGCTCTTCGACCTTCGGCGAGCCGGACTCTGGGGCCTTCGACGAGCCGGACTCTGGGGCCTTCAGCCCGGCGGACTCGTCGGTCTTGGCCGCGCGACCCCTGCCCTTGCCCGACTCCGGCTCGGACAGCGTCATCTGGCCGTCGGCGTCGCCCTTCGACGACGTGCCGGCCTGACGCTCCTTGATGGCCGCGATGAGGTCGCCCTTACGCATCCCGGAGGTTCCCTTGATGCCCAGCTCTCCGGCCAGGGCGCGCAACTCGGTCAGCACCATCCCGGAGAGGCCGGAACGAGACTTGGTCGCCGACGCCCGGGTGGTCGAACTCACCGCGGACGAGGAGTCGCCGTCGGCGGCGCTCGTTGTCGGGGCTGGTGCGGTGATCAGGTCCGTATCCGTCACGGATGTCCTTTCGTTCCCCCACACAGATCTGGACTGCGTTGGGGTTCCTTTGTCACCCCGCCGTACTTCGGGCGGGCTTCGTCCTCGTCGGAGGTGTCCCTGGGAATCTCCTCAGAAGACGGTCAGAAGAAATGTGTCCGCTGCGGTGTGTCCGTTGGTCGTGCTCAGGGACTCCGGACAGAAGATCGTGCGACCGGCACCGGGCCAGCAGCCTGGATCATAGATCGGAGAGGAGCACGGCAAGACAAGCCTGCGCGGCTAGACCAGTATATGGTAACTCGCTCGAGAGGATTCCGGCAACACACCCTCGATTTCCCGAGAACGGCGTGTTCACATCGAGGTCAGTCCGACGACCGGGTGATCTCGACGCCGCCGGCGATCGCCACCGTGGATGCCACGAATCCCGATGCCGCGGCCACTTCACGCACGTCGCCGGGGACCGGGCCGATCGACAGCACGAGGACGGTGGGTCCGGCGCCGGAGACGGTCGCGGCGTATCCGCGCTCGCGCAGCTCCGCGACCAGCGCGGCGGTCGGCGCCATCGCCTCGGCGCGGTAGCCCTGATGCAGCCGATCGGCGGTGGCGGCGAACAGCGCGGTCGGGTCCGCGGTCAGGGCGACGACCGCCAGGGCCGCTCGACTGACGTTGAAGATCGCGTCGTGCCGCGGCACCGAGTCCGGCAGCAGTCCGCGGGTGAACGACGTCGACGATTCCGTGTCGGGGACGAACACCGTGGCGGTGATGTCGGGGTGCACCACGAGCCGTCGTGCCCGGTACCGGTTCTCGGGCGTCGACCCGGCGCCCCCCTGCTCCGTCCAGGTGACGACCGCCGAACCGAGCACACTCGCGGCGGCGTTGTCGGGGTGCCCCTCGAACTCCGACGACAGTTGCACCAGTTCGTCGGGGTCGAACGGTGGCCGGATGCCCGCCTCGGCCAGCAGACCGGACGCCGCCGCCAGGCCCGACACGGCGGCCGCCGCGGATGATCCGAGGCCGCGCGAATGTGGAATCGCGTTGACGCAGCGCAGTTTCAGACCTGGTGCGATCACCCCACCGGCACTCAGCCCACGCGCGATCGCCCGAGCGACGAGGTGGGACCCGTCATGGGGGACCTCGTCGGCGGCCTGACCGGCGACCTCGACCTCGATGCCGTCGGCGGTCGTCTCGACGATGACCTCGTCGTAGATGCCGAGCGCCACTCCGAGACAGTCGAAACCGGGACCGAGGTTCGCGCTCGATGCCGGAACCCGAACTCTGACCGAGATCCCTTCGGGAATCAGCACTTTCGCATCTGTCACGGCAATGTCGTCGGTCATCGTGCTGCCCGCTCCGGGCGCTTCAGCGGACACCGAGGGCATCGGCCACGGCGATCGGGTCCACCGGGATCGCCTCCACCTCGGGCATGCCCGCCAGCGCGGTGTCCGGGTCCTTGAGCCCGTTACCGGTCACGGTGCAGACGACGGTCGACCCGGCCTCGATCCAGCCATCGGCGCGCGCGGCCAGCAGACCGGCGACGCTGGCCGCCGACGCAGGCTCGACGAAGACGCCTTCACGTGCGGCAACCAACCGATACGCCTCGAGGAGCTTCTCGTCGGTCGCCGCGCGGAACTGCCCTGCGGACTCGTCCTTGGCCGCGACCGCCTGGTTCCAGCTCGCCGGGGAGCCGATGCGGATGGCCGTTGCGATGGTCTCCGGGTCCTTGACCGGCGCGCCGTTGACCAGCGGTGCGGCGCCGGCAGCCTGTACCCCCAGCATGCGCGGCACCGATGCGCTGACCCCGTCGCGATGGTATTCGGTGTAGCCCTTCCAATAGGCGGTGATGTTGCCCGCGTTGCCGACCGGCAGGGCGTGGACGTCGGGCGCGCGACCGAGCACGTCGACGATCTCGAAGGCCGCGGTCTTCTGTCCTTCGATCCGGGACGGGTTCACCGAGTTCACCAACTCGATCTCGCCGAACTCCGCGGTCGCCTTGCGGGCGAGTTCGAGGCAGTCGTCGAAGTTGCCCTGGACCTGGATGATCTTCGCGCCGTGCATGACCGCCTGGGCCAGTTTGCCCATCGCGATCTTGCCCTCCGGGATGAGGACCGCGCAGGTGATCCCCGCCCGGGTCGCGTAGGCCGCAGCCGACGCGGAGGTGTTGCCGGTGGACGCGCACAGCACGGCGGTCTTGCCGTTGTTGACCGCGGTGCTGACGGCCATCGTCATCCCCCGGTCCTTGAACGATCCGGTCGGATTCAGGCCCTCGACCTTCAGATACACCTCACAGTCGGTGAGCTGCGACAGATGCGGGGCCGCTATGAGCGGCGTCCCACCCTCGAGGAGGGTGACGACCTGCCAGTCGTCGCCGACCGGCAGCCGGTCGCGATACGCCTCGATCAGTCCGGGCCAGCGCTGATGCACCGGGGTCACGTCAGTCATCGGTTCCTTCCAATCGCAGGACACTCGACACCTTGAGCACGGAGTCCATGTCCTCAAGTGCGGCAACGCATTCCGACTGCGCCCGGTCCGGCGCGCGGTGGGTGACCAGGATGAGGCGCGCGTCGTCGCCCGCACCCTCCTGCCGGACCGCGGCGATGGAGACCGACCGCTTGGTGAACTCACCGGCCACCTGGGCGAGCACACCGGGCTTGTCGGCGACCTTCATCGAGATGTAGTAGCGGGTGGGCACATCGTCGATCGGCGCGATCGGCAGTGACGCGTAGGTCGACTCGAGCGGCCCTCGCCCGCCGTGCACCTTGTTGCGCGCGGCCATCACCATGTCGCCGAGCACCGCCGACGCGGTGGGCGAGCCACCGGCACCCTGCCCGTAGAACATCAACCGGCCGGCGTTCTCGGCCTCGACGACGACGGCGTTGAACGCGCCGTTCACCGACGCGAGCGGATGACTCAGCGGGATGAGGGCGGGATACACCCGCGCGGAGATGCTCTGCCGGCCGTCGGTGCCGTGCACCCGCTCACAGATCGACAGCAGCTTCACGGTGCAGTCGAACTTCTTGGCCGCCACCAGATCGGCGGAGGTGACCGACGAGATCCCCTCGCGGTGCACGTCGGCCGCGGTCACCCGGGTGTGGAAGGCGATGGACGCCAGGATGGCCGCTTTGGCCGCGGCGTCGTAGCCCTCGACGTCCGCCGTCGGATCGGCCTCGGCGTACCCGAGCCGGCCGGCCTCGGCGAGCGTGTCGCCGTAGTCGGCGCCGGTCTCGTCCATCGCGCTGAGGATGAAGTTGGTGGTGCCGTTGACGATCCCGGCGACCCGCTCCACCGTGTCACCGGCCAGCGATTGCATCAGCGGGCGGACGACCGGGATCGCCCCGGCGACCGCGGCCTCGAAGTACAGGTCGACCTTCCGGTTGGCCGCGGCGGTCGCCAGCTCACCGGTGTACTCCGCCAGCAATGCCTTGTTGGCGGTGACGACCGACTTGCCGTTCTCCAGTGCCGTGCGGATCAGTCCACGCGCCGGGTCGATCCCGCCCATCAGTTCGACGACGATGTCGACGTCGTCGCGGGCGACGAGTGCGGCCGGATCGTCGGTCAGCAACTCCTGGGCGACCTTGCGCGGCTTACCGAGATCGCGGACGGCCACCCCGCGCAGCTCGACCGGGGCGCCGACCCGCGACTGCAGGTCGCCGGCGCTCTCGTCGAGGATGCGCACGACCTCGGCGCCGACGTTGCCCATGCCGAGCACGGCCACGCCGATCGTGCGGTCCGGGTTGTCTGTCATTCGGTCACCTCCAGGGCGAGGAAGTCGTCGATCGTCTCACGGCGCAGCATCAGTCGTGCCGATTCGTCGCGGACCGCCACCACCGCGGGCCGCATCGCCATGTTGTAGCGGCTCGACATGGAGTAGCAATAGGCCCCGGTGGCCGCCACGGCCACCAGATCCCCCGGTGCGACGTCGCCGGGCAACCAGCAGTCCTTGATGACGATGTCACCGCTCTCGCAGTGCTTGCCGACCACCCGGCTGACCACGGCCGGGGCATCGGAGACCCGGGAGACCAGGCGGATGTCGTATTCGGCCTGATAGAGCCCGGTGCGGATGTTGTCGCTCATGCCGCCGTCGACACTCACGTAGCGGCGGGTCAGGTTCTTGCCGACGGTCACGTCCTTGACCGTTCCGACCCGGTAGAGGGTGACGGTGCCGGGGCCGGCGATCGCACGACCGGGTTCGACCGCGATGGTCGGCATCGGCAAGCCCAGGGCGGCGGATTCGCGGCGGACGATGTCGGCGAGCGTCTCCGCGACGTCACCGATCGGCAGCGGATCGTCGTCGGGCAGGTAGGAGATGCCCAGTCCGCCACCGAGATCCACCACCGACAGCTGCGCGGTCTTGTCCACGCCGAACTCGGCGACGACATCTTTGAGCAGTCCCAGGACGCGGTGGGCAGCGAGCTCGAATCCGTCCATGTCGAAGATCTGCGAACCGATGTGGCTGTGCAGGCCGACCAGGCGCAGATTGTCGGTGGCGAACACCCGGCGCACCGCGGCCATTGCGACACCGCCGGCCAGTGCGAATCCGAACTTCTGGTCCTCGTGCGCGGTGGAGATGAACTCGTGCGTGTGTGCTTCGACGCCCACGGTCACACGGACGAGGACATCGGCGACGATCCCGCGCTCGCCGGCCAGCGCGTCGAGCCGTTCGATCTCGATCATCGAGTCGCAGACGATGTGCCCGACGCCCATGTCGAGCGCCATGGCCAGTTCGTCGACGCTCTTGTTGTTGCCGTGCAACGCGATCCGCTCCGGCGGGAACCCGGCATGACGGGCGATGGCCAGTTCGCCGCCGGTGCAGACGTCGAGGCACAGGCCCTCTTCCTCGACCCAGCGAGACACCTCGGTGGACAGAAAGGCCTTCGACGCGTAGTGGACCCGCCCGTAGGGGCCGAAGGCCGCGAGCATGTCGGCGCATCGCGACCGGAAGTCAGCCTCGTCGACCACGAACAACGGTGTCCCGTAGGTCTCGGCGAGTTCGCCGACACCGATTCCGGCGAGCCGGACCTCGCCGGAATCGTCGCGGGCGGCGTGCCGCGGCCACACGTTGGCGGGGATCGTCGCGAGTTCGGCAGGATCGTTGGGCCGCTCCGCGAGATGCGGCGCCGCAAGGAGTTCGGCGTGCCGGGGGCCGGCCGGGTGCGCGTTCACATCCGCTCCGGTGCGCTCACGCCGACGAGCTC
Source organism: Gordonia prachuapensis (assembly GCF_036350515.1). Taxonomy (NCBI): domain Bacteria; kingdom Bacillati; phylum Actinomycetota; class Actinomycetes; order Mycobacteriales; family Gordoniaceae; genus Gordonia; species Gordonia prachuapensis. Next base: position 310,371 of record NZ_JAZDUE010000003.1, on the reverse strand, counting down.
GAGGCCGTTGGCGATGACCTGTCGGGTCGCGTCGCACAGTGCCAGTCGCGCGGCATGGATGTCGCCGGGCGTTTCGTCGCCCTGCGGGAGGACGCGACACCGGGCGTAGAAGCGGTGGTAGGCACCGGCCAGGCTCTCCAGGTACCGGCAGATCCGGTGCGGTTCACGCAGTTCCGCGGCGGTGGCGACCACTTCGTCGAAATCGCCGATCGTCCGGATCAGTTCGCCCTCCGCCGGGTCGTCGAGCAGGTCGAGGTGGGCGGTCGACATCGTCAGCCCCAACTCGGCGGCGTTGCGGTCCAGCGCCGAGAGCCGCGCGTGCGCGTACTGGACGTAGTACACCGGGTTGTCGTTCGACTGTTTGCGGAGCAGGTCGAGGTCGATGTCGATGTTGACGTCCACCGAGGATCGGATCAGCGCATACCGGGCGGCGTCCACACCGACGGCATCGACGAGATCGTCGAGAGTGATGACGGTCCCCGCCCGCTTGCTCATCCGGACCGGTTTGCCATCGCGGACGAGGTTGACCATCTGGCCGATGAGGACCTCGACGGTGGCCGGATCGTCGCCGAGTGCGGCGGCCGCCGCCTTGAGCCGGCTGATGTAGCCGTGATGGTCGGCGCCGAGCATGTAGAAGCACAGATCGAAGCCACGCTCGCGCTTGTCCTTGTAGTACGCGATGTCACCTGCGATGTAGGCGGCGTCACCGTCGCTCTTGATCACGACCCGGTCCTTGTCGTCACCGAAGTCGCTCGACCGCAGCCACCAGGCTCCGTCTGCCTCGTACAGATTGCCGTTGGCCTTGAGTTCGGCGATGCACTTGTCCACCAGACCCGACGTGAACATCTTGTTCTCGTGGGTGTAGACGTCGAAGTCGGTGCCGAAGTCGTGCAGGCTCGTCTTGATCTGGTCGAACATCGACTCCACGCCGATGGACCGGAAGGTCTCCAGCCGCTGCGCGTCGGGCTGGTCCAGCACACCGGGCACCTGTTCGACGACCTGCGCGGCGATCTCGGCGATGTAGTCGCCGGCATAACCGTCGTCGGGGGTCGGCTCCCCCTTCGCCGACGCCTCCAGCGACCTGGCGAACCGGTCGATCTGGGTGCCGTGATCGTTGAAGTAGTACTCCCGCGTGACGTCGGCGCCGCGCGCCGACAGGACACGGCCGAGTGCGTCACCGACCGCGGCCCACCGGGTGCCGCCCAGATGAATGGGCCCGGTCGGGTTGGCGGAGACGAACTCGAGGTTGATGGTGCGGTCGGAGAGCTCGGACCCGCGACCGTAGGCGGCGGCATCGTCGAGGACGGTCGCGACGACGGAGTTCTGCGCGGCGGCCGCCAGCCAGATGTTCACGAATCCGGGGCCCGCCACCTCGGCTTTCGCGATGCCGTCGGTGTTCGCGAAGGCATCGGCGAGCCAGCCCGCGAGATCACGCGGGGCCACCCCGAGCTGCTTGCCGAGCCGGAGCGCGATGTTGGTCGCGTAATCGCCGTGGTCGGCGTGCCGCGGGCGCTCCACGACGACGGTCTCGGGCACCAGTGAATCGTCGAGGCCGCGGTCGCGGACGACGGTCAGGGTCACGGTGCGCAACAGCGCAGCGAGGTCGGCGGGAGTCACGGTGCACCATCCTATTGGCCCACGTCCCGGCGGGGACAATCGCCTCCTGCCGTCGGGCCGGCGACGCGCAGCTTGCCACCAGACGCGCAGGCTGCAACCTGCACATGTGGTTGGAGGGTGCGCGTCAGAGGGGCGCGCGCGGGCGAAATCAATACTGTGCCCCCGATAGGATTCGAACCTATGGCCTTCTGCTCCGGAGGCAGACGCTCTATCCCCTGAGCTACGGGGGCTCAACGGGCGAGAGTCAGCCTAGCGCACGCGTCGCGGTGACCCCAAAACGTATGCGGCGCGTCGCCTCGCGGGCCGTCGGCGTCACACCGCGACGACCTCGGCGCCGGGGACGTCGCGGTATCGGTCGGGACTACAGGTCAGCACGATGACCTGGGCATCGCGGCCGGCCGCACCGAGGACCCCGGCCATCGCCGCCAGGCGTTGCGGATCGCTGTAGCCGAGCGCGTCGTCGACGAGAACCGGCACGCCGTCGTCCTCGTCGACCAGGGTGGCGCAGGCCAGCCGGGTGAGCAGCGCCAGCTGCTCGCGCGCACCCCCGGACAGAGAATCATGTCGGATGGTGACGCCGTCCACGGTCCGCGACACGACGTCGAGACTGTCGTCGACGTCGAACCGGACTCCCTCGCCGAAGACGTAGGCGCCCAACTCCTCCAGACGACGGGCGAACGGATCGGCGTAGCGGGTACGCGCCTGCTGCCGTTTGTCGGTGAGGGTCCGGAAGAGCAGTTCGGCCGCATCCGCGCGCCGCGTGACGCGGGCCAGCGTCGCGCGCGCGGCGTCGTGCTCGGCCGCGGCCTCCTGGAGATCGTCGAATCGGGACTCGTCGCGGTAGAGCTCGATCCGGGTGCGCACTTCGGTTGCCTGGCGTTCGAGCTCGGCGTGCTCACGGTCGATGGCAGCCAGGTGGCCGCCGACCCGCTCGCGGCGGAGTCCGATCTCGGTGACGTCGAGGCGCGTGAGTTCACGCTCGAGGTGGCCGACGCGATCGCGAGCCTCGGTGAGACGCCGGGCGGCGAGCTCGACGGTGCGGCGGGCGTCGTCATCGCCGAGCTCCGTGAGAAGCGCGGCGCGGCGCTCGTGCAACTCGGCCACCCGCTCCGCAAGTCGGTCACGCTCCTCCCCGGCCATACGAACCTGGGTGCGCGCGTCTCGTTCGGCCGACTGACGCTGTGTCACTGCGCGTTCCGCCGACATGACGAGTTCGGACAGCTCACGCTCGGTGTCGGCGAGGGATGCGATGTCGTCGGGGTCGACGTCGCCCGACGACGGATCGGCATCGACGAGGGCAGCCAGCTCGTCACGACGCGCGCAGAGGGCGTCGCGCGCGGAGCCGGCGAGCAGGTCCTCGGCGCGGCGCCGCAACACCGAACGCCGTTCGACGAGGTCTGCGCGCTCACGAGCCCGGTCCGTGTGGTCGTCGAGGGCGTCGAGTCCATGGTGGGCGCAGAACGCTTGGATCTCACCGTCCGTGGTCGTCAGCTCGTCGGCCGGACCTGCGGTGTCCGCACCCGGCCGGACGGCGACGCGGATGATCCCGTCGACCTCGATGAGCGCATCGTCGACGGCCACCCGGTCGGCGACGGTGTCGATGGGTTCGCCGTCGACGGTCACCGGCACCGAACCGGTCCGCTCCACGGTGAAACGCGCGGCCGTCGCCTCCAGGCGCGCCTGCGCAACCGCCCGGCGCCGGGCCAGTTCGACCGCGGTTCGGACCGCCGCCCCGTCCATCCCGTTGGCCGCCAAGGCATCGTCGATACTGGCGGATTGAGTTGCGATGCGGTCTATTTCGGCGATCCGTTGCTCGAGGTCACGCAACGTCCGACGGTGCTCCCGGCTACGCTGGGTGGCCTGCGCAGCCGACAGGGCGCTGCGTACCATCTCCCACCGCTCACGCACCGCGCGCAGTTCATCCTGCAGCGCGCGACCGTCGGCGGCAGCGCGTTCGGCCCGGACACCATGCGCCCGGATACTCGCCGCCAGTTCTTCTGTTTCACGTGTTGTCGTATCGATCTGGGTGGCGACCCGCTCACGCTCCTCGACGTCACGCCGGGCGAGCTGGCTGACCGTGAGCAGGTGCCGGGCCTCCGCGCTCGCCGAGGCGAGCTCGGTCTGCAGCCGCTCGATCTCCGCCCAGCTCACGGCGAGTTCGTCGCGCTCGACCTCACGGAGCTCCCGGGCCCGCGCCAACTCGGCTCGGCGCTCGAGGATCTCGTCGAGCCGACGCGCATCGGCGTCGACGGCCTCCCGGGCCCGCGTCAACGCCGTGACCCGGTCCGCTGCCTCATCGGCAGCCCGGATCGCGTCGGCGAGTTCGCCGGTCGGACGTCGTTGTCCCAGTGTCCGATAGCGCCGGCATTCCGCGGCGGCGGCATCGATCAGCGTCTGGTCCTCGACGTCGCCGCCACCGTCCCCGCGGTCGGCGGCACCGTCGGTGGCCTCGGAAGCACGGTCGAGCGCACGCGCCAGGGCCGAACTGTCGCCCACCGCAACACCACTCGATTCACCGGACTGCAACATGCGCAGGGCGCGGAAAAGGGTGAGGTCGGCGTGCGCGCCGATGATCTCGCCGACTCGTTCGTGCGCATCACGCCCGGTGATGTGTTCGGGCCGCGGCCGATGCACCGTCAAGGTGGTCGAAGGCTGCTTGTTGAACCGCTTTCCGTAGGTGAAATGCCAAGGTCCGCAGGACATCTCGACCTCGACCTCGGTTCCGACCTCGCGCCCGGCGGGCATGATCGACCGTACCTTCGCCGACTTGGAATCGGCGCGGGTGTCGAGCAGCAGCGCGAGCGCCTCGATCATCGACGACTTGCCCGCCTCGTTGGCACCCTCGACGACGGTCACCCCCCGGTCGGCGAAGCGGACGTCCCGGTCGGCGACACCGCGGAAGTCCTGTAGGCGGATCCGGTGCAGCCTCATCGTGCGTTCCCCGCCAGCCGCCGCAACAACGCCAGTGCGTCACGCGCACTGCCCGCGCTGTCAGGATCGTCGGATCGGCTGCGGGCAAACAGTTCCTCGGCCGCGTCACGCACATATCCGCCGACGGCGAGCTCGCCGAGGTCGGCGTCGTCGGCGAGCACGACGAGGTCGTCGGCTCGTCCCCACCGGGTCACCGCGGCGAACCGGTCGGCGCATTCGTCGAGCAGATCGTCGAGCACGGCACTGTCGGCGACCGAGATCGACCCGACGAGACCCAGCTGCAGCACCGTGCGGGATTTGTCGTCGATGTCGTCGAGCCGGGCACGCAAGGCCTCGATGTCGGCGAGGCCGCCGAGGTCGGTGGAGATGGTCCGGAACGACCACTGCCCCACGCGATGCGGCGCGACCTCGATCTCACGCGCCGCGCCGGACCGGCGCAGGGTGACCGCGAGTGCGTGCCCCGGGGACTCCTCGATGTGGTCGAAGTTGGTCACCTCGTGCGCACCCGGATACCAGATCCGTCCGGTGGAGCCGACGGACGTCACCGAGTGGCGGTCACCGAGCGCGACGTAGTCCACGATCCCGGACTCGACCGCGGTCTCGAGCGATCCGAGGCCGATGAGCGACGTGCCGTTGCCGGGGGTCATCTCGTCGACTCCCCCGTGCCCCACCAGGATCCGGATGCCGTCGCCGGACGACAGGCGGGCGACCTGACGGCCGACGAGGTCCGCGCCGGGATGTTTGTGCGCCCATGGTGCGGCCACGAGTTCGACCCCGTCGCGGACCTGATGCACGCCGTCGCCCGACAGGACGGTGACGTTGTCCGGGCAGGCCTGCACGAATGTCCGCGAGCGGTAGACCCCGGCCGCGTCGTAGGGATCGTGGTTGCCCGGCAGCAGATAGACGGGAACGCCGAAGGTTGCGAGGGCGTCGAGCGTGCGCCGGATGATCCTCGACGACACCCGCTGGTCTTCGAACACATCCCCGGCCACCACCACGAACTCCGCGTCGACCTCCGCGGCGAGTGCACCGATTCGTTCGATCGCCTCGTGGCGGGCCGCGGTGTAGGCGTGCGCCGCCTCGGGACCGAGGTAGTGGCGGGTCATCCCGAGCTGCCAGTCGGCGGTGTGCACGAAGGTGACCTCGTGGGCCGTCTCCGATCCCGGAGCCGCGTGCTCGCGGCGCGACTCGGCCCGGCCGATCACCCGCGGCCGGGGAACTGGCAGCTCGGCATCGGTCTGCTCGGGATCGGGCAGCTCGAACAACGGCACGGTCATCTCTCACCTCCCACTCTCGTGCCGCATCCTACGAGCGTCGGCCGACAGACTGTGGGAGGCGAAGCCCGGGGCCACGGTGAGCCACTCAGCGCGTGACGACCGGGCCTGCCGCGGAGGTGTCGCCAGGTCCCACCGTGGCCGGCGGACCCGCCTGGTGGCGGGGCTTGGCGAAGAACAGCGCCGCGACGACACCGATCAGCAACACCGCGGCCGGCAGCAGGAGCGACTGGCCCATCGCCACGGCGAATCCCTCGCGCACCGATTCCGGCAGCGGGCCGCCGGCAGTGTTGTGTTCGGTGTCGACGCCGGGCAGTTGGGCGGCCAGCCGGGTCTGCATCAGGGCACCGACGGCCGCGCTGCCGAGCACCGACCCGATCATCCGGGTCGTGTTGTACACACCGGCCCCGGCCCCGGCCTGATGCCATGGCAGGTTCCGGGTGGCGGTCGCGGCCAAGGGCGCCCAGATGCCGGCGGATGAGACGCCCATCAGGCTCAACGGGATGATCAGCTCCCACACCGGTGTCTCCGGGCGGGCGATAATTCCCAGCCAACCGACGGAGACCGCGTTGAGCAGCAACGCCGAGGCGATGATGACGCGCGGATGGACCCGATCGAGAATCCGTCCCACGATCGGCGCGAGCACCCCGGTCAGCACCGCCATCGGCACCATCATCACCGCGGCCTGGGTCGGCGTCATACCGCCCACCAGCTGCAGGAAGAACATGACGGGGATCATCAGGCCCGAGATCGCGAACCCCATGGACGCGATGCCGATGTTGGCGAGCGAGAAGTTGCGGTCGGCGAACAACGACAGCGGGACGAGGGGCTCTCGGGTGATCCGGGATTGCCAGAAGACGAACAGGCCCATGCACACCAGGCCGCCGCCGATCAGGGCCCAGATCCAGCCGTTCCAGCCGTACTTCTCCCCGTCCTGGATACCGAAGACGAGGGCGAACATGCCGACCGCCGACAAGACCACACCGAGCCAGTCGAACTGATGGTCGTGGGTGTCGACGTCGGGGACCAGCACCGCGGCCAGGAGCAGTCCGATCACACCGACCGGCAGGTTGACGAAGAAGATCCACTCCCACCCGAGCCAGTCGGTGAGAACGCCGCCGAGCAAGGGGCCGACCAGCGTCGCAACGCCGGCGACCGTGCCCCAGACCCCCATCGCGGCGCCACGCTTCTCCGGCGGGAACATCCGGGTGATCAGCGCCATCGTCTGCGGGGTGATCAGGGCGGCGCCGACGCCCTGGAGCGCGCGGGCGGCGATCAGCTCACCGATCGTCGACGCGAAGCCGCACCACACGCTGGCGATGGTGAACACCAGCAGACCGATCTGGTACACGCGCTTGGGTCCGTACTTGTCACCGAGCCGTCCGGTGATCAGCAGCGGCACCGCGTAGGTGAGCAGATAGGCGCTGGTCACCCAGACGATGCCGTTGACGTCGGCGTCGAGGGCCACCTGGATCTGCGGCTGCGCCACCGCGACGATCGTCATGTCCACGAGGATCATGAAGAAGCCGACACACAGGGCCAGCATCGCCGCCCACGGGCGGGTGGTCACCGGCGTCGGTGACGTCGTCGGGAGAGTCATTCGTCGGCTGCTTTCTCGTGTGCGTGGTCGTGCTCGCCTGGGTCGCCGGCGAGGGTGGTGGTGCGGTAGGAGGAATCCGGGTCGTCCAACCAACCGATGGACTGCGCCTCGAGCCGGCCGACCAGGTCATCGAGCCAGTCGACCTGTGCGTTCAACGTCGCGATCCGGCAACCGATGTCGAGGTAGAACATCTCGGCGACCGCACGCTCGGCGGCATCGTCGGCGCCCGCACGCAGCGCATCGAGTTCCGTCCGCATCGCCGCCAGCCGCCGTCCGAGCAGTTCGATGACGCGTGCCCGTGGCAGCCCATGGGCCTCGGACAATGCGAGGTAGAGCTGCGGGTACTCGGTCGGGTGGGTGGCGAGGATCTCCTCCAGGCTGTCCGCGAGCGCCGTGCGCCCCGCGCCGGTGATCCGGTACACGGTGCGTTCGGGACGATTCCCCTCCCGCTCCACGTCGTGTACCTCGATCAATTGCTTGTCGGCCAGGCGATCGACCGTGTGATACAGCGTGCCGGGACGGAACTTGACCAGCCGGTCCTCGTTGCGTTCGATCGTCGTCTGGAACATCTCGTAGGGATGCATCGGCCGTTCGGCGACCAGACCCAGCACCAGAACCGCGAGCGGCGGCATCGCCGCCGTCGGGGCGGTCGCTCCCATGGGCCCTCCACTGTCCGAACTGAAATATTCCGGATGGAATATACCGCGCCGGTCATCTCGTGCCAACAGTCAGACGGGGTCACTACTGTGGTTCTCATGAACACCAGCAGCCCGGACACCGCAGGCGCGGCGACGGAACAGGGGGTCTACGTGATGACCGGACAGGAGTTCGTCCGGGACACGCAGTACATCGACACCCGCATCACTCGCGACGGACGCGACGGGTTCCCGGTCGAGGCCGGTCGGTACCGCCTTGTCGTCGCCCGTGCCTGCCCGTGGGCGAACCGCACGATCATCGTCCGGCGACTGCTCGGTCTCGAGGACGCCCTGTCGATGGGAATGTGCGGTCCCACGCATGACTCCGACTCGTGGACGTTCGACCTCGACCCCGGTGGACTCGATCCGGTGTTGCAGATCCCCCGGCTCAAGGACGCGTACGAGAAGCGGTACCCGGGATACCCGAAAGGCATCACAGTCCCGGCGGTCGTGGACATCCCGACCGGCGCGGTCGTGACCAACGACTACCCGCAGATCACCATCGACCTCGAACTGGAGTGGACCGAGCACCATCGGTCCGGCGCCCCGGAGCTCTACCCCGAGCACCTGCGAGACGAGATCGACGACGTCAACCGGGGCGTGTACACCGAGGTCAACAACGGCGTCTACCGCTGCGGATTCGCCGGCAGCCAGGACGCCTACGAGAAGGCCTACGACCGGTTGTTCACCAAACTCGACGAGTTGTCCGACCGGCTCGCCGACCGCCGATACCTGGTGGGCGACACCATCACCGAGGCCGATGTCCGGCTCTTCACCACGCTGGCGCGCTTCGACGCCGTCTACCACGGTCACTTCAAGTGCAACCGGAGCAAACTGTCGGAGATGCCGGTGCTGTGGGCCTACGCCCGCGACCTGTTCCAGACGCCGGGGTTCGGCGACACGATCGACTTCACCCAGATCAAACGGCACTACTACGAGGTCCACCGCGACATCAATCCGACCGGCGTCGTTCCGGTCGGCCCGGACCTGCGCAACTGGCTGACCCCCCATCATCGCGAGGAACTCGGCGGTCGACCGTTCGGCGACGGGACGCCGCCCGGGCCACCGAAACCAGGCGAGGTCGTCGCCCCCGAGAACGGAGTACCCGCCAATGGCTGAGAACCGCAGGACCGGAGCCGGCCGGGGAAGCGCGGATCAGCAGCCGCCCGGCAAGGCCGTCGAGGTGACGGGAGGTCTCCTCGACCGCGCACAGCGACTCCAGGCGCCGGCGGTGGCCAAGTACGTGCGGAGCCTGCGCAACGCGCACCCGGAGGAGACCCCGGAACAGATCATCGCCCGACTCGAGAAGCTCTATCTCACCACCGTCACCAGCTCCGGCGGTGCGGTCGGGGCGACCGCGGCGATCCCCGGCGTCGGCACCATGACCGCACTCGGTGCGATGACCGGTGAGACCGCCTTCTTCCTCGAGGCATCAGCACTGCTCGCACTGTCGATCGCCGAGGTGCATGGCATCCCGGTGCACGACACCGAACGACGAAAGACCCTCGTCCTCGCGGTGGCCCTGGGCGAGGAGGGTGTGGTCGCACTCGGCCGCCTCGTCGGCACGCGGGGTGGTGCCCTGCGGCGTCTGGGCGGTGCGAGCATCCCCGGGGGCGGGCTCGCGAAGCTGAACAAGACCCTGGTCAACAAGGTCGCGAAGAAGTACGCGTTCAAGCGCGCACCCTTGGTCTTCGGCAAACTGCTGCCGGCCGGGATCGGCGCGATGATCGGCGGGGTCGGCAACCGCGCATTGGGTAAACGGGTCATCGCCAATGCCCGCGAGGCCTTCGGTTCGCCGCCGAGCACGTGGACGATCGACGGCGAGGTCGTCGGCACCAACACCGGGCTCCCACCAGGCCGTCGGTGATCAGCGCGCTTCACTCACCGACGCGGCCGGGCCGCGACACACCGAACACCCCGGACACCCCTGAACGCGTCGGCTGGATCCGACGACTGACCACAGAGTGCCTCCGGCACCCCGGGCTGGTGGGTGTCACACTGGCGGTCACCGCCGTCGCCGTGGCGGTCGACCTCGTCGCCCCGTTGCTCGCCAAAGCAGCGATCGACCACGCCACCGGCGCCGTCCGCGACGGACTGTCGATCCAGCTCATCGTCACCGGGCTGGTTGTCCTGGCGGTGGTCCGCTACGGGTGCCAGTTCGGTCGGCGGCTCACCGCGGGCCGGTTGTCGATCCTGGTGCAGAACGGTCTCCGCCTGCGGCTCCTCGACACCCTGCTCCATCTGGACGGTAACGCGCAGAACCGCATCCGCACCGGGCAGATCGTCTCCCGGTCGATCTCCGACCTGCAGATCGTGCAGGGACTGCTGGCCATGACGCCGCTGTCGCTCGGCGCCGCCGTCCAGGTGGTGTTCGCGATCGGCATCATGACCTATCTGTCCCCGCTGCTCACCGGCGTGGCCCTGCTGATCTTCCCGTTGGTGGCGCTGGTGGTGTTCCGCATGCGCCGCAAGCTCTTCGCCGCCACGTGGTCGGCGCAGCAGGCCGCCGCCGACGTCGCCCAGCACGTGGAGGAGACCGTCACCGGAGTCCGTGTCGTCAAGGGCTTCGGCCAGGAACGCCGCGCCGTCGACGAACTGATCGGACTCTGCGAGCGGTTGTTCTCGCGTCGTCTGCGCGCAGGCCGGATCAACGCGCGCTTCACCCCGACGATGGCAGCCATCCCGCAGTTCGGCATGGTGGGCGTCATCGCCGTCGGCGGATACCTGACCATGCACGGGGAGATCACCGCCGGGACCTTCCTCGCGTTCGCCACGTACATCGCATCGATGACCGCCCTGGCGCGGCTGCTCACCAACCTCGTGGTCAGTGCCCAGCTCGCGCGCGCAGCGGTCGACCGGGTGTACGACGTCATCGACGAGCCGCGTGACCCGACCGCATCCAACACCGCGACGGTGCCCGACGGCCCGCTCGGCCTGCGACTGCGCGACGTCGGTTTCGGATTCGGCGACCGACCTGTACTGACCGGCGTCGACCTCACCGTCGAGCCCGGGGAATGCGTTGCGGTGGTGGGACGTCCGGGTTCGGGGAAGTCCACCCTCGCCGACCTGGCGGGACGCTACTACCGCACGGACACCGGCGTTGTCGAGCTCATCGCCGCCGACCGCGCGCATCCCGTCGACGAACTCGCGCCCGATGCCCTGCACGGTGCCGTGTCGGTGGTCTTCGACGAACCCTTCCTCTACTCCGACACGATCGCGGCCAACATCCTGCTCGGACCGTCCGAGACGGCTGCGACCGGAGAACCCGAACCGCGACTGGTGTCCGCCGCCCGCCGCGCCGATGCACTCGAGTTCATCGAGGCCCTGCCGGACGGATTCGACACCGTCGTCGGCGAGCGTGGGCTCACCCTCTCCGGCGGCCAACGACAGCGGGTCGCGCTCGCGCGGGCGCTCTATGCGGAGTCGCGCATCCTCGTCCTCGACGATGCGACCTCGGCGGTGGACGCGACGACCGAGGCGCAGATCCTGCGCTCACTGCGCGACGAACACCGGACGATGCTGCTCCTCGCCCACCGCAGATCCACCCTCGCCCTGGCAGACCGGGTCGCGGTACTCGACGGGGGCCGCATCGTCGACATCGGGACCGTCGCCGAACTCGATCGCCGCTGCGAACTGTTCCGCGCATTGATGGCATCGGCCGACCCGGAACAGGTGGGACGCGACGTCATCGCCGAACTCCCCCCGTCCCCCGCCCTCTCTTCCCCCGACCTCGACGAGCTGTGGCCGAGCGGCTCGGCCGAGTCGACCCCGCCGTCGATATCGGTGGAGAGGCCGGCGATTCGCCGCCCGGCCGTCCCGACCACCGGCCCGGGTGGCGGCGGCCCGAAAGGCGGCAGCGGGATCGGCGGCGCGCTCGGATCGATGCCGGCGACCCCCGAGCTGACCGCGGCGGTCGACGCACTTCCCCCGGCCGACGAGCAGCCCTCCGTCGACGTCGACGAGGTCCGCGCGGAGAGCCGGCAGTTCTCGCTCCGACGACTGCTGCGGCCGGTGCGGTGGCTGCTCGCCGCCGCGATCGCCACCATCGCCGTCGACACCCTGATCGGGCTGGCCTTCCCGTCGCTCGCCCGCGCGGTGATCGACGCGGCGACCCAGGCCGACGAGTCGACGCTGTGGTGGGCGACCGGCCTCGGGATCGTGCTCGTCGCCGTCGGGTGGGTCGCATCGTCGGCGATGACGATGACCTCGACCCGCGCCGGCGAACGTGTGCTGTTCGGACTGCGCGTCCGCAGCTACGCGCACCTGCAACGCCTCGGCCTGGACTACTACGAGCGGGAACTGTCCGGTCGCATCATGACCCGGATGACCACCGACGTCGACGCGTTGTCGACGTTCATGCAGACCGGGTTGTCGACGGCCGTCGTCGCCGCGCTCACGCTGGTCGGGGTCACGATCGCCCTGGTTCTCACCGACCCGCTGCTCGGTGCCCTGATCCTGCCGGTGCTACCGGTCCTCATCGCGGCCACCATCGTCTTCCGACGCATCTCCTCGGTCGCCTACACCCGATCGCGTGAGCTCGTCAGCGTCGTCAACGCCGATTTCCAGGAGAACATCGCCGGCATCAAGACCACGCAGACCTACCGCCACATCCCTGCGGCGACGGATCGCTTCACCCGCCGCACCCACGATTGGGTGGCCGCGCGGATGGTCTCGCAGAAGGCGATATCGATCTACTTCCCGTTCATCACCTTCATGTCCGACATCGCGACCGCGGTCGCGATCGCCGTCGGTGCGCACCAGATCACCCAGGGCTCGCTGTCGGCGGGCACGCTCGTCGCCTTCGTCCTCTACCTGTCGATGCTGTTCGGGCCGGTCCAACAGCTCTCGCAGGTGTTCGACGGGTATCAGCAGGCGGCGGTGGGCCTACGACGCATCGGCGACCTCATCCGCACCCGGAGTTCCCTGGCCGACCGTGACCGGCAGATCCCGGTCCCGGCAGACGGTTTCGACGGATGCGCGCAACTCGACGACGTGACCTTCCGCTACTCGGGCGCCCACCGGGACGCACTCACCGAGGTGGATCTGACGATTCCGCCGGGCACGTCGCTGGCGCTCGTCGGCAGGACCGGCGCCGGGAAGTCCACCATCGTCAAGCTGCTCGCCCGCTACTACGATCCGACCTCCGGCTCGGTCCGGATGGACGGCGCCGACATCCGGGACCATCCACTCGAGCAGTACCGCGCCCGCATCGGCGTGGTACCCCAGGAACCCCACCTGTTCACCGGCACCGTCGCCGACAACATCGCCTACGGCCGCCCCGGCGCCGATCGCACCGAGATCGCCGCGGCCGCCGCCGCAGTGGGCGCCGCGACGATGATCGCCGAGCTGCCCGGCGGGATGAATCACCCGATCGGCGAACGCGGCCAGGGCCTGTCATCCGGCCAGCGCCAGCTCATCGCTCTGGCCCGCGCCGAACTGGTCCGGCCCGACCTGCTGCTGCTCGACGAGGCGACCGCGACACTCGACCAGGCCACGGAGGCCCTCGTCCTGGCCGCCGGCGAGGCACTCACCCACCGCCGGACGTCGGTGATCGTGGCGCACCGGCTGGCCACCGCGGCACGGGCGGACGTGATCGCGGTCGTCGACGACGGGCGAATAGTCGAGCTGGGAACACACCGCGAGTTGCTCGCGTTGGGTAAGAGGTACCGCGCGTTCTGGGATGCCGGTGTCGCGCCCGACGCTGACGGTATCGCCACCGCCGGTGACATGCGCCTCAGATGAGGCTGTTCGGTGAGGTCAGACGCACACGGCCAACTCGGCACGCGTACCATCGGCAGGTGGTTCACCGATAGTCTTCACAAGGGACCTACATGGTGACAAGCGACCCGACACCAGAGGGAATTGAGGCGAGTTAGAGCTGTGAGCAGTTCGATTTCAGACTTCGGACAAAATGCGTGGCTGGTAGAGGAGATGTACCAGCAATACAAGAAGGACCCGAAGTCGGTCGATCCCAGTTGGCACGACTTCCTGGCCGACTACGACCCGAGTTCGAACGGCTCGCCGGCGACCGCCGCGGCCCCCGCCGCAGAGAAGCCGAGCACACCCGCCTCGACCCCGTCCACCACCTCCACCGGCGCGACAACGCCCTCCGAGAAGCCGAAGTCCACCAAGCAGGTCACCCTCGACCAGCAGCCGACGAAGGCTGCGGCCCGCAAGTCCGGGCCGGCCAAGGAATCCACCGCCACCAAGGCGGCCTCGGGTCAGAGCACCGCCAGCCGCGACGGCTCGGCACGCTCGCAGAAGTCCAAGGAACCGGCCAAGTCCGCCGCGTCGTCGCCCAGCGAGGACGAGAACAAGGTGCTGCGGGGACCGGCTGCCGCGATCGCGAAGAACATGTCGGCGTCGCTGGAGATCCCCACCGCGACCAGCGTGCGCGCGGTTCCGGCGAAGCTGATGATCGACAACCGCATCGTCATCAACAATCACCTCGCCCGCACCCGCGGTGGCAAGATCAGCTTCACCCACATCCTCGGCTACGCCATCGTCCAGGCGATCAAGGCGTTCCCGAACATGAACCGGCACTTCGCCGAGGTCGACGGCAAGCCGAACGCCGTCACCCCCGCTCACACCAACCTCGGCCTGGCCATCGACCTGGTCGGCAAGGACGGAAATCGCACTCTGGTGGTCGCGGCCATCAAGGAGTGCGAGAAGATGGGCTTCGCCGAGTTCTACACCGCCTATCAGGACATCGTCCGCCGGGCCCGCGACGGCAAGCTCACCGCCGAGGACTTCGCCGGCACCACCATCTCGCTGACCAACCCGGGCACCATCGGCACCGTGCACTCCGTGCCGCGCCTGATGAAGGGCCAGGGCGCCATCATCGGCGCCGGCGCGATGGAGTACCCCGCAGAGTTCCAGGGTGCGAGCGACGAGCAGATCGCCGACCTCGGTGTCGGCAAGCTGATGACGCTGACGTCTACCTATGACCACCGCATCATCCAGGGTGCGGAATCGGGTGACTTCCTGCGCACGATTCATCAGCTGCTGCTCGACGACGCCTTCTACGACGAGGTCTTCACGGCGTTCCACATCCCGTACGAGCCGGTCCGCTGGCGTCGCGACATCCCCGCGGGCCTCGTCGACAAGAGCACCCGGGTTCTGGAACTCATTGCGGCATACCGCAATCGCGGACACCTGATGGCGGACATCGATCCGCTGATGATGGACAGCGACGCCCGGGCGAGCCACCCCGACCTCGACGTGTTGACCTACGGCCTGACCCTGTGGGACCTCGACCGGAGCTTCAAGGTCGGTGGCTTCCACGGCCAGGAGAAGATGAAGCTGCGCGACGTGCTCTCGATCCTGCGCGACGCGTACTGCCGCCACGTCGGCGTCGAGTACACCCACATCCTCGAACCCGAACAGCAGCGCTGGGTGCAGGACCGGGTGGAGATCAAGCACGTCAAACCCCCTGTGGCCGAACAGAAGTACATCCTGTCGAAGCTGAACGCGGCCGAGGCGTTCGAGACGTTCCTGCAGACCAAGTACGTCGGGCAGAAGCGCTTCTCGCTCGAGGGCGCGGAGTCGGTGATCCCGATGATGGACGCCGTCATCGACCAGGGCGCCGAGCACAGCCTCAACGAGGTCGTCATCGGCATGCCGCACCGCGGGCGTCTCAATGTGCTCGCCAACATCGTCGGCAAGCCGTACTCCAAGATCTTCACCGAGTTCGAGGGCAACCTGAACCCGTCGCAGGCGCACGGCTCCGGCGACGTGAAGTACCACCTCGGCGCCGAGGGCAAGTACTACCAGATGTTCGGCGACAACGAGATCAACGTCTCGCTGACCGCCAACCCGAGCCACCTCGAGGCCGTCGACCCGGTGCTCGAGGGTCTGGTCCGCGCCAAGCAGGATCAGCTCGACGACGACGACCAGTTCTCGGTGCTGCCGCTGATGCTGCACGGCGACGCGGCCTTCGCCGGTCAGGGCGTCGTCGCGGAGACGCTGAACATGGCGATGCTGCCCGGCTATCGCACCGGCGGCACCATCCACATCGTCGTCAACAACCAGGTCGGCTTCACCACCGCACCCGAGCACTCGCGGTCCACGGAGTACTGCACCGACGTCGCGAAGATGATCGGTGCGCCGATCTTCCACGTGAACGGCGACGATCCCGAGGCGTGTGTGTGGGTCGCGAAGATGGCCGTCGACTATCGGCAGGCGTTCGGCAAGGACGTCGTCATCGACCTCGTGTGCTTCCGCCGCCGCGGTCACAACGAGGGCGACGACCCGTCGATGACCCAGCCGGCGATGTACGACGTGATCGACACCAAGCGCGGCGTCCGCAAGAGCTACACCGAAGCCCTGATCGGCCGCGGTGACATCTCGACCAAGGAAGCCGAAGACGCCCTGCGCGACTACCAGGGCCAGCTGGAACGGGTGTTCAACGAGGTCAAGGAACTCGAGAAGTACCACGCCGAGCCGAGTCCGTCGGTCGAGTCGGACCAGACGCTGCCGACCAAGCTGGTGACCGCGGTCGACAAGGAGGTCCTCGAGGCGATCGGCGACGCGTTCTACCACACCCCGGACGGGTTCGATCCGCATCCGCGTGTGAAGCCGATTCTGGAACGCCGCCACGAGATGTCGCGCCACGGGAACGTGGACTGGGCGTTCGCCGAACTGCTCGCATTCGGTTCGCTCGTCCTCGAGGGCCGTACGGTTCGCCTGTCCGGCCAGGATTCGCGTCGCGGCACGTTCACCCAGCGGCACTCGGTGCTCATCGACCGCACCAGCGGTTCGGAGTACACCCCGCTCAATCACCTCAAGACGGTGTCCGGTGAGGGTGCCGACGGCCGGTTCATGGCCTACGACTCACCGCTGTCGGAGTTCGCGGTGGTCGGTTTCGAGTACGGCTACTCGGTCGGCAACCCGGATGCGCTGGTGATGTGGGAGGCCCAGTTCGGCGACTTCGTCAACGGCGCGCAGTCCATCATCGACGAGTTCATCTCGTCGGGTGAGGCCAAGTGGGGTCAGCTCTCCGACGTGGTCCTGCTGCTCCCGCACGGGCACGAGGGTCAGGGACCCGACCACACGTCGGGTCGTATCGAGCGCTTCCTGCAGTTGTGCGCGGAGGGGTCGATGACCGTCGCATTGCCGTCCACCCCGGCGAGCTACTTCCACCTGCTTCGCCGCCACGTGCTCGACGGCATCAGCCGCCCACTGGTGGTGTTCACCCCGAAGTCGATGCTACGCAACAAGAGAGCGGTCTCACCGGTCGAGGAGTTCACCGACGACAAGTTCCGTTCGGTGATCGACGACCCGAAGTTCGTCGCCGGTGGCGACCGCAGCAAGGTCAAGCGGGTGTTGCTGGTGAGCGGCAAGCTCTACTACGAGCTGGCTGCTCGCCGCGACAAGGAGAAGCGCGACGACGTCGCCGTCGTCCGCATCGAACAGCTCTACCCGGTTCCGCACCGTCGTCTGCGCAACACGTTGGAGCAGTACGCCAACGCCGAGGACTTCCGCTGGGTCCAGGAGGAGCCGGCCAACCAGGGTCCGTGGCCGTTCCTCGGCCTGTGGTTGCCCGAGGTGCTGCCGGACGTGCTCAGCGGGTTGAAGCGCATCTCGCGGCGGGCCATGTCGGCGCCGTCGTCGGGTTCGAGCAAGGTCCATGCCGTGGAGCAGCAGGAGATCCTCGACGAGTGCTTCTCGTGATCTGATCGGTTGACCGACGCTCACGGTCGCGTCGGCCACAGCCACCCCGGTTCTGGAACATCACCTTGCTTCGAAAGCAAGGTGATGTTCCAGAACCGGGGTGGCTGCCTTGCGGGGGCTACTGGACCTGGACCACCGCCGCCAGCGCGGGCAGGGACGTGGTGATCAATGCCAGCAGTTCGTCGCGGCCGATCACCGGCTCGGTGAGCCACCGGATCGTGGTCTCCTCGACGAACGAGATCCAGCCGTGCACGGTCATCTCGACGACCGGCGTGATCGCGATGCCGAGCGCGGGCGCGTGTTCGAGCACGCGCGACGCCATGACCGAGCGAGTGTGGTCGAACACCTCACGCATCGCCGGATCGGCGCTGGACGAGCCGCGCATGAACGCCATGTACGCCTCGCGGTTGGCGCTGACGTAGTCGACGAATGCCGACATCGAACCCGACAGCATGGCGAGGGGGTCACCGAGCCCACGGTCGGGCTCGGTGCATTCGAGCATCTCGTCGGCCTGGGCCCGCGCGATGGCCACGTGGAAGTCCTGCTTCGACGCGAAATAGTGGAAGAGCAGCGCACGCGAGACGCCGGCCGCCTCCGCGATGACGTCGATCGACACCTGTTCGAGCGGCCGATCGCGCACCATGTGCAAGCCCAGTTCGATGAACTGGTCCCGTCGTGCCTCCGGACTCATCCGGGTCCGCTTGGCGGACGGTGCGGAACCTCGGGTCACCGTCACAGCCTCCGTGTCCTCTCGCCGTGTTCCTGCTGGTCCACTCCACGGTAGGCCGTTATTGATCGAAGTTCAACAAACTATTGACGCACATTCAGTAGGACCCTATGGTGAGACCATGACAATGATCGATGTACAGATCGCCATCGTCGGGGCAGGCTTCTCCGGCCTGGGCGCAGCCATCAAGCTCAAGGAGAACGGCGTCGACGACTTCGTGGTGCTGGATCGGGGCACCGACTTCGGCGGTACGTGGCGCGACAACACCTACCCCGGAGCTGCCTGCGACGTCCCGTCGCAGCTCTACTCCTATTCATTCGCCCACAATCCCCGCTGGTCGCGCTCGTACTCCCACCAGCCGGAGATCCACCGCTACATCAACGACGTCGCCGACGAGCGCGGCGTCCGTGCACACACGCGTTTCCGCACCGAGGTGGAACTCGCACAGTGGCACGACGACGAGCAGCGGTGGTACCTCGACGTGGTCCGGGACGGGGAACGCGAACAGATCCGCGCGCAGATCATGGTCGGCGCGGTCGGCCCGCTGTGTGAGCCGAACCTGCCCGACATCGACGGTTTCGACGACTTCGACGGCAAGATCGTGCACTCCGCACGGTGGGACAACGACTACGACTTCACCGGCAAGCGGGTCGCGGTCATCGGCACCGGCGCCTCGGCGATTCAGCTCGTGCCCGAACTCGCCAAGGTGGCCGCGCGTCTCGATGTCTATCAGCGCACGGCGCCGTGGATCGTGCCGCGCACCGAGCGGCCGTACTCGGCGGCCGAGCACTGGGCATTCGAGAACGTGCCCGGATTCCAGACGGCGATGCGCGGCGTCGTGTACGCGGCCAACGAGGTGACGGCGTTCGGTCTCACCTACTCCCCCAAGTCACTCAAGCCGGTCGAGATGATCTGCCGGGCGAACATCGCCCGATCGATCCGCGACCGGGAGCTGCGCCGCAAGGTGACCCCGACGTTCCAGGTCGGCTGCAAGCGGATCCTGCGTTCCAACGACTGGTATCCGGCGATCGCCCGCCGCAACGTCGACCTCGTCACCGACCGCATCGCATCGGTCACCGAGTCGGGCATCGCCACCATCGACGGCACCATCCGCGACGTCGACGTGATCGTCGTCGCCACCGGATTCCACGTGACCGACTCCCCCGTGTTCGACAAGATCGTCGGCACCGGCGAGCGCAGCCTGTCGGGGGTCTGGGACGAGATCGGCATGCAGGGCTACAAGGGATCCTTCGTCAACGGCTTCCCCAACATGATGCTGATGATCGGACCGTCGACCGGACTGGGACACACGTCGATGGTCTACATGATCGAATCCCAGCTGAACTATCTCGTCGACTATGTCAGAACTGTTCGCGCACAAGGAATCACACGCACCGAGGTGAAGTTCGACGCCCAGCGCGCGTACAACGCCGAGATCCAGCACACCCTGCGCAACAGCGTGTGGGTGAACGGCGGCTGCGCCTCGTGGTACAAGGATCACCACGGCAACATCACCACCCTCTGGCCGGGCTTCACCTTCAACTTCCGACGAATCACCAAGCGCTTCGACATCGCCGCCTACGATGTGGAACGCCGTCGTGGGACGCCCGCCGTCGAGGTCACCGAGAACCAACCGGCAACGATCAACGCCTGACCACCGCCGAGAGAAGGACATCATGAAAGACTTTCGTGACAAGGTCGTCGTCATCACCGGCGCCGGTTCCGGAATGGGCCGCGACCTGGCGGTCAAGCTGGGGCAGCTGGGTGCCAAGCTCGCCATCTCCGATCTGAACCCGGAGGGCCTGGCGGTCACCGAGAAACTGGTCGCCGAGACGGGTGCACCGGTGCACGCGCAACTGCTCAACGTCGCCGAGCGCGAGGCCGTCCTGGAGTACGCGGACACCGTGGTTGCCCATTACGGCACCGTGAACGTCATCTTCAACAACGCCGGGATCGCGCACCACGGCGAGATCGAGCGCACCGAGTTCAAGGACATCGAGCGCGTGATGGACGTCGACTACTGGGGGGTCGTCAACGGCACCAAGGCATTCCTGCCGCACATCATCGCGTCGGGCGACGGCCACATCGTCAACACGTCGTCGCTGTTCGGCCTGCTGTCCGAACCCGGTCAGGCCGCCTACAACTCGGCGAAGTTCGCCGTGCGCGGCTTCACCGAGGCCCTCAACCAGGAGATGATCGTCGCCAAGCACCCGGTGAAGGTCACCTGCGTGCACCCCGGCGGGATCAAGACGGCCATCGCACGCAACGCCACGGCCTCCGGCGACCACGACCAGAAGAAGACGGCCGACTTCTTCGACCGGCATCTGGCGCGCATGACCTCGGAGGACGCCGCCGACGCCATCATCGCGGGCGTGCGCAAGAACCGGGCGCGGGTCCTGGTGGGTGCCGACGCGAAACTCCTCGACCTGTGGGTCCGCATCGTCGCGTCCGGATACCAGGGCATCGTCGCCCGGGTCACCGGCTGGGCACTGTCCAAGGCATCCTGACCACCCGGGTGCGCGGCCGGCCGGGCGCGATCAGAGGTCGTGCTCGGCCAGCCATCCGTTCGCGAGATCGTCCGGATTCTCGCCGGCCACCGCACGTCGGGCCAGCGTGGCGAGATCGGCCGTGGTCATCTCACCGGCCACGGTGTTGATGGTCTTCACCTCGTCGAGGGTGAACGCCGCACTGCGGTAGACCGGCACCAACTGCTCGGGCCGGGGGCCCACCGCCGCGACCCGCACTTCCCTCGACGTCGGGGTCGTGCCCGTCGCCGCGGGCTGCTCCGGCTGATCCGCGCGTAGCGCGCGGATGTCGCCGACCGCGCCCTCGGCGTCGTCGCCCGCGACGTCGAGCGGAGTGAGGATTCCCACCGCCCCGCCGCCGGCCACACGGTCGACCACCACCGGAACCGACTCGACCGATTCCACCGCGCCGAAGCGACACCCGGCCGCGGCGAATGCCTCGATCACCCCCTGATCAGGGGCGCCGACGACCACGACGGGTGTCCCCGCGGCGATCCGGTCGCAGTCCGACAGATCGGTCACCTCGCCCTCATCGGCCACCGTCGACGCCACGAACAGGCGCGGGGTGCCGGTGACCATCGTCGCGTCGCCCACCGAAACTCCCTGGGGCAGTGACCGGTTCAGGTCGATGAACACGTCGTCGGCGGTCGCCGGGGTGAGCTGGGGAGCCAGCTGTGCGAGCAGCCGGCCGCTGAACGCCGGGAACAGGTCCACCGACGTGGTGTCCATGTCGTCGAGCAGCGTCCGGTAGTCGGCCGTGTGGATCTCGGACGACACCTGGGTGCCGGTGTGGCGCAGCGCCCCGGCGTAGACCCGCACCATCACCTGCATCGCAGGCGAGTCGGTAGCGCCCAGAACCAGCTCGCGCGGCGCCGACTCGTCGTCCGAGCACCCCGCCATGCAGACGACGAGGGCACAGGCCACCAGGATCGCTGTCGCTGCGCGCTTGATCACGCACCCACGTTAGCCGCCCTCGGCGATGAACCCGGCGATGGAGTCGGCGATCAGCTGGACCGCGATCGCCGCGAGCAACAGACCGGCGATCTTGGCCAGCAGGGTGATCCCGCCGATCCCGAGCAGGCGGATGAGGACCGTCGAATACCGCAGCACGATCATCACGATCAGGTGGACGGTGACGATGGCCGCCGCGATCGCGATGTAGCCGCCGGCGTTCCCGGCTTCGGCGCTGACCGCGACGATCACGGCCGCGATCGCACCCGGACCGGCCAGCAGCGGCGTGCCCAGCGGTACCAACGCGACGTTGACGTCATCGCTGGCCTCGGGCTTGCCCGCGGAGCCCAGGCCGGTCAGCAACTGCAGCGCGACGAGCAGCAGCAACAGTCCGCCGGCGCCCTGCAGTGCCGGGATGCCGATGTGCAGGTAGTTCAGGATCGCCTTGCCGCCGATCGCGAACACACTGATCACCAGCAGACTGACCAGCGGCGCCTGCCACGCCGCGCGTCGACGGTATTCGACGGACCGATGGCCGACGAGGCTGAGGAACACCGGGACCTGGCCGGGTGGGTCCATGATCACCACGAGCGTGATCAACGTCGTGGTGTACACGGTCACGTCGAAGGGCACGCGCTGATCGTACGAGTAGCATCCCAACCGTGCCTTCGATGCCACACCTGCGTCCGAGCGGACTCGTCGGCCAGCGACGCGAGAAACGGCTTCTGCCGCGGATCCCGGTACCCGCGGCACGGGCGGTGGTCGACTGCGCCGTCTACATCGACGGTCATCGTCAGGCCGGGCACATCTCGTATGTCGACGCGCTGAAACAGGTCCGCTCGACCGGCGAGGGCTTCGTCTGGCTCGGCCTGCACTCCCCCGACGACGAGCAGATGGAGGGCGTCGGCCGCACGTTCGGTTTGCACGAGCTGGTCGTCGAGGATGCCGTCAACGCCCACCAGCGCCCCAAGCTCGAGGTGTACGACGACACCCAGTTCCTGGTACTGCGCACCGTCAAGTACGTCGAACACGAGTCGATCGACAAGGCCAGTGAGGTCGTCGAGACCGGTGAGATCATGATCTTCGCCGGATCCGATTTCGTCATCACGGTCCGCCACGGCGACCACACCCATCTGTCGGGGGTGCGGCGCCGGCTCGAGGCCCGCCCGGAACGGCTCGCTTTGGGCCCGACGTCGGTGTTGCACGCGATCTCCGACCTCGTCGTCGACAGCTATCTCGGTGTGACCGAGCGGATGGAATCGGACATCTACGCGATCGAGGCTGCGGTGTTCGGCCCGCAACGATCGCTGAACATCGACCCGGTGTACCTGCTCAAACGCGAGGTCCTCGAACTCCGGCGCGCGGTCACCCCGCTCACCGGCCCGCTGGCCCGGCTCACGGCGCAGAACCCGCTGGTGCCCAAGGAGATCCGACGACATTTCCGCGATGTCGCCGACCACCTGACCACGGTCATCGAACGCGTGGTCGAATACGACGAGGTGCTGACCTCACTGCTCGGTGCCGCCGCGGCCAAGGTCGGCATCCAGCAGAACACCGACATGCGCAAGATCTCGGCCTGGGTCGCGATCGCGGCGGTCCCGACACTCGTCGCCGGCATCTACGGCATGAACTTCGAGTACATGCCGGAACTCGACGAGCGATGGGGCTACCCCGCGGTGATCATCGGACTTCTCGTCACCTGCAGCACGCTGTGGGTGGTGTTCCGCCATCACCGATGGCTCTGAGTGCGTGTGGAACGCTCACTCCCGAGGCGCCCCGGGGCATCAGAGTTTCGCGGCCGCCCGGTCGGGCGCCATCACGTCGATCCGCGCCTCTCGCCAGGCCTCCCGTAGCGCGTCGGCACCCTTGAGCCGCACCCATGCGGCCTCGTTGGCGGTGATCGGCACAGCGCGCAGGAACCGCACCGGATCCATCGGTGCGGGAAGCGTCAGGTCGCCGAGGTCGTCGTCCTCGAGGACCATCGCCGTCGCGGCCGCCCCGTCCCACATCGGCTCCGACAGGTCGACCAGGGCGTCGGTGGCCAGGATCAGACCTTCGACGGCCGGAGCCGCCGCGACGGTGGCCATCCGACGGTGCAGGCCGGGCAGTGGGGCCGACGCGTGCATCCGCACCACGAGCTCGGCACGCGGTCCGCGCACCGGATCGGCGTGGATGTCGGTCGGCTCCGACATCGGGTGCCGGGCACAGCCGACGGTGACATAGACGAGGTCGTCGCCGGTGACGAATCGCAGGACCTCGATGGGTTCGACCCCGAGAAACGTCACCGACGCCCGCTGCGGTTGTGCGGACAGGCGTTCGGCGAGGAACTCACTGATCCGGTCGGTGACGGCGTCGCTCACCGCTCCCACCGTAGTCGGCCGACATCGCTGCGGGCGGCCCGGCGGTCTCCGCGACTCCGGTGTGAGCAGACCTCGGTGTGAGCACGACCTCGGTGTGGGCACGACATGGTCTGATACGCCGTCGGGACCGTACTCTGGCACACGTGGTTCGTGTCCTGGCCGTGGCCGACGAGGTCGTGGAGTCGCTGACCTTCGGTGTCGGCATCGAGAGCCGCCCCGATGTGATCCTGGGTGCGGGTGACCTGCCGTTCGAATACCTGGAGGTTCTCGCGACCCTGTGTGACGCACCCTGCGTCTTCGTGCCCGGCAACCACGACCGGGACCTCTCGGGCTACCGTCTGGCCCGAGCCGGTTGGGTGCGGGCCGGACTGCCGTCGACCGAGCCCGGACCGCGCGGGGCGATCAACGTCGACGGACGCACGGTCTCGGTGGCCGGCCTGCGGATCAGCGGGCTCGGCGGGTGCCGGCGCTACAACGACGGGCCCAATCAATACACCGACGTGCATCAACGGCTGCGGTCGTGGCGCCTCACCTGCTCCCGGCAGGCACCCGATATCCTCCTGACCCACAGTCCGGCGCGTGGGGTCGGCGACGGCGACGACCCGCCACACCGCGGATTCGACTGTTATCACCGCCTGGTGCGGTCCCTGCAACCCACGCTGATGGTGCACGGACACGTACACCCGTATGGAATGCGGCCGTCGGACAAGATGATCGGCGACCTCACCATCTCGATGAACGTGGTCGGCTACTGCCAGTTCGACATCGATCCCGGCACAAGGGAATTCCGAGTGGTGAGGCGACGTCATGGCGCGTGACACCGGATTCCCGGACGCCGACGCGCAGAACGACTTCATGCGCATGCGGCGGCACGCCGAGATGTCGCGGCTGATGGCCTGGTTCACCCGACAGCCCGCCGACGTCAACACCGTGCTGCCGTTCGACGAGGTGGTCACCGCACTCGGCCGTATCGGCGAGACCACCTTGGGACTGCAGCAGGTGGAGGTCTCCTCCATCGTCGGAAGTGTCGACCGCACCAAGGACTTCGATCGCTACTTCCGGCCGACGTCGTCCCGGATCCGGGAGCGGTGGCAACGACTCGCCGCCGCGCAGCGACGCGGGGAATCGGTGCCGCCGGTCGCGCTCTATCGGGTCGGTTCGATGCACTTCGTCCTCGACGGACACCATCGCGTCTCCATCGCGATCGCCCGCCACTTCCACACCATCGACGCCTACGTCACCGAGATCCACACCCGGATCTCGCCCGACGGCATCAACGTGACCTCGGACCTGCTACTCAAAGACCACCGCCGACTGTTCCTGTCCCGGGTGCCGCTCGGCGGTGCCCAGGCCGAGGCCATCCGGCTCGCCGACCCGTTCGACTACGCCGAACTGGCCGAGAACGTCGAGGCCTGGGGATTCCGGCTGTCACAGGAACTCGGCGAGTACCTCAGCCGGGTCGAGGTGGCGCGGCGCTGGTTCGGCGAGGAGTTCCTGCCGGTGGTGCGGATGGCCCGACGGGCCGAGATCCGGCCGGACCTGAACAGCGACGCCGAACTCTACATGTGGCTCGCCTGCGAGCGATACCGCCTGGTGCGCAAGCACATCTGGGACGACGAGATCCTTAAGGAGCTACACGACCAGGGACGCCGCCGTCGCCGGTGAGACCGCCCGGCGACGACGTCTGCGGTCACCCGAGACGCAGATTCGTGCCCGACTCCTGGTCGAAGACGGCGACCCGCCCTGCGTCGTAGAACAACTCGGCGTTGCTACCGCGGCTGATCGACGACTCCGGCGACACCCGGGCGATCATCTGACCGCCACCGATGTCCACACCGCCGGCATCGGCGGACAGCTCGGCGAGGGCATCACTGGTCGCATGCGGGGTGTCCACCGAGAAGTACACGTAGTTGTCGGAACCCATGTTCTCGATCACGTCGACCGATGCGGTGAACGTCGCGCCGTGCTCCCGGGTGTCGGTGTCGACGAGCGCGGAGTCCTCCAGGTGCTCCGGCCGGATACCCACCAGCACTTCGCCGTTGCTGCGCGCCTTCTCCGCATTGGCGACCACCTTCTGGTGGTCGGGCACGGAGATCCGTCCGATCGGGGTCTCGATGGCATCGCCGTCGATGCGGCCGGGCAGGAAGTTCATCGCCGGTGATCCGATGAACCCGGCGACGAACAGATTGGCCGGTTCGTTGTAGAGCTCCTGCGGCGTACCGATCTGCTGCACGTATCCGCCGCGCAGGACCACCACGCGGTCACCGAGCGTCATCGCCTCGGTCTGGTCGTGGGTCACGTAGATCGTCGTGGTCCCGAGTCGCTGCTGGAGTCGGGCGATCTCGGTGCGCATCTGCACGCGCAGTTTGGCGTCGAGGTTGGAGAGCGGCTCGTCCATCAGGAATGCCTTGGGCGACCGGACGATCGCACGCCCCATGGCGACGCGTTGACGCTGACCACCTGACAGGTTGGCCGGTTTGCGGTCGAGATACGGTCCGAGATCGAGGATCTTGGCCGCCTCGTCGACCTTGGCGGAGACCTCGGACTTGCTCATCTTGGCCAGGGTCAGCGGGAATGCGATGTTCTCGCGCACCGACATGTGCGGATACAACGCATAGCTCTGGAACACCATCGCGATGTCGCGGTCCTTCGGCGCGCGTTCGTTGACCCGCTCCCCTTCGATCCGCAGCTCGCCCGAGGTGATGTCCTCCAGGCCCGCGATCATGTTGAGGGTGGTCGACTTCCCGCATCCCGACGGACCGACGAGGATGATGAACTCGCCGTCGGCGATGTCCACGTCGACCCCGTGGACCGCGGTCGAGCCGTCCGGGTACTGCTTGGTCACTTTTTCCAGGATGATCTCGGCCACGGGCTATCCCTTCACGGCGCCGGAGGTCAGACCGGCCACGATTCTGCGTTGGAAGAACAGGACGAAGATGATGATCGGGATGGTGATGACCACCGCCGCCGCCGCGATCGAACCGGTCGGCTCCTCGAACTGCGAGTCACCGGTGAAGTTCGCGATCGCGACCGGCGCGGTGATGGCATTCTCGGTCGACGTGAGCGACAGTGCGAGCAGCAGATCGTTCCAGGCGAAGATGAACACCAGGATCGCCGCGGTCACCACGCCGGGTGCCGCCAGCGGCGCGATCACCTTGCGGAAGGCCTGAAACGGCGTCGCACCGTCCATCTTCGCGGCCTTCTCCAACTCCCAGGGGATCTCGCGGAAGAACGCCGAAAGGGTGTAGATCGCGAGGGGCAGCGCAAAGGTGATGTAAGGCAGGATCAGACCGGGCCAGGTGTCGAACAGGCCGATGCTGCGTTCGATGTTGAACAGCGGTGTGACCAGCGAGATCTGCGGGAACATCGCGATCAGCAGCGCAGCTCCGATCAGCAGTCGCTTGCCCGGGAAGTCCAGGCGCGCAACCGCGTACGCAGCCATCGTGCCGAGCAGCACCGCGATGACGGTGGTGATCAGACCGATACCGATGGAGTTGCGGAGTGCGCTGGTGAAGGCGCTGGTCTCGAAGATGCCCGCGTAGTTGTCCCACGTCCATTCCTGCGGGATGAAGTTCCCGTCGGTCACGCTGCCCGGCGGCTTGAACGACAGGCTGATGATCCACAGCAGCGGAATGACGGCGTAGAGGATCACCAGCACGTTGGCGATCGCCCACCAGACCCTGCTCGATGTGTTGCGCGACATGTCCGGACCTACCTCCCCTCGTTCTCGGAACCGGGCGCCGCGGTACCGAAGCCCTTGACGAAGATGAACGCGATGATCGCGACACAGACGAAGATGAGGACGCTGATGGCGGAGCCGATACCGAGGTTGAACGCCTTGAACAGGTTGTCGTAGCCGAGCATCGACACCGAATAGGTGTTGTTCGAGCCTCGGGTCAACACGTAGATGTTGTCGAAGATGCGGAACGCGTCGAGCGTCCGGAACAGCAAGGCGACCAGGATGGCCGGCTTCATCAGCGGGATGATGATGCGCCACAGGCGGGTCCACGCACCGGCACCGTCCACCTGAGCCGCCTTCAGCAGATCGTCGGGGACCAATGCCAGGCCGGCCAGCAGCAGCAGCGCCATGAACGGTGTCGTCTTCCACACCTCGGCGAGCACGATGATCGCCAACGACGGCCACTGTTCGGTGAGCGGCGCGGTGCCGTCGGGCAGCAGATTGGCCAGGTAGCCGGTCTCGGGTGTCCAGGCGTAGTACCACGAGAACGCCGCCGCGACGGTCACGATCCCGTACGGGATCAGCACCACCGTGCGGATGGTGCCGCGGCCGAAGATGGTGCGGTGCATGACGAGTGCGATCGCCATGCCGAGGACGAGTTCGATCGCGACGGAGACGACCGTGATCCCCGTCGTGACGAAGAACGAGGTCCACCAGTAACTGTCGGTGAGAACGGTCGCATAGTTGCTGAACCACACGAACTCTCGCTCACCGGGCGCCGACAGGCTCATCTTGTTCAGCGACAGCCAGAAGGCGTAGACGATCGGATAGCCGGTCACCAGCAACATCATCAGCGCCGCCGGTGCCACCAGCCAGAACGCAAGCCGACGCTCGGCCGATTTACCCTCGCTGATCGCCTTCTTCCGCGCGGTGTCCGGGGGCGCGGTCTCGCGGACGGCCGTTGCGACAGCGGTCGCGGGTGTACCTGCGGTCCCGGCGGGTTCCCTACCCGGCGCGGAACCCTCCGGCGGAATCCATCCACCCCCCGATCCCTGGCCTGCGGAACCCTGTCCCGCGGAACCGGATCCCGCATTCGAGGTGGGTGGGCGCACCGACGGCTCGCGGGCCGGTGTGTTGTCCTCGGGCATCGCGTGCCGCCCGGGGCGCGAACGCGGATCGTCGTTGCCGCCGGTCGTCATGGGATCAGCCCCTCTCCGTTGATCGCCGCCTCGACCTGCTCGGCGAGTTCGTCGACCAGCGTCTCCGGGTCCCACTGCCCGACCGGGCTGAGCTTGGCCGTGAGGAGCGTCGAGATCGCCTGGTAGACCGGGGAAGCCGGCCGCAGCGCCGCGGTGTTCTCCTCGAGCTGCGCACGGATGTCATTGCCCATCGGGTAGGCCGCTTGGAAATCCGGGTCGTCGTAGATGGATTCGATGGTCGGTGGGGTGCCGCCCTCGATCGAGTACACGCGTTGCGCCTCGCGACTGGTCAGGCAGGCCGCGGCCTCGAAGGCCAACTCCGGCTGCTGCGACGTACTCGCCACCGCGATGTTCACCCCGCCCAGCGTGGTCTTGGTGGGGAGTTCCGGACTCACCCCCGGATAGCGGGCGAAGTTGAACTTGGAGCGCACCACGCGATTCACCGGGGCGAGTTCGGTGTCGGCCGGCGGATTGTCCGGATCGGCGAACATCGGACCGAACTCGGTCATCTCCGGGAAGAAGGGCACGTCGCCGGCGGCGGCATTGCTCCGCATCGACGAGAACACGAACGGCCAGTTGACCTCGTAGGTCGCGCTGCCGTTCTCCATGCCCAGACGGGCAGCGGACTCGTCGGAGTTCGTCAGCGAGGGATCACTGCCGGGCGCGGTGGCGACCGCCTTGAGGATCGTCAGTGCGCGCACGGTGGCGGCGCGGTGCTCGGGAGTGTCGTTCAGCGTCACCTTGTTCGGGTCATCGGGGTCGACGACCTGCCCTCCGGCACTGGCCAGCACCGAGTTGAACCACACCATCAGGCCCTCGTACTGCCGACCCTGCACCATGATGTAGCTGGGTCCGCCCTGTTCGTAGATCCTCTCGGTGTCCGCGAGCATCTCTTCCCAGGTGCTCGCCGGGCGGGACTTGTTCAGGTACTGCCGCAGGACGTCCGGCCGGTACCAGAGCAATTGGGTGTTGGTCCACGTCGGGATGGCATACAGCCTTTGCTCGGCATCGTCGTCGGTCTTCCACATCGCCGTCTCCAGCGGACCGCCGAGCGTGTCCTCCTCGACAGTCTCGGCCAGGTCGTCCGGCACCGGCACCATCCATCCGGCATCGGCGAACTCCGCGGTCCACACGACGTCCATGCCCATGAGGTCGAGTCCGGCGTCATTGCCGGCGAGTCGGCGCGCCAACTGAAGTCGCTGGTCGTCGGCGGACTTGGGCAGCGGAGTCGTGACGATGCGGTACGCGCCATTGGATTGCTCCGTGCACTGCTCGCCCACGCTCTCGATGAACGAGGCGCCGTCGGCCGGCGGATAGATGTTGATGACCCGGGGCGTGTAGCCCGAACCGCAGGCCGTGACGATCGGCAACGCGGTCGCCAGTGCAGCAGCCGCGATCACCAGTCTTCGTCTCAGACCCGGGGAAGATCTACCGAAATCGGAACTGCCAGCCCACAACCGCACGCAGCCTCCTCGATGTCGTTCGCGGTGCAAGACTTCGAGGCCGCACCGGTCAGCGTCTGCGTTACGTTAGCCTTCGCAGTTCGTGACGTGCAACACATTCGGTAAGGGCGTGCCAGAACGTAGGTGAATCGTGATCTGAGCCGAAATCGACTGTGTCGAACTACATCGGGACTTCGCCCCCGTGAATTCGGGACGTGTGATCCTGGTCTCGGATTCCGCGGTCAGGTCGCCAGCCGGCTCAGCATGTCGCGCGCCTGCTCGGCGGTGCGCGGGTCGCACAGCACGTCGTATCGCCCGGCGACCAGCTGCATCGTGGAGGCGAAATCGCGCTGCCCGCGGGTCGCGGCGTACGGGATCGTGGTCGAGATCAACCCGAAGATGATGCCGCCGACCAGACCGAAGACGATGGGGGCGAATCCGGCGCCGGTCACCACCAGGGACACGAGCAGACCGAAGAAGAGGCCCAGCCAGGCACCCGAGACGACACCGCCGCCGATCACCTTTCCCCAGGTCAGACGACCTATCACCCGCTCGACCTGCATCAGGTCGACACCGACGATGGTCACGTCCTGCACGGTGAAGTTCTGATCCGACAGGTAATCCACGGCGCGCTGCGCCTCCGCGTAGGTGCCGTACGAACCGATCGGCCAACCCTTCGGCGGCGTCGGCAGGCCCGGGGTCTCGCGGCCTGGGCGCATCGGGTTCGTCATCTCGCGTCCTCACTGTTCTGGCGCCTTCGGCGCGACTATTCGGGCGCCTCCGGCGCGACTCTTCGGTGCCTTCGGTGCACACCCTGTCGACGTCCGGGGGCGCGGTGACCGACAGCCGGGACGCGCAGCACGCATCCCGCTGCCACTACCCTTACTCCCATGGCGGTCGTGAGCAAGGTGTACGTGGCCAGGTTGGTCGGATTGGCCGTGCTCGGACCGGACGGCGAGTCGATCGGACGGGTTCGCGACGTCGTCGTCGCGGTCCGGCTGTCCGGCCAGCAGCCACGTGCACTCGGACTCGCCGTGGAACTGACCACCCGTCGCCGGATCTTCGTCCCGATGCTGCGGGTGACGTCGATCGAGCCCCAGGCGGTCACCCTGAACACTGGCAACGTGAGCCTCCGGCGGCTGCACCTGCGGCCGGGCGAGGCGCTGGCGATCGGCCAGATCCTCGATTCCCGTGTCCGCGTTGACGATCCCGACCTGGTCGACCTGGCCGGCGTGGATGTGATGATCGTCGATCTGGGTATCGAACGTACCCGTACCCGCGACTGGGTGGTGTCGCGTGTCGCCGTCCGCACCGGCCGCAAGGGTCTCCGCCGGCGCGGGGAGACACATGTGGTCGATTGGAACCACGTCATCGGCCTCACCCCCACCGAGCTGAACCTCCCCGGACAGGGAGTCGCGCAGGCGCTGCAGCAGTTCGAGGGCATGCGCGCCGCGGACGTCGCCAACGCGTTGCGCGAACTCCCCGTCAAACGCCGCGACGAGATCGCCGCGGCTCTCGACGACGAGCGGCTGGCCGACGTGCTGCAGGAGCTCCCACCCGACGACCAGACCGACGTCCTGGCCCATCTAGAGCTCGAACGCGCGGTCGACGTGCTCGAGGCGATGGACCCCGATGACGCGGCCGACCTGCTGGGTGAACTGCCCGACGCGGAGGCCGAATCGCTGCTCGAACGCATGGACCCGGAGGACTCCGAGCCGGTCCGCCGTCTGCTCACCCACTCACCGGACACCGCGGGCGGGTTGATGACCACCGAACCGATCATCGTCACGCCGGCGACGACGATCGCCGAAGCCCTTGCCCGCGCACGCAATCCGGATGTCACCCCGGCCGCGGCGAGTCAGATCTTCGTGGTGCGCCCACCCACTGCCACGCCAACCGGCAAGTACATCGGCTGCGCCCATCTGCAGGCGCTCCTGCGTGAGCCGCCCGCAGACCTCGTCGCCGGAATCCTGGACACCGACCTGTCGCGGCTGCACCCCGAGGACTCCCTGGAAACCGTGACCCGGTACTTCGCGACCTACAACATCGTGTGTGGTCCCGTGGTCGACGAGGGAGGTCACCTCCTCGGCGCGGTCACCGTCGACGACCTCCTCGACGAGCTCCTCCCCCGCGACTGGCGTGAGACCGACTCCGATGACACCGGACCGATCCCGAAGATCACCGATGCCGACGCCGCAGGAGCGGGTGCGTGAGCCCCGAACCGTCCGGGCGTCGCCTCGACACCCCGCGACAGGGCCGCCGGTTCTCGTTCAATCTCGACTCCGACGTCGTGGGGGTGTACGCCGAACGCATCGCCCGGTTCCTCGGCACCGGACGATATCTGGCCATCCAGACCGTCATCGTGATCGTGTGGATCGCGCTGAACCTCGTCGCGGTCTCCTGGCGGTGGGACCCGTATCCGTTCATCTTGCTGAACCTCGCCTTCTCCACCCAGGCGGCCTACGCGGCACCGCTGATCCTGCTCGCGCAGAACCGGCAGGAGAACCGGGACAAGGTCTCGCTCGACGAGGATCGGATGCGCGCAGCGCAGACCAAGGCCGACACCGAGTTCCTCGCGCGTGAGCTGGCGGCCGTGCGACTCGCGGTCGGCGACACCGTCACGCGCGACTACCTGCGACGGGAGTTCGACGACCTGCTGACCGAACTCACCGAGAGACTGTCACCGTCCACCGACGAGGACGACGAGTTCGATCCGCGATCCGGCGGCTCGCGGGACCCCGACAAGTAACACACGAGTGTTCATCGCCCGATCAGATGCATGTGGTCAAGAATTGTCGGGTTCCTGTACTGGGGCAGTCGACCCATATGTATCGTGGGTCACACGTCAGCCGGTCCGGGGAGCAGGTGTCCGGGGGAGATCCCGGGGGAATGACACGGCCGGTTCCGGCATATCCCCGCGCAGGTCAGGCGGACATACACGAGTGGTGGACAGACGGAGTGGGTGTGGACAGGCAGTCGACGTCGGTTTCGCGGTCGCAGACCGCACCGGCCACGGGAGGGACGATGTCGCCGAGGGGTGAGCGGTGAGCCCGCGACCGTTCCGCCGTACCCGCGGACCACGCCGGGCACGTGTGTCCCGGCGCGCGCTCGCGGTCGGCACCGGCGGCGTGCTGGTCGGCGCGATGATGCTGGGAGCGGCGACGTCGAGCGCAGCCGGCGGATCGCTCGCGCAACCGGAAACCGTGCGTGAGGACACCCCCGTCGTTGCCGCGCAGATCGTGCCCGGCGCGCCCGTCACGCTGCTGGGCTTCGCACCGCCGCCGAAGACCCCCGAGCCGGTCGTCGCGCCACAATTCCGGATCGCCGCGAGTCTGCCGAGCGGCCCGCTCGGCATCCCCGGGGTGGTGCTGCAGGCCTACAAGCTCGCCGCCAATCGCGTCGACGCCGAGTCCCCGCAGTGCAAGCTGCCGTGGTTCCTGCTGGCGGGAATCGGCCGGATCGAGTCCAATCACGCGTCCAACGGCTCGGTCGACGAATTCGGCACCACCATCAACCCGATCGCCGGGCCGATCCTCGACGGCTCCCTCGCCGGCAACGCGGTGATCCGCGACACCGACGGCGGCAGCATCGACGGCGACGCGTCACACGACCGCGCCATGGGGCCGATGCAGTTCATCCCGAGCACCTGGGCCAGCTGGGGATCGGACGCCAACGGCGACGGCAAGTCGGACCCGAACAACGTCTTCGACGCCACCTATTCCGCCGGCCGCTACCTGTGTGCGGGCGTCACCGACATCCTGGCCGAAGAGAACAAGGTCTCGGCGATCCTGCGCTACAACCGCTCGATGGAGTACGTGGCCAACGTCCTGAGCTGGGCAGGCGCCTACGCCACCGGCGTGATGCCGACCGATCCCATCCCGGAACCGAAGCGCAAGCCGAGCAAGTCCTCGACCAAGAAACCGTCCACCCCGACGACCCCGGGCGAGAGTTCGTCGGCACCGTCGTCGACGACGCCCGAGACCAGCAGCACTCCCCCGCCCACCTGTATCGGTCAGCTGTGTCTGCCGCCCGATCTGATCCCCCGGGAGATGCTGCCGCCGCAGCTGCAGCCGCGGACCGCCCCCGGACAGGAGCCGACGCCGCGGAACAACCCGCAATCGCGCCGGCAGGGTGCGCCGACGACGACACCGGTTCCCGACGCCGCCCGCTGACGTCGGCCACACGGTCTGCCAGGACCGATATGCCCGAGCGTTAAGCTGGCAGGGATGACTACCGGAGTTCTCCCCACCGAATCAGCGGTCCGTGCCGCACTGAGCAAGGTCAACGACCCCGAGATCGGCAAACCCATCACCGACCTCGGCATGGTCAAGTCGATCACCGTCAACGACGACGCCAGCGTGGACATCGTCGTGTACCTGACGACGTCGGGTTGCCCGATGCGCAACGAGATCAGCGGGCGCGTCGAGACCGCCGCAGCCGATGTCCCCGGAGTCGGGACGGTTCGGGTGGAACTCGACGTGATGGACGACGAGCAACGCACCACACTGCGCAAGAAGCTGCGCGGAGACCGCGCCGAACCCGTGATCCCGTTCGCCCAACCGGGTTCACTCACGCGCGTGTACGCCGTCGCCTCCGGCAAGGGCGGCGTCGGCAAGTCCAGCGTCACCGTGAACCTCGCCGTCGCGCTCGCCGAACGCGGACTCAGTGTGGGTGTGCTCGATGCCGACATCTACGGCCACTCGGTGCCCCGGATGCTCGGTAGCGACGCCAAGCCCACGCAGGTCGAGCAGATGATCATGCCGCCGCAGAGCCACGGCGTCCGATTCATCTCGATCGGCCAGTTCACCGACGGCAACACCCCGGTGACCTGGCGCGGCCCGATGCTGCACCGGGCGCTGCAGCAGTTCCTCGCCGACGTCTACTGGGGCGACCTCGACGTGTTGCTCCTCGATCTCCCGCCGGGTACCGGGGACGTCGCCATCTCCATCGCCCAGCTCATCCCGGGTGCGGAGATCCTGGTCGTCACCACTCCGCAGCAGGCGGCGGCCGAGGTCGCCGAACGTGCCGGCGCGATCGCCCTGCAGACGCGGCAGAAGATCCTGGGTGTGGTGGAGAACATGTCCTGGATGGAACTGCCCGACGGCTCGCGGATGGAGCCGTTCGGTTCGGGCGGCGGCGAGATGGTCGCCGAACGGTTGACCCGCGCGGTCGGCTCGTCGGTGGAGTTGCTCGGTCAGGTGCCGCTCGAGACGACCCTGCGTGAGGGCGGTGACGCGGGCATGCCGGTGGTTCTGTCCGATCCGGAGTCCGCGTCCGGTTCCGCGCTCCGAGCGGTCGCCGAGAAACTGGCGGTTCGCCGACGAGGTCTCGCCGGGATGAGCCTCGGGCTCGACACGACGCGGCACGGCTGACGGGTGTCTGTCAGGTCGCGTCCCAGTCGCCGACCTGGTGCTGACGGGACCCGGGAGTCCGGGTGGTCGTGTCGGACGACGATGCGTCGTCTTCCCCGTGTGGCGCCGGCAGCGGCGCGGACACCGGTTTGATCTCCGGGGTGTCGGTCGTCGACCGGTCGACGGTGGTGTTGTCGAGACCCAGCTTGAAGATCGAATCGTCGCCGTCCAGCAGGTGCCGGGTGACCACCGCGCGTGGGGTCATCCCACGGAGCTCGTTGAGGTCGGACAGCGGTTTGCGTAGGTCGTCGAAGTCGGAGCCCAGTTCGTTCTTGAGCTGGTCGGTGGCGCCGGTCGCGTAGTCGCGGACCTGTCGTAGGGACTTCATCGTCCAGGAGACCGCGCCCGGAAGACGATCGGGGCCGAGGATGACCAGACCGGCGACCAGCAGGACGGCGATCTCACCCCACCCGATGCTGCTGAACATGTCGCCTTCCCCTCGCCGGACCGTGATCAGTCACTGGCCGGAGTGATCGTACCGGTGAAGGTACGCCCGTCACGCCAGTATGTGAACGGCACCTCGTCGTCGATCTTCGCCGTCCGGACCGCCACCGTCAATTCATCGGCGCTCTCGATGGTGCGGCCGTTGAACGAGGTGATCACATCCTCTTCGCGGACCCCGGCACGGTCGGCGGGCCCACCGGCGACGACGTTGCGGATCTGCGCGCCGAGGACGCGGTCGTTGCGGACCGAACTCGCGTTGACCCCGATCTGCGGATGGCGGACCTCGCCGTTCCGGATGAGGGTTTGCGCGATCGGCACCACCTGGTTGATCGGGATCGCGAAGCCCAGACCGATCGACCCACCTCCGGGCACGAGTCCGGCGGTGTTGATGCCGACGACCTCGGCGTCGTCGTCGACGAGCGGGCCGCCGGAGTTGCCGGGGTTGATGGCCGCGTCGGTCTGGATGGCGTCGATCACCGCGTCGGTGTCGGATTCGGCGTCCGGACGCAACGGCACCGGCCGGTTCAGCGCACTGACGATGCCGCTGGTCACGGTGCGATCCAGGCCCAGCGGGGAGCCGAAGGCGATGACCTCCTGCCCGATCTGCAGGTCATCGGAGTTGCCGAGAGAGGAGACCGTGAGGTTGTCGACGTTGTCGACCTTGACCACGGCGAGATCGGTCCTGATGTCACGGCCGACGATGCGGGCGGGAACCCGCGTGCGATCGAAGAACACGGCCTCCAACTTGGCGTTGCGGTCGTTGGCTGCCATCGCGATGACGTGATTGTTGGTGACGATGTAGCCGTCCGGATCGATGACGAATCCCGACCCGGTACCGACCGAACTCGCGGTCCGGACATCGAGTGCGACCACGGACTTCTCCACCGCCCGCGCGACGCCCGCCACCGGGGACCGCGGCGGCGCCCCGTCCTCCGCGTCGCCCGTGGACAGCTGCACCGAGTCGGAGTTCAGGGGCGCGACGACCTCGGCGGTCCATCGTCCCATGAGTCCGCCGAAGAGCCCGACCACCAGCGCCAGGACCGCCAGCGTCGCCAGCGCGTGCCAACTCACCCGCTTGCCGAACAGGATGTCCTGGATGCCCAGCTTGGGTCCGGGATCGGTCGGTTCGGCGACCACCGGCGGGGTCAGTGCGGGGTCGGTGAGGGACGCCATGCTCTCCGGGTCGCGCCACGGATCGGCCGGGTCGTCCGGCGCGTCCGGTTCCCCGTAGGACGCCAAGGGGTCTCGCTGCAGGGTCTCGGTCGCGCCGACGGGACGACCGAATGCCTCGGCGAGAACCGGATCGGGCGCAGCGACCTCGGGCATCGGGCGATCGTCCACCCCGCCCGGGTGCGTCGTAGCCGGGTTCGCGAAGGAGCCCTCGACTCCTGCGGGACGGCCGAACACTGCAGCTGTATTCGGCGACACCGGGACGTGGCGGTCTCCCGCCTCGCCGGGCGTGGCCTCGGTCGTCGCCGACCGATCGGGCCCGGTGGCATCGACGTCGGTGTCATCGCGGTCGGTGTCATGGAGCTCGGTGTCGTCGGGCCCCCACGTCGACCTGTCGAGTTCGTTGTCCCCTCTGGCCTCCACCGGTCAGCGGCCCCGCCGACGGCTCATCCACGACCACTGCGGACCGGCGGGCCGGCCTCCGACCAGACCGGGCGGAAGGGGTACGGGTTCGGCTGCGTCCGAGTGCTCCCATGGGGAGCGGTCGTGCCGAACCGTCTGGGCGTCCGGCGACATGTCGGTGACGTCGATCTCCCGGGTGGGGATCTGACTGAGCTGACCGAGCAGGGAGTCCGGAATCGACACGTCGGAGGCAGAGCGCAGTCGCGTGCGCGCGCTGACCTGGGCGTCGACGGCAGCCATGCATTCCGGACAGTGCGCGAGATGCTGCGTCGCCCGCAGATGGGCGTTCATCCCGAGTTCGGCATCGACGAACGCGGCGACGGCTTCGGGGGCGAGGTGCTCGGTGGGGGCGAAACGGCGCCCACCGGGGGTACCGGGCGCCCGATAGCTGCGATTGGGGGCGAACGAGGTGCCCACCGGGGACCAGGTCGCGGGATTCCACGCCGAGCGGCGTCGTCGTCGGAGATTCGGTGCGGGAAGGAAGCCGTCGAGACCTTGGCTGTGCTGCCCCGAGGTGGGTCGACCCCGGTTCATCTCCATCTGACGTTCACCTCTTTCACCGTGCTGGGGTGCGCACGCCTCGTCGACGACGCGCAGCCACCCAGCCTATCCGAAGATGACAACGACGCCCGGGCGCGAGCGGTTCCCGCGAGACGGAAGTCGGGTGAACGGATCAGCGAGCAGAGCCGATCGCGACCGACCGGCTGTCGGTGTGACCGCGGGAGTTGAGGTGGTCGCGGATGGTCTGCCGACCACGGTGGATACGGCTGCGCACGGTGCCCAGTTTCACACCCAGCGTCGCCGAGATCTCCTCGTAGGACAGCCCTTCGATGTCGCAGAGGACAACCGCCGCGCGGAACTCCGGCGGCAGGGCGTCGAGCGCGTCCTGCAGATCGGGGTCGAGGTTGGCGTCGTGGAAGATCTGTTGCGGGTCGGGGGTGTCGGCGGGTACGCGGTCGTACTCGTCGGGCAGCGCTTCCATCCGGATCTTGCTCCGGCGTCGCACCATGTCCAGGAACAGGTTCGTCGTGATGCGGTGCAGCCAGCCCTCGAATGTGCCCGGCTTGTAGTTCTTCAGCGAGCGGAAGACCCGGATGAACGTCTCCTGGGTCAGGTCCTCGGCGTCGTGCTGGTTACCGGACAGGCGGTAGGCGAGGCGATACACGCGGTCGGCGTGTTCGCGCACCAACTCATCCCACGACGGCATCAGGGTGTCGTCGCCGGTGGCATCGAAGCCGGCGGTGCCGGCGGGGACGACGTCTGCAGACCCCAGGGGATCAGTCATGTTGAGTGGCCAGTTCCCTTCCCCGGTCATCGCGAAGGATGACGGATGTTCACGATGGTAAACCAGGGCTCTCGACGATCTATTCCGCCGGTCGAGCCGTCAGTGCGCTAGTTGAACCCTCTCGCACCGTGGTGTGGTCGCCGTATGAGAGTCCTGAGGTTTCGCTGAGGATGTGAACGGCCGGTCGGCGAGAGTCGCGTCGGCGCGCTGACCACCGAGTTTTCGGACCGACAGTGGCGCGCCGCCCACGCAAACCCGACGCCGGGACATAACCTCGGAGAGTGACCGATTCAGAAGGCGGCCCGCACCCACCGACCGCATCGCCCGACAGTGCACTCATCGACTACGCCGAGTCGGCGATCGTCGAGGACGATGCCCTGCTGGCCGCGCGTGACCGGGCCGATGAACTGGGCGCCTCGGCCGTGGCACCGGCCGTGGGCGCGCTGCTGGCGCTGCTCGCGCGCACGTGTGATGCGCATGCCGTGGTGGAGATCGGCACCGGCGTCGGCGTCAGCGGGCTCTGGCTGCTCAACGGCATGGCCGCCGACGGCGTCCTGACCACGATCGACCCGGAACCCGAGCATCACCGTGCGGCCCGGCAGTCATTCGCGGGAGCCGACATCGCACCGGGCCGTACCCGGCTGATCAACGGGGCCCCCCGCGACGTGCTGCCCCGGCTGGCCGACGAATCCTACGACCTCGTGTTCGTCGACGGCCCGCTGATCGACCATCCGCGACACGTCACCGAAGCCATCCGCATGCTCCGCCCCGGAGGCGTGGTGGTGGTGCACAACGCCACCGCCGACGGCGCGGTGGCCGACCCCGCACGCACCGATCCGCCGGTGGCCGCGGCCCGGGAGGCGGCACTGCTGATCGCCGACGACGAACGACTGCTCCCGGTCGTGATCCCGCTCGGCGCCGGCGTCCTGGCCGCGACGAAGGCGCGCTGACACCGCATCCATTCGGACACCCCGTCGACTGGGCGCCACTTCCCGTCGACTGGGCGCCACTTCCCGTCGACTGGGCGCCACTTCCCGTCGACTGGGTCCTACATCCCGTCGACTGGGTCCTACATCCCGTCGACTGGGCGCTACTTGCCGTCGACTGGGCGCTACTTGCCGTCGATTGGGCGGCTCACACGTCGGTGGAGAACCGGATTCCGTTGTCAGGGATCTGGATTCCGGGCCACACCCGAGCGCCACGCAGCAGTTCGCAGCGAGCCCCGACGTCGGCGCCGTCCCCGATGACGGTGTCCCGGACGAGGGCGCGAGGGCCGAGCCGCGCACCAAAGCCGACGATGCTGCGCTCCACCACCGCACCGGCCTCGACGACCGCACCGTCGAAGATCACCGCGCCATCGAGACGGGCCCGGGGGCCGATCTCCGCGCCGCGGCCGACGACGGTTCCGCCGATCAGCACCGCACCGGGCGCCACGCCCGCACCCTCGTGCACCAGCGACTCGCCACGCCGGTCCCCCAGCGCCGGTGAGGGCGCGATCCCGCGCACCAGATCGGCTGAACCACGAACGAAGTCCTCCGGGGTGCCCATGTCGCGCCAGTAGGCGTGATCGGCATGCGCCTGGATGTGCCGGCCGTCGGCGAGCAGTTTCGGGAACACCTCGCGTTCCACGGACACCGCGCGCCCCGGCTCGATCTCCTCGATCACCGAACGCCGGAACACATAGGTGCCCGCGTTGATCTGATCGGTCGGCGGGTCCTGGGTCTTCTCCAGGAAGTCGGTGACCCGCCCGGTCTCGTCGGTCGGCACGCAGCCGAAGGCGCGCGGATCGCTCACCGACACGAGATGCATCGTGACGTCGGCGCCGCTCTCGCGGTGCGTCGCGAGCACCTCGCGGACGTCGGTACCGCCGAGCACGTCGCCGTTGAACACCAGAATGGTGTCGGCCGTCAGCTCGTCGAGGACGTTGCGGATGGCACCGCCGGTGCCGAGCGGCTCGGTCTCGGTGACGTAGGTCAGATTCAGGCCGAGTTTGGAACCGTCGCCGTAGTACTCGGAGAAGACATGCGCCTGGAACGAGGTTCCGAGCACGACGTCGACGACACCGGCCTCTTTGATCCGGGAGAGCAGATGGGTCAGGAACGGGACCCCGGCGGTGGGCAGCATCGGCTTGGGCGCCGACAACGTCAGTGGCCGTAGCCGTGTGCCCTTCCCGCCCACCAGGACCACGGCCTGCACCGCGCCGGTGTCCCCTTTCGGCGGCCCGACTGGGCTGTCACTGGTCATGGCTTCCTCCTCGGTGTCGTTCCCCTGACCTACGGGCCGCGATCACGGCGACCCGCGAACGCACGGCCAACCCGATACGCAACGCCAGCCGGACCGGCGCCTGCAGCACCCCGGGGTGCCGGTCGGCCTGGAATCGGTAGGCGCTGCGGTGGTGAGCAGGCAGCATCGTGTCCGGATCACGTCCGGCCGCATGCCCTTTGGTGTGGACGACCTCGGCCCCGGGGACGTAGACGTTGAGCCAGCCCGCCTGTCCCAGCCGGTCGCCGAGGTCGACGTCCTCCATGTACATGAAGTAGCGGGAATCGAAGCCGCCGACCGAGTCGAACGCCGCCCTGCGGACCAGCAGACACGACCCCGACAACCAGCCGACCGGCCGCTCGCTGGGTTCGGCGTTGTCGGCGCGGTAGGCGGTCGTCCACGGATTGGATTTCCAGATGGTCCCGAAGATGGCATGACCGGCACCCGAGATCAGGTCCGGTACCCGTCGCGCCGACGGGTACACCGATCCGTCGGGCTCGCGGATCAGCGGCCCGAGCGAGCCGGCCCGTGGCCAGCGGCGGGCGGCGGCGAGGAGGTCGTCGAGGGCGCCGGGAGACCATTCGACATCGGGGTTGGCCACCGCGATGAACTCCACCGACGAGTCGACCTCCGCGACGGCCCGGTTGATCCCGCCGCCGTAGCCGATGTTGCCGCCGGTGCGCACCAGGGTGACGTTGTCGTGGTCGCGTTCGGCGGCCTCGGGCGCGCCGTCAGTGGAACCGTTGTCGGCGATCACGACCTGCGGCACCGGGGACTCCGTCGCCTTCTCGAGGCTCTCCAAGAACGTCGCGAGGTACTTCCCCGACGAATATGTCACCGTCACGACGGCAAGCTCAGCGGTCACCGGGTAAGGGTAACCAACCTGCGCCGGCGCACTCTGCGGGTGCGGCACGTGTCAGTCCACCGCGGCGTGGTCGAGGGTGACCGCGGCATGCAGCGCCATCCGCCAGTCACGCAGCGGCGTCAGCCCGGCGGATGCCCACGAGTCGCCGGAGAGCACCGAATACGCAGGTCTCGGCGCCGGACGCGGGAAGTCGGCGGTGGTACAGGGGTGGACGCGATCAGGGTCGGCACCGACCTCGGCGAACACCTCCCGCGCCACGGTGTACCAGGTGACACTGCCCGCGTTGGTCGCGTGCAGCACCGCACCGGAGGTGCCCTCCACTGGCCCGCGTCCCACGAGTTCCCACAGTCCGGCCGCGAGGTCGACGGCGTAGGTCGGCGATCCCGTCTGGTCGTCGACGACGCTGAGTGTGTCGCGTTCGGCCTCCAGACGTCGCATGGTGCCGACGAAGTCTCGACTCGTCGGCCCACCGGTGTAGACCCATGCGGTGCGGACCACCGTCGCGGTCGGATCGGATTCCAGGGCGAGTCGCTCTCCGGCGAGCTTCGACGCGCCGTACACCGTCTCGGGGGGACCGGAGACGTCGTCCGGCTGGTACGGGGTGTCGCGTCGGGGTGCCTGTTCGGCGGCCGCGGCACCCGAGAACACGTAGTCGGTGGAGATGGTGATCAGCCATGCGCCGGACGCCCGGGTGGCGCGCGCCAGATTGCCCGGGCCGTCCCGATTGACGGCGTACGCCCGCGCGGAGTCGGATTCGGCGCCGTCGACGTCGGTGTAGGCGGCACAGTTGAGCACCACGTCGCCCGATCGCAGGCCCGACAATGCGTCGGCCACCGACGAGGCGTCCGCGATGTCGATGTCGGCCGAGGTCAGCGGTTTCACCTCGACCGATGGCACGGGCGGGTCGGCCAGGAGCGCGGCACCGAGCTGCCCGGCCGCACCGAGGACGAAGATCGTCGATCCCATGGATGACATCGTGCCGCACGGAGGCGCCGACGAGGCGACAGCGGCCCGTGATGTGGGTCTCGACGCAATGTCTCGGCGTGGCGGACCCGGATTTCGTTCGTCACTTCAATAGCCTGACGTCAGAACAGCAACATCTGAAACGCCAACACCTCCAGACATCTGCATGCACTTGCGCAACACCCGACCGGGCGGCGGTCGCTGGAGGTGGTGACCGACGATGAAAGGTGACGGCCCGCACGTGGAGTCTCGACCTGGTGATGCACGCCGACCTCGGAGCGGTCGCGCACGTCCCGACGAGTCCACCGGCGCCCGGGATCACGCGGGCGGTCGCCGGCGACAGGAGCAAC
Source organism: Gordonia prachuapensis (assembly GCF_036350515.1). NCBI lineage: Bacteria > Bacillati > Actinomycetota > Actinomycetes > Mycobacteriales > Gordoniaceae > Gordonia > Gordonia prachuapensis. The sequence goes on along the minus strand of NZ_JAZDUE010000003.1, from coordinate 266,487 downwards.
CGCGCCGGGCACGGCCCCGTCCCGATCAGCCCCGGTCTGAACAGCCCCGGTCCGAACAGTCCCGATCTGACCAACCCCGCCCCGAGCGGCCACGTTCCGAACGACCCCACCCTGACCAGCCCCGTCGCCGGCGACCCCGTCCCGGAGAGCAGGGTCCGGGACAGCCGAGGCCGGAGCAACTCGGCCCCGACCAGCAGCGGGCGCGCCCTCCCCGACGACCCGCACCGTCGGGCGATCGGGCGCCTCAGGACCGCCGTCGACCCCGGGCGGACGGACAGCACGCGCCGCCCCGCAGGCGACGTCCGGCACCACAGTCGACGACGACGGAACGCCGCGCGACGTCGGACGAGATCCACACCCGCGACCGCGGGTCGGGCGAAACGCCACCCAAGCGTCGACGCGCCCGGCCGGCCGACCCGTCGGGACGTCCCGCCGCCGCGCTGGACAACGGTGGCCGGCGTCGGCCGTCCGCCCCATCTGGCGAGGCCGCACCGCGGACCCGCCGGTCCACGGGGTCCGCTCCACCCACCGGCCGACCGGCGACGTCTCGGCCGGGTTGGCGCGCGAAGACCACTCGCGCCGGAGTCGGTCGTGGGCTCATCGCGTTCCTGTCGATCTCGGTGTTGCTGTGCACCGGCTACGCGTGGAACAACGTCAACAACCTGAACTCCAACATCACCCAGCTGGGTGGTCTGGGCCTCGGCGGCGCCGACGACGGCGCCGTCGACATCCTGCTGGTCGGCACCGATTCCCGCACGGACGCCAAGGGCAACCCGTTGTCGCAGGAGGAACTCGATCTCTTGCGCTCCGGCGAGGAGATCGCCACCAACACCGACACGATTCTGTTGATCCGCATCCCGAACGACGGATCGTCGGCCACCGCCATCTCGATCCCCCGGGACTCGTACGTGGAGGTGCCGGGCATCGGGATGTCCAAGATCAACGCCGCCTACGGCACCACCAAAGAGGGTGTGCGTCAGCGCGCCGTCGAGGCCGGGCAGAGCGAGGCGACCGCGGAGAAGGAAGGGACGCAGGCCGGGCGTGGCGCGCTGATCGAGAGCGTCGCCGGTTTGACCGGCGTGGAGGTCGATCACTACGCCGAGGTCGGACTTCTGGGCTTCGTGCTGCTCACCAATGCCGTGGACGGCGTCGACGTGTGCCTCAAGGAGGCGGTGCGTGAACCTCTGTCGGGAGCCAGGTTCCGCGCCGGCGAGCAGACGCTGAACGGGCCCAAGGCACTCAGCTTCGTGCGTCAGCGCCATGGGCTGCCGCGCGGCGACCTCGACCGCATCACCCGTCAGCAGGTGTTCATGGCGTCGTTGGCGAACAAGATGCTCTCGGCGAACATGCTCGCCGATCCCGGGAAGCTCTCCGAGCTCCAGCGGGCGGTGTCGCGGTCGGTCGTCATCGACGACAATTGGGACGTGGTGAAACTCGCCGAACAGCTCAAGGACCTCAGCGGCGGACGCGTCAAGTTCGCCACCATCCCCGTCGTCACCGAGCAGGGGTGGAGTGAGGACGGTCAGCAGAGCGTGGTCGAGGTCGACCCCCGCCAGGTACGGTCGTTCACCGATGATCTCCTCAACAGCAAGAAGGACGCCGACGCCGTCGAGCGGGCCGATTACACGGTCGACGTGGTGAATGCCGGGACGGTCGACGGCCTCGGCGCGAACGTCGCGAACATCCTCACCACCAAGGGTTTCCAGAGCGGAGAGACCGCGAGCGGACAGGCCGACGACCGCGACACCGTCGTCTACGCGCATGCCGAGGACGCCGGGGCACGGCAGCTCGCGCAGGATCTCGGAGGTGCCGAGGTCCGGGTCGATTCGTCGTTGCCGGACAAGCGCCTCAAGGCCGTACTCACCAACACCTACGGCGGCCCCGGTTCGATCCTCGACACCGGCGCACAGGTCGACAACGTCCCGGCCAGCGAACGTGTCGGCAACAACCGGCCACCGATCACCGCCGGAACCGACGGCCCGACGTGCGTGAACTGATGTCATCGGACACGATCACGGGTGCGGTCTTCGCCGCCGTCACGGATTGGTCGCAGCCGCTGCTGACCTACTACGACCACGCCACCGGCGAACGCACCGAACTCTCCGGTGCGACGCTGGGCAATTGGGCGGCCAAGTCGGCCAACTTCTTCGTCGACGAACTCGGACTCGGTCCGGGCGATGAGGTCCTGGTCGATCTGCCCGAGCACTGGCAGACGGCGGCCATCCTGCTCGGGGCATGGTGGGCCGGAGCTCATGTGCGGCTGCCCGGGCCCGACGGCGACGCCACCGCGATCGACCCGACCGGTCTCGGCGCGGCGATCACATCCGCCGGCCGCATCGACGATCACGACGGCGTCGACGAACTCCTCGTCGCATCGCTCGACCCGTTCGCGATGGGGGTCCGCGACCTCCCCGTCGGCGTGACCGACTTCGCGACCGCTGTCCGGGTGCACGGCGATCAGTACTCGCCGTCGCAGACGCCGACCGGACCGGTGCTCGACGGCGAGTCCACGGACACGGTGCTCGCCGCCGCGCGCGATGCCGCCGGCGCCGACGACATCGTCGCGGGTGCCCGCGTGCTCTCCGCGCGCCCCTGGCACGACTCCGCGGGCGTCATCGCGAACCTGCTCGCCCCGTTGGTGGTCGGGGCGTCGTTGGTTGCGGTGACCAATCCCGCCGAGGACCGCCTCGCGGGGGTCGCGGACACCGAGCGGGCGACGATCTCGCTGTATTGACGCTCGTCTGGATCGACGACGATGTGCGGTCACCCCGTCCGACGCGGATTCCTCCGAACACCCCCTCCCGAAACCGGCCGCGGTACGGCATCCTCGAAACCATGAAGATCCCCAGAGCGGTAACCCGATTCAACAAGGCTGTCGGTAACCCCATCCAACGCCAGTGGGCTCCGCGCCTGGCGCCCTGGGCGATGATCGAGCACGTGGGGCGCAAAACCGGGAACTCGTACTCGATTCCGGTGTTGGCCTGGGTGGACGATGATCGGATCTCGATCGTGCTGACCTACGGGCGCCACACCGACTGGGTGCGCAACGTCACGGCCGCCGGCCAGTTCGGCGTGGTGCGAAAGTCCAAGCACTACACAGTCGTCCGCCCTCGTATCGTTCCTTCCGACTCCCCCGACGTCGCCTCCGGTGCGCGTCTGCCGGCCCGGATGTTCGACTCGGTTCTCATCGGCACGATCGTGGAGGGCTGACTCGCCGTGGCCGATGACGCCCTCGACGATTTCTCCTGTCGCGATGTCACCGTCGGGACTGCCACCCGGCGCGTCTGGTCGAAGGGTGAGGGCCCGGCGGTCGTCGTCATCGCCGAGATGCCCGGTATCAGCCCGAAAGTGGCCGACTTCGCCCGCAAGGTCGCCGGGCGCGGACTGACCGCGGTGATGCCCTCGCTGTTCGGTGTCGACGGGCGGGACCCGCGACCGGACAACCTGGGCCGCGTCGGGGCCGCCCGCTACATGACCGAGTCGATCTCGCGGGCATGCATCAGCCGGGAGTTCACCGTGCTGGCCACCGGCAAGACGTCTCCGGTCGCCGACTGGTTGCGGGGTCTCGCCGCCGAGGAGCACGAGCGGTGTGGCGGTTCGGGCGTGGGCGCGGTCGGCATGTGCTTCACGGGTGGCTTCGCCCTCGCAATGGCCACCGACGACCGCCTGCTTGCGCCCGTGCTGTCGCAGCCGTCGCTGCCGTTCGGCGTCATCGGGTCACGCAACCGATCCATCGATCTGTCCGATGCCGACCTCGCGCGAGTGAAGAGTCGGTGCGCGGCGGGACTGGAAGTGATGGGCCTGCGGTTCGCCGGCGACCGACTCTCACCGCGCATCCGGTTCGAGTACCTGCGCGAACAACTCGGCGACGCGTTCCTAGCCGTCGAACTCCCCGACGCCGCCCAGAACCCTGATTCGGCGTTCCCGCAACCGCATTCGGTGCTGACCGAGGATCTGATCGACGAGCCCGGTGAGGCGACCTACGACGCCCGCGAGCAGGTGCTCGACTTCCTGGCGAAGAAGTTGTTGGGCTGACAGGTCAGGCGAGTCGTCGGTCGAGGCGGGCGACGCCGGGACCCGAGAGGGTGGTCAGCGCGTGTGGGCGACGCGCCATTGCCAGCAGCAGTGACATCGCGGGACCACGGACTTCCGGTCCTCGGCCCGCGGACCAGTCGAGATCGGTTGCGACAAGGCGGACACCGCGGGTCGTCCATGCCCCACGGATCAGCGGTGCGATCCGGACGAAGTCGAGCGACACGCACAGCCTTTCGGGAGGTACGCTCCGCTCGATGCCGAGCGGAGCCGCGATGTCCTCTCGGTGGATCATGCACTCCACCAGCGTGATGCGTCCGCCGAGGACTGCACCGACTCCGTTCGGCGGTGTGCCCAAGCGCACCTGCGCGAGCAGGCTCTCGCTGCCGATCCCGGTGGCGGCTGCGACGTCGTCGGCGTTGAGGCCGTGCAGCGAGAAGCGTTGGCGCAGCATCGCACCCGGGTAGGACCACTGGGAGCGGTCCAGATATCCCACCAGGTGTGCGACGACATCCCGCACCGTCCATCCGGGGCACAGGGTGGGTCCGTGCCACTCGTCGTCGGACAGGTTCGCCAACAGTTCGCCCAGCTCACGCCGCTCGGCCGCAGCCATCTCGATCGCGCGCACTCTCACCCCACTGCTCGACCAGTCCTCAAACCCGAGAGTTTCTCCCCCACTAATCGTTTCGTCCTCCATCTACTTCGGGCGGAGGAACCGATTTCCGGGGGAAGAACGTGAAGAAGGCGCGCCGGGACGGCCGACGGTCAGTCGTCGCCGAGCAGCTTCTTCCGCAGTGCCTCGTCCTTCTCGAGCACCATCGCCTCCAGCCCCTGCTGGAAATCCTCCATGCGAGAACGGAGATCGGCGTCCGACGAGGCCAGGATGCGAACCGCGAGCAGGCCCGCGTTGCGCGCGCCGCCGATGGACACCGTCGCCACCGGAACGCCGGCCGGCATCTGCACGATCGACAGCAGCGAGTCGAGGCCGTCGAGGGTCCGCAACTGCACCGGCACACCGATCACCGGCAACGGCGTCGCCGACGCGACCATGCCGGGAAGATGCGCGGCGCCACCGGCACCGGCGATGATGACCGAGATCCCCCGGGCCGCAGCACCGGACGCGTAGTCCAGCATGCGTTGCGGTGTGCGGTGCGCCGACACGACACCGACCTCGAACGGCACCTCGAACTCGGCGAGGGCCTCGGCGGCGGCTTCCATTGTCGGCCAGTCGGAATCGCTGCCCATGATCAATCCGACACGTGGCCGGCCCGGCTCGGCGTGCCCGGAGTCGACGATCTCGGTTTCGGTCATGCGTGCGCATCCCATCCATCGGTCCACTCGGCGTGCGACATCCAGTGCGCGGCACGTTCGGCGCGCTCCCGGACCGTCGCAGGAGAATCATCGCCGCTGCCGACGATGTTGACGTGACCGATCTTACGATCGGGACGTTCGCCTTTACCGTACAGATGGACCTTCGCGTCGGGCATGCGGGCCATCAGGTGGTGCAGCCGCTCGTCCATCGACATCTCCGGCGCCACTTCGGCTCCCAGGATGTTCGCCATCACGGTGATCGGGGCCCGCGGCGCGGTGTCCCCCAGCGGGTAGTCCAGCACCGCGCGCAGATGCTGCTCGAACTGCGAGGTCACCGCACCGTCCATCGTCCAGTGTCCGCTGTTGTGCGGACGCATCGCGAGTTCGTTCACCAACAGCGCGCCATCGGTCGTCTCGAACAGCTCCATCGCCATCACGCCGACGACCCCGAGGGCCTCGGCGAGCCGCAGCGCCATCTGCTGGGCCTGTTCGGCGACGTCGTCGGTGAGATCGGGAGCCGGCGCGAGCACCACTGCACACTGACCGTTGCGTTGCACCGTCTCGACCACCGGCCATGCGCCACCCTGGCCGAACGGCGAACGGGCGATCATCGCCGACAATTCGCGGCGCATCGGGACCATCTGTTCGGCGATCAGCCCTGGCCCGCCGCCGGCGGTCTCGTCGAACACCGCGAGAGCCTCGTCGCGATCGCGCAGCAGCCATACCCCGCGGCCGTCGTATCCCCCGCGAATCGTCTTGAGCACGATGTGCCAGTCGTGGTTCTCACCGAACTCCACGAACCTGGTACGCGCCTGCGCGACATCCCCGGTCAGGTCGGCGAAGTCCGGCACCGGCAGGCCCAGTTCGGCCAGGCGCGTCCGCATCGCGAGTTTGTCCTGCGCGAAGTGCAGCGCCGACGACGGCGGCCGGATCGTGACGCCCTCTGCCTCCAGCGCCCGGAGGTGCTCCAGCGGGACACCCTCGTGATCGAAGGTGAGTGCCACGGCACCCGCGGCCGCCCGCCGCAGATCGTCGAGTTCGTCGTGGGAGCCCAGGACGACGTCGGCGCTGACCTGCGCGGCGGGATCGGACTCGCTCGCGGCGAGGACACGGAGACACTGCCCGAGCGCGATGGCCGCCTGATGGGTCATCCGGGCGAGCTGACCACCGCCGATCATGGTCACCGTGGGCATGCTGATCGTCACGCCGATCATCGTGGCACGGCCGCTTCGTCATGTGCACGACCGACCGCCGAAGTTACCGTTCGGTTTTGTTTCGTACAATCGGTCCTTGTGCCCTTCATCGACGAGCTGGTCGCTCGACTTCCCGAGCCGGTTCGTCGGCTCGCGATGCAACACCACGAACTGATCAAGTTCGCTCTCGTCGGCGGCACCACATTCGTCTTCGACCTGGTGATCTTCTACACACTCACCTTCACCGTGCTCGAACCGAAGCCGGTGGTCGCGCGCGTCATCTCGGGCGTGCTGGCCACCATCCTGAGCTACATCCTCAATCGCGAGTGGGCGTTCAAGAACCGCGGCGGCCGCGAACGGCACCACGAGGCGCTGATCTTCTTCGCGATCAGCGGCATCGGGGTGATCCTTGCCGCGGCACCACTGTGGGTCGCCAACAACGTGTTCGACCTGCGTAGCAACCTCACGGTCACCGAACTCGTCGTCGTCGACTTCATTTTGGGGTTCCTGATCGGCAATCTCCTGCAGATGGGGTTCCGCTTCTGGGCGCTGCGCAAGTTCGCCTTCCCGGTGGAGCAGCTGCGGGGCGGCGACGCCGGCTCCACGGACCTGCATCCGACGCTCGAGGAACTCACCGATGAGGAACTCGGTCATGCCTGACGCCGGGGCCCGGCTCGTCGGCGGGCTGGACGTCCTGGCCGGGCGCCCGACGACCCAACGTTGACGGGATCACCAGGGAGAAGAGCGCAGGCCGCCGAGAGGTGAGCTCGAGCCGGCCACCGTCGGCCTCGACGAGCGCACGGGCCAGTGACAGACCGACCCCGTTGCCGCGCCCGGCGGAGAACCCGCGCCGGAAGATGTGCGAGACCAACTCGTCCGGGACTCCGTCGCCCTCGTCGGACACCGATACCCGCAGCATGTCGCCCGACGGCAGGTCGTCGACCTGGATGTGGCAGGTCCCCCGCCCGTGCTGCAGGGCGTTGTCGACGAGCACGCTCATGGCCTCACGGAGCCGTCCTGGCCGCGCGCTCACCGCGACGGACCGGCCGTCGAAACCCGTGGATATCGTCCTGCCCGCCGCGTCGAACGACGTCCGGAAATCCCCGATCAGGGTGTGCACCATCTCTCTGACGTCGATGTCGGTGGGTACGGCCGGGTCGTTGCGGGAGGCCGCGACCATCTCGTCGAGTTCCCGGGAGAGCCGTTCGACCTGCTCGAGGGCGGCCTCGGCCTCCTCGACGACCGAGGGATCAGGGTGCATCGACAACTCGTCGAGGCGCAGCTGGATGGCGGTGAGCCGGCTGCGCAGTTGATGGGACACGTCGCCGACGATCTCGCCCTCACGCTCGAGCCGCAACGCGATCTCCGCGTTCGCGTCGCCGAGCGCCCGGGACACCCGGTCGAGTTCGCCGATGCCGTAGGACTTCCATTCCGACCGGAAATCACCCTTGGCCATCGCCGCGGCCCGGTCGGCGAGATCGATGAGCGGGTCCGCGATCCGGCCCGCGGTGACGGCCGCGACGATCGTGCCGGCGACGATCGAACTCGCGACCACCACCAGCACGATCCCGACGGCCGCGACCTGGTCGTCGCGCACCTGATCGAGTGGGATCTCCAGCAGCAGCGACCCCGCGTTGCCGAGACCGATCGAGTCACCCATCGTCGCCCCCTCGATGCGGTCGCCGATCACCACCATGGCGTCGGACCCGCCGTCCACCGGGTAGCGCACCGTCAGCCGACCGTCCTCGGGGATCAGCAGACGGAAGGCGTCGATGTCGAGCTCGCCCGGCGGCACCGTGCCCTCGGCCCCCTCCTGCCGGATGAGTTGATCGGAGATCAGTTTCAACCGGCTGTCGAGGGTCTGATGCGCATTGTCGGACACCCACCACCACGCGATCACGCTCAGCGGGATGCCCAGCAGAAGGCCGACCGCCACACACATGGCGATCATCGTGTTCAGTATCCGGCGGCGCATCGTCGAGATCCCGGGCGGGCGTCAGGGATCGAATCGGAAGCCGACGCCGCGCACGGTGACGATGTGGCGCGGCCGGTCGTGCTGGTCGTCGCCGATCTTGCGTCGCAACCACGAGATGTGCATGTCCAACGTCTTCGACGAGCGCAGATCCGCCGAGCCCCACACCTCGGTGAGGATCTCGTCGCGGCTCACGACCTGGCCCGACCGCTCCATGAGGAACCGCAGCAGATCGAACTCGCGGTTTGCCAGCACCAGGTCCTCACCGTCGACGAGGACCCGGCGTCCGCGGGTGTCGAGCTGGATGTCGCCGCCGTCGAGCACCACGTCGGCACTCTGCTGTCGCCGGAGCAGCGCCCGGACCCGTGCCAGCAACTCGGCCAGCCGAAACGGTTTGCCGACGTAATCGTCGGCGCCCGCGTCGAGCCCGACGACGAAGTCCACCTCGTCGGTGCGCGCGGTCAGCATCAACACCGCCAGCGCCGGACGTGCCGACCGCACCCGACGGCACACCTCGAGACCGTCGATCTCCGGCAGACCGAGATCGAGGATGAGCAACTCGAAACGGCTGTCCATGGCCTGATCGAGTGCCTGCGCCCCGTCGGTCACGACCTCGCAGCCGTATCCCTCCCTGGTGAGCGCCCGGGCCAACGGCTCCGCGATGGCGGCGTCGTCCTCGGCCAGCAGCACGTCGGTCATCCTCTGTCCCCCTCGTCGTGGCCACGTTCGGTCCTGCGGTCGGCATGCACGCGCACCTCGTCGGCGTCTGCCTGCCCCGCGACCGGCTCGTTGTCGGCGACGTCGAGTACCTCGTGATACAGCAGTGCATGCACACGCTCGACCTGCGGGATGTCGTCGAACGCCAACGGTTCGTCCGACGCCGATTCGATGATGAGTGTGCCGGTCCTCAACAGCCGATCGATCGGCCCGTGCCGGAACTCGACGGTGTTGATGCGCCGCACCGGGATGTCGATCCCGGACCGGGTGATGATCCCGTTGCGGAAGATCACCCGCCGATCGGTGAGGACGAAGTGGGTAGACGCCCACGAGACCAGCGGGCGCACGAAGTACCAGGCGAAAGCGGCGAGCCAGATGACGCCGACGATGATGAACAGGACGAGACGCGTCGTCGAGCCGATCTGTGCGCCGGTGATGACCCCGGCCAGCAACCCGGCCGCGGCCGTCACCACCAGGAACAGGAGAAACGGGCCGATCAGGCATTTCCAGTGGGGGTGGCGATGCAGGACCACCTCCTCGCCGGGCGCGAGGTTCTCCCGTGGATAGGACATGGCTGTCAGCTTAATGCTCGCCGCGTGACGGACAGCCGATCCCGACACCGGGGTCGGTACACTGCCGGAGAAGGCGTCCCATGACGATCAGTCTCGAGGTCCGATCAGACATGAGCTACCAAGATCCACGCGACCCACGCGATCCGAGGACCGCGCGCTACGAGCCCGGGTACCCGGAGTCCCGGGCGTACGGGCAGTCCGCGCCGCGGTCCGACCACTCGGAGCCGACCTACGCGTATTCCGCCGACCCGTATCAGCAGGGCGACCCGTACCGCAAGGGCGAGGCGAAGCCCCGCAAACCCAAGACCGGTCCCGACATCAATCCGACGATGTTCGTCGGCGGGGTCGTGATGACCGGCGTCGTCACCGGGCTCGCCGCCTGGTTGGCGGCGTGGATCATTCGCGCGATCGTCGATCGGGTGAACGCGGCGGGACGCTTCGGGGTGTGGAATCCGCTGGCTCGCGACGAGTTCTGGTTCGCCGTGGTCGGGTTCCTGTGTGCACTCGCCGCCGGGGCGCTGTGGTACGTCCTGCAGCTCGTCACCCCGTCACCCGACCAGTTCTTCCGCTGGATCGTCGGACTGCTGATCGCCGCGGCGGTGATCATCCCGCTGATCCTGTCCGCGGAGCTCTCGGTGGGCATCGCGACAGCGGTGGTGCACCTGATCATCGGCCTGCCGATCGCCACGCTCGTACCCGCGATGGGACGCAAGAGCATCCAGAGCGGCTGACGCGTCAGTCGTCGACGGGCCGCAGGTGGGTCACGTCGCCGGCGGCCGCGACCACCTCTCGCCCGTCGGCGTCGACGACGATGCGGCCCATCGCATCGACACCGACCGCCGTCCCGGTCACCTCCTGGTCGCCGGGTAGCGCGAGTTTCACCCGGCGGCCGATCGTGTCACTGCGGTCGCGATAAGTGCCGATCAACCGGTCCAGATCGCCCGGCCAGTGCGTCAACAGGTCGCCCAGCGCGCGCAGGAACGTCGCCGCCAGTTCGGTCGACGACACCGGCCGGCCGACACTGATCTGCAGCGATGTCGCGGTGGGAACCGGCAGCTCGTCGGCGGACATCGCGGTGTTGATCCCGGTCCCGATCACCGCCAACCCGCCCGTGGGGGTGCGCGTGTACTCCGAGAGGATGCCCGCCACCTTGCGGTCATCGATCAGGACGTCGTTGGGCCACTTCAGGGTGGGCCGGATCCCGACCACCTCGTCGAGCGCCTCCACGGCGGCCAGACCGGCGATCAACGACAGCCATCCGAGGTGTTCGGTGTCGTCGCCGACCGCCAACGCCGCGGACATCGCGAGCTGGCCGCCCGCCGGCGCGACCCACTGCCGCGTGTGCCGACCGCGGCCGGCCGTCTGATCGGTGGTCAGCCGCACCGTGCCGTCCACGTCCTCGGACGCGGCACGCGTGATCAGGTCGGCGTTGGTCGAACCGGTGGAGTCCACCACCTCGACGTCGCGCCATCGGGTCCCGGCGAGCAATTCGTGGAGGCGGTCAGCGTTCAGATCATCGGCCGAGGAGGTCATGCGATGACGCTACCGCCCGAGCGGCCCAGGTCATCGCCGGATCCGCGATCCCCGACCGATCGCTCGGGAACCTGAGGGAAATCTCACTTTGATCCGGTTGACGTGGCTCACACTCAGGTCGTTAGCATCGTTGTTCATGACGACAGCTTCACGCGAGGACGGCGCCGCGCCCGACATCCACACGACGGCGGGAAAGCTCGCCGACCTGCGAAACCGCCTCGAGGAGGCGAAGCATCCGGTCGGCGAGGCCGCGGTCGAGAAGGTCCACGAGAAGGGCAAGCTGACCGCCCGTGAGCGGATCACCCATCTGCTCGACGAGGGCTCTTTCGTCGAACTCGACGCCTTGGCGCGCCATCGCAGCACCAATTTCGGTCTCGCCGAGCGCCGCCCGGTCGGCGACGGCGTGGTCAGCGGCTACGGCACCATCGACGGCCGCGAGGTCTGCGTGTTCAGCCAGGACGTCACCGTGTTCGGCGGCAGCCTCGGCGAGGTGTACGGCGAGAAGATCGTCAAGGTGATGGACCTCGCCATCAAGACCGGCCGCCCGCTGATCGGCATCAACGACGGCGCGGGCGCCCGCATCCAGGAGGGCGTCGTCTCGCTCGGCCTCTATGGCGAGATCTTCCACCGCAACGTGCGCGCCTCCGGTGTGATCCCGCAGATCTCGCTCATCCTCGGAGCCGCCGCCGGCGGCCACGTCTACTCGCCGGCACTCACCGACTTCGTGGTGATGGTCGATCAGACCAGCCAGATGTTCATCACCGGGCCCGACGTCATCAAGACCGTCACCGGTGAGGACGTCACCATGGAGGACCTCGGTGGTGCGCACACCCACATGACGAAGTCGGGCACCGCCCACTACGTGGCGTCCGACGAAGAGGACGCCCTCGAATACGTCAAGGAACTGCTGGGCTACCTGCCGAGCAACAACCGTGCCGAATCGCCGCGCCTGCCCGTCGACGAACCGGCCGCCGGCTCGATCGAGGAGACCCTCACCGACGAGGACCTCGAACTCGACACCCTGATCCCCGACTCCCCCAACCAGCCCTACGACATGCACGAGGTGATCCGCCGCATCCTCGACGAGGACGAGTTCCTCGAGGTGCAGGCCGAGTACGCCACCAACGTCATCGTCGGGTTCGGACGCGTCGACGGTCGCAGTGTCGGCATCGTCGCGAATCAGCCGACGCAGTTCGCCGGCTGCCTCGACATCAAGGGGTCGGAGAAGGCCGCGCGCTTCGTCCGGACCTGCGACGCCTTCAACATCCCGATCGTCACCCTGGTCGATGTCCCCGGCTTCCTGCCCGGAACCGACCAGGAATACAACGGCATCATCCGCCGCGGCGCCAAGCTGCTCTACGCCTACGGCGAGGCGACGGTCGGCAAGATCACCATCATCACCCGCAAGGCCTACGGCGGCGCCTACGACGTCATGGGTTCCAAGCACATGGGTGCCGACGTCAACCTGGCATGGCCGACCGCGCAGATCGCCGTCATGGGGGCGTCCGGCGCCGTCGGGTTCGTGTACCGCGGCAAGCTGAAGGAGGCCCAGGCCAACGGCGAGGATGTCGACGCGCTGCGTCTGGAGCTGCAACAGGAGTACGAGGACACCCTCGTCAACCCCTATGTCGCCGCCGAACGCGGATACGTCGACGCCGTGATCCCGCCGAGCCACACCCGCGGCCAGGTCGCCACCGCGTTGCGTCTGCTCGAACGCAAGATGGTCAACCTGCCGCCGAAGAAGCATGGGAACATCCCGCTGTGAGCGACGACATCGACACCACCGACGCCACCGACACCGCGTCACCCGCTGCGGCACCCTTCCTGCGCGTCGTCCGGGGTAACCCGTCCGACGAGGAGGTCGCCGCGCTGGTGGCGGTCGTCGCCGCCGCGGCCGGGTCGGGTGAGCCCGGTCCCGCCGAGACCGGTCCGCGTGACGACTGGGGGCGGCCCGTCGACCTGTTGCGGCCGATCTGGGGTGCCCCCGGCAGCTTCACGAACCAGAGGTGGTGACCGCTCCCGCGGTGATCCTCGGGTCGGCGTCACCGGCCCGACTACGGGTGCTGCGTGACGCCGGACTCGACCCGCGGGTGCTCGTCTCCGATGTCGACGAGGACGCGCTGTTGGCGACCTTGGCGGCATTTCCACCGGACGACGTGGTGGTCCGCCTCGCGCAGGCCAAGGCCGACGCCGTGGTCGCCGCACTCTTCGCCGAGGATGCCACGCCCACCGATGCCGTCGTCCTGACCTGCGATTCGATGCTGTTCTTCGACGGACGGCTCAGTGGTAAACCGCATACCGAGGACGTGGCGCGGGCGCAGTGGCGCCGCATGCGCGGTCGCGAGGCGGAACTGATCACCGGCCACTGCGTGACCCGAGTCCGGGCCGGCGCGGTCAGCGATGCCGCGCATGCCGCCGCATCGACCACGATCCGGTTCGCCGACATCGACGACGCGACCGTCGACGCCTACGTCGCGACCGGTGAACCGTTGGCCGTCGCGGGTGCGTTCACTTTGGACGGGCGTGGCGGGTGGTTCGTCGACGCCGTCGACGGCGATCCGTCGTCGGTCCTGGGCATCGGGCTGCCGACCGTCCACCGGCTCCTCGGTGCGGTCGGGATCGACGTCACGTCCCTCTGGCGCTGACCGGCCGTGGCACTGCCGCGAGGGTGAGGCATGGCTACCCTGTCGGTTGTGACCACTCACGTCGAGCGCACCACTCACGACGACGATCTGTTCATCCGGATGGACCGTGCTTTCGGGGTCCCGGTGCTCAGTCAGGCGATCTGGCGCCTGACCGAGCCGTTGAGCGCCGACGAACTCGAACAGATCGGTCGCCGTCTGCTCGCGAGCCCGATCAGTCGGCGACTGCACCGCAGCCGAATCCCTTTCGCCAGGGACTATTGGACCGCCGAGCCCACAGCTGCCGGGCGCACGTATCTCGACGACGAAATGGACGAGGACGCGATCGTCGACTGGATCGAACGGGCCGCCGAGGTCCGCTTCGACCTGGCCGAGGGACCCGTCTGGGAGTTGCGCGCAGCCCCGTTGGCCTCCGGTGGCGGGATGGTGACGCTGTGTTCGTCGCATGCGGTCGGCGACGGCTGGCTGGGCGGACGCGCGGTGATGCAGGCCATCACCGAGGGCCACCACCCACGCTACGAGCCGAAGCCCGCGGCCCTCCTCGACGACGTCCGCGACGCCATCGGCCAGGCGTCCGCCATCGGCATCAACCTCGCCGCCTTGGCCCGCGACACCTGGGGAGCGCGCGGTGCCTCCGCCGAGCAGGCCACCGAGCCCGTCACGTCACGATCCATCCCGGCACCGCCCATGCCCGATGACGAGCAACTCCGTGCCGAGAAACCGATCCGCACCCCTCTGGCGGTCGTCGCCATCCCGGGCGACGACTGGCGAGCGGCCGTCGCCACCCACGACGGCTCGAACAACGCGCTGTTCTCCGCGATCGTGGTGGGGCTCGTCGTCGCGGCCGGCCGGGCGAGCTGGGAGGACACCGTCCGGGTCTCGGTGCCGATGTCGCTCCGTGAAACCGAGGACACCCGCGCCAACTCGACGACCGGGGTGACCCTCGACCTGCCGGCCGAGTGGAGCCGCGACCGCGACCTCACCGCGATCCGCCGGCAGGCCAAACAGACCTACGTCGATGCGGCCGCGCAGTCGAGCCGCCTCTCGCGGCTGCAGCCACTCATGCAGGCGCTGCCCGACGGCGTCGTCGGCACACTCAGCCGCAACGCCGCGACGCCGCTGGCCCTCGCGTCCAACGGCGGCGTCGTCGATCCCCTGTTCGCCGGGCTCGGCGTTCCCTCCCGTGTCGATGCGTTCGCGTCGCGGGCCACCACACAGGGCGTCAGCCGAGAGCGCTTGGCGCGGTTGCGCGGAGGACTCGCGTCGTGGTTTCACGACACGGGCGAAACGGTCACGATCGCGGTGTCCGGGCTGGACCCGGTAGCGTTCCCGTCCTCGACAGAGCTACGGGAGAGCGTCGAGAAGGAATGTGCCCGTTGGGGTTTGCCCACGTCGGCGTGGTGACATTCCTCACTGAACCGGCACTGCCGCCGGACTCTGTTACTTTCTGTTGCAAACTAATAACGACGATGGATCGTCCGAGTTTCGCAAATCGGGCGGACGAAGCGCAGAGGGGTATTGATGGCGAATTCACTTGCGCGCACAGCGCGTAGGGACACGGGCGGGTCCCGCTCGTTCGTCGCGGTGATCACCTGCCTGGCCGTCGCCGCGTCCGCCGCCATCAGCCTCATCGGTGTCTCCGCCCCGGCATCCGCGGCCCCGAGCGAATCCCGCATCGAACGGATCGTGCGCGAGGGACCCACGCGGCTCGCGGCCTACGTCCACTCGGGTTCGATGGACAAGACCATCAAGGTCCAACTACTCGTCCCCAGAGACTCCGACGGCCCACGGCCGTTCCTGTACATGCTCGGCGGACTCGGCGAAGAGTCCGAAGAGAACAGCATCTGGCTGATCAAGACCGACGCCGACAAGTTCTTCGCCGACAAGAACGTGACCGTCGCAATGCCGATCGCCGGCAACGGCAGTTTCTACACGGACTGGCAGCGCGATGATCCCGAACTCGGCCGGTACAAGTGGGAGACGTTCCTGACCAAAGAACTCCCACCCCTGCTCGAGGCCCGCTTCGACGGCAACGGCAGCCGCGGTATATCCGGGCTGTCGATGGGCGCCGGGTCGAGTCTGACCCTCGCCGCGCGCAACCCCGGGTTCTACGACTCGGTCGCCGCGTTCAGCGGCTGCTACACCACCACCGGTCCCGCCGGTCAGGCGTACCCGCGGGGCATCGTCTCGGCCTTCGGCGGCAACCCCGACAACATGTGGGGTCCCCCGAACGACCCCGACTGGGCGGCCCACGACGTCCTACAGCGATCGGGCGGACTGCGCGGCAGCGCCGTCTACGTCTCCACGGGCACCGGCCGGTCGGGCGAATACGACGCACCCGGCTACCCGGGCAATTCGAACCCCACCGACCGGCAGCTCGTGGGTGGTGCGATCGAAGTGGGATCGCTATGGTGCACAAGAAATCTCCAAGCGCAACTCGACGCCCAGGGAATCCCCGCAACGTTCCGCTACGAGGACCCGGGCACGCACTCGTGGCCCTATTGGGTTGACCAGCTCCATCGCAGCTGGCCCTTCATCGACGCAGCACTGAACTGACCGATCCTGCTGTCCATCTTCAGACATCCGACCAGAAGACCAACCGCACACGGCTTGTGACGACGCCGACCCGACCGTGACAACGCTCCGGAAGGAGTTCTCATGGAGTACACCGAGCTTGCCGATTATCCGTTGCCCGCAGGGTCACTGACCGCCTGGGTACCCGAGGCTGACCCTGCGGCGTGGACCGACGACCCACGCCGCCTGTCCTACATGCACGTCGAGCACGCCACCCGCGCCGCCGCCGAGGGGGACGCCTGGTACAGCCAGTGGATCGGTACCGCGTTCCTGATCGAGTTGCCCCTCGACGACGACGCCCTCGCGGGCACGATGAGGCGCTGGTATGCACGCCACGAAGCGTTCCGCAGCTCGGTGATCGCCGACGACGACAACCGGCTGCGCCGGACCACGGTTCCCGCCGACGCCATCTCGGTGACATCCCGGCCGATGGGTGAGAATCTGGCCAGCACCGAGGTGTTCGAGCAGATCAACGAGTACTTCAACACGACCGTGAGCCCACTCGCGTGGCCCCACTGCATCGCGGTGACCGTCGATCTCGAGGACCGCGCGGATGCCTTCCTCCTGGTGTTCGCCGCCGACCACACGGTCATGGACGCCTACACGCAGGTGTTCGCGATCAAGGAACTCACCGCCATCTACGAAGCTGCGCTTCGGGGCGAGCACGACAATCTGCCGGAGTTCGGGAGCTACGTCGACTTCTCCGACGCGGAACGCGAAATCGGCGATCAGATCCGCCATACGGACGCCGCGGTCGCGCTGTGGAGTCAGTTCTTCGCCGCTGCCGACCCCGACTCGCCGCAGCCGACGCCGATGCCGGCCTTCCCGGCCCAGATCGCAGCAACGGGCTCGGCGGCACCCGCGATCGTCGCCGAACGGACACCCGATCACGGCTACCAGGCGACCCTGTCGTCGTGGTTGCTCGATGCTGCGGAGACCAAGGCCTTCCACGCGTTGTGCAAGGATGCCGGCGCGAACATGCAGGCCGGGATCTACACCGCGCTGTCGATGACGGCGTCCCGGCTGTCGGGCAACGGCGATCTCCGCTTCCTCAATCCCATCCACACCCGCAGCGAGGTGAAGTGGGGCGAGGCCGCCGGCTGGTTCGTCGGTCTGATCCCAGTGCACCTGCGACCGCAGGACGCGACCACGTTCCGGGAGGCGATCGGGCCGATCGCCTCGAGTGCCGCCGACTACCGCAAGGTAGGTGCCGCCCCGTTCACGCCGGTCGCCGACCTGATCGGCGGGGACACCACGCCACCGGGATTCGTCGTGTCCTACATCGACCTGCGTCACGCCGAGGGCGCCGACGACTGGGATCGACGGCAGGCCCGGGTATTGCGCAGCGCGACCCGCGCCGCCGACGAGGTCTACTTCTGGATCAATCGGGTGCCGGGCGGTACCAACATCTCGGCCCGGTTCCCCACCGGAGCCGAGGCGGAGGGTGTGCACCGCTTCATCTCCACGTTCCAGCAGATCCTGAAGGTCGTCATCGCCGACGGTGACCTCGCTTACGCCCAGGTCACCGCCGACGCGTCGAGCCCGTCATAGGCCCGATGAGCCGCGTCCCGATCCTGCGCGCGCCGCTCGTGGGCGGTAGCACCGTCGAGTGGCGCCTCGCCGAGCCCGACCGTGCTGCGTCCGAGGCGGTGCGCACAACCGAGGGTCTCAGCTTCCTGCAGCAGGACCACGTACGTGCGTGCCTGGAGAAGCGCGAGCGTGGTGCCCCGCACACCGGAACGGCGACGAGCGTCACCGTTTTCGATGAACCGCTCGACCGCGACGCGATGGCGGCGGCCCTGACGCTGTTCACCCGGCGCCACGAGGAACTGCGCGCGATGTACCCGGCCGACGAGCACGGCCCCTTCCGGGCAGTTGCGCCGGCCGAAGCGACCCGTTACGTCACGGTCGAGATCGGCGACGCCGTCGCGGCCGATGACGTCCTGGCCCATGTGATCGACCGGGTGGTCTCGGAGGCCCACTTCGACGTGATGCCCGGAATCATCTTCGGCGCTGTGGACGACGGCAACCGATTCACCTTCTACACTGCCTGCGATCATTCCCATACCGACGGATACTCGCAGTTCATGGGCGTCGCCGAGATCGCACGGCTCTACCGCTCGATCCGTGACGGGGGCGAACCCGCTGCGCCGACCGCCGGCGGGTTCGGCGACCTGATCCGCGCCGAGGCACAGGTGGCCCGGTCGGTCGATCCCGGCGACCCGCGGGTCGGGATCTGGCGGGAGATCCTGTCCGATCATGACCGTCGCGTGCCCGGCTTCCCGTTCGACCTCGGGCTCGCCGATGGTGAACTCGCCCCGGCCCTGCCGGTGCAACGCGTGCTGGCCGACGCCGATCACCTCGCCGCGATCGACGCGCGAAGGGCGGTCGACGGCGCGTCGATGGCCGGCGTCCTCTATGCCGCACTCGCCGCGGCGCAACGCGAACTGCTCGGCGTCGAGCGGTTCTTCACGGCAACCGTGCTGTCCACCCGCAGTGCCGACACCCTCGACACCCAGGGGTGGCTGTGCAACTTCGCCCCGGTCGCCTTCGCGATACCGTCGGGGGTCGCCTTCGGCGGACTCGTCGCCACCGCGACTGCAGCGGTCGCCCGCGCGCGCGACTTGGCGGGTCTGCCGGTCCATGTGGTGCTTGCGTTGCTGGCCGGCGACGGCAGCTATGTGCCGACGCCGGGTTCGCCACAGATGGTGTCCTACATCGACTTCCGCCGCATCCCCGGCAACGATGACCCGGCGCTGCAGAAGCTTACGTGCTTCCAGGCGGTGGGCGAGACGAAGAACGCCAACACATGGCTCACGCGCTACGCCGACCACCTCGTGCTCGACGGCCACATACCGGACAATGCCACGGCACGAACATCATTCGATCGCTACATCGATTCGATCGAACGATGGATCACTGCGTATGCGGCCGGTGACGACAGTGAGGTGCTGGTCGGCCCGCCGGTGCAGGTGAGCACGTGAAACTGTGCGACGTCGGGTCCGTCGAGATCGAGCCGGGTGCGCTCACCCGATGGCAACTCTGCGCTACCGCTCCCGCCATACCGGTGCCGACACCGCCGTCGGAGAACGAGCAGTTCCATCTCGATGCCATGCGCCGTAACGGAAGTGCGGGCTGGCTCGCGCTGACGGTCGAGCTGCCCGGCTCGGTCGGGATCGAGCGGCTGACCGCGAGCCTGCGGTCGCTCCTGGACCGGCACGAGGTGCTGCGATGCCACTTCGTCCCCGATGGCGATGGCTACCGGCGGTGGCGATTGGACGCGGATTCCGTCGGCGTCGAGCCGATACCCGCGACCGCCCGCGACGGCGGGGACACATCCCCCCACACGCTCACCGCCACCTGCCTGACTCAGATCGCGGCAGCGTGTACACCGTTCGCCCCGCTCGGCCACTATCTCGCCGCGGTCCGCCGACCGATGTCGACGACCGTCGTACTGGCTTTCGACCACTGCTTCGTCGACGCCTACTCATTGGCGGTCATCGCGTCCGACCTCGTCGACGACCTCGACGGTGCTGCCGTGGATCGTCCCGGCAGCTTTCTCGACATCCGCGCCGCCGAGGAGGCCGCACCGGATGTACCGGCCGACGACCCGCGTCTGTGCAAGTGGGGCGATTTTCTCGGCACCAATGGTTGGACGGTCCCCGAGTTCCCACTGGACCTCGGCCTCGGCACGGGCGACACCGCCGAGGTACACACCGCGATCCGCACACTCCTGGACGCCGACGACGCGGCAGGTTTCGACGACCGCGTCCGGGCGGCGGGCGCCCGCACCTATCCCGCACTGCTGACCGCGGTCGCCGACGCGGTGCACCGATCGGGTGGGCCCGCCGAACTGCCGACCATCCTGCCGGTGCACACACGCCATTCGGCGGCCGATCGTCGGGTCGTCGGATGGCTGGTGGGCAATGCGCCGATCCGGTTGAGCACCAACGGCGATCACGACACCGCGGTCCGCACCAACACCGCTCGACTCGGTGAGGCCCTCCCCCTCGCCCACATGGGCCTCACCCCGGTCTACTCGGCGTTTGCCGATCTGCTGCGCGCCGCGCGCCAGGACGTCTTCATGATGTCCTATGTCGACTATCGCCGGCTGGGGTTACCGCCCACGGTCCCGGTGCGCCAGATCTCGAGCACCCGTAGAACTGATGCGGCGCAGTTCTGGTTCTGGCGTGACGCCGACGGCATCCATCTTCGGGCGCGGTACCCGCACACCGTCCGGGCGTTGCACACCATGACCGACGTGCTCGGCCTCGTGACCGATCGTCTGCACGCCGGAGCCTGCGCCCCGTCGCAACTCGACTGTGGGTAGGCTCGTGTGCGGTAGACCGCACGTCGGGGGGTCCGCAGCACAGCCCAGTCGCGGACCGACGACAACTCACGAAGGGGACCTCAGTTGAGCGTGGAGACCGATCCGAATCCGGCGTTCGCCGACTACGCGCACCCGGAGCGTCTCGTCAGCACCCAGTGGCTGTCAGCGCATCTCGGCGCCAAGGGGCTCAAGATCGTCGAGTCCGACGAGGACGTCCTGCTGTTCGACATCGGCCACATCCCCACCGCCCAGAAAATCGACTGGCATCTGCATCTCAACGACCCGGTGACGCGTGACTACATCGACGGCGAGCAGTTCGCCGAGCTGATGCGCAGCAAGGGGATCGAGCGCGACGACACCATCGTCATTTACGGCGACAAGAGCAACTGGTGGGCCGCCTACGCGCTCTGGGTTTTCACCCTGTTCGGCCATGAGGACGTGCGTCTGCTCGACGGCGGCCGCGACGCGTGGATGTCAGAGGACCGCGACACCTCCTTCGACGTCCCCGAATACCCGCGCTCGGACTATCCGGTCGTCGAACGGGATGACTCCCGTATCCGTGCGTTCGCCCCGGAGGTCCTCGAGGCCCTCGGCCGCGAACCGCTCGTCGATGTGCGTTCCCCGCAGGAGTACACGGGTGAGCGGACCCACATGCCGGACTACCCGGAGGAAGGTGCGCTCCGCGGCGGGCACATCCCGACCGCGGTGTCCATCCCGTGGGCGAAGGCCGCCGCACCGGACAGCAGGTTCCGCCGCAAGGCCGAACTCGAGGAGATCTACGCCGATCTCGATGCCGCGACCCCGACGATCGCGTATTGCCGCATCGGGGAGCGCTCGAGCCACACCTGGTTCGTGCTGACCCACCTCCTGGGCTTCGAGAACGTCCGCAACTACGACGGGTCGTGGACCGAATGGGGCAATGCGGTCCGGGTGCCGATCGCCATCGGCCCCGAGCCCGGTGCCGCACCGGCATCGACATGACGCTGCCCGCCGCCCTCGCGGAGATCGTCGACGACTTCGGCGCGGTCGGTGACTCGGACCGGGTGACCCTGCTGCTGGAGTTCTCGCGGGAGTTGCCGGACCTGCCGGAGCACCTGCACGAGGAGTCGATGGAGCCGGTGCCGGAGTGCCAGTCCCCGGTCTTCCTGTCGGTCGACGCCGCCGACACCGACAGCGTCCGGCTGTACCTCACGGCCCCTCAGGAGGCACCGACCACGCGCGGGTTCGCCTCGATCCTGCATCAGGGTCTCGACGGGGCGTCGGCCGAGGAGATCCTCGCCGTGCCGGCCGATTTCTATCATGCGTTGGGCCTGGACTCCGCGGTCAGTCCGCTGCGTCTGCGTGGGATGGCCGGGATGCTCGCCCGGATCAAGAGCCAGGTGCGCACCCAGACCGGGGACGGACCCGGTACCCCAGCACGTTCGACATGAAGTTCGTCCAGATTCGCGACGAACCCGTCGAACCCGGCGGACTCGTCGAGTGGACGCCTTATGTCCCGGGCGGGCTCGGCGCGTGGAGCCGTGACTCCCGCCTCACATCGCACAACCACGAACAGCATCTGCGTGCCGCGTTCGAATATCGACTTCGGACGCGCCGTGAAGGCGGGCGGGAATCGTGGCTCGGCCTGGCCATCGAGTTCGACGAACCGCTGTCGATACCGGCGATCCGCGCCACCCTCATGCAGTGGATCGATCGCCATGAGGTGCTGCGCAGCCATGTCATCATCCGGGGTGACGGTCTCGCGCGACTCAGCACAGATCCGGGCACGGTGAAGCTGAAGATGGGCCGGATCGGTTGGTACACCGAATCCGGACCGCTCGTCGAGCAGATCGCCGGGTCCTTCGACCGGGCGACCGCGCCACTGCATTGGCCGGCGTACATGTTCGCCACCGTCGGCCGCGAATCGTCCTTCACGCTGCTGTTCGCCGCCGATCACTCGCTGGTCGATGGTTACTCGCTGATCATGGCCCAGCTTGAGCTGGTCACCCTGTACCGCGCTGCGCGCCGCCAGAAGCCACCGGAGCTGGCCGAGGTCGGCAGCTACGTCGACTTCAGCGCCCAGGAACGCCGGCTCGCCGACCAGACCGGCGCCGATCACCCCGCCGTGCGGACGTGGAGAGACTTCCTGCGGTCCGGTCGTGGCGGGATGCCGGCCTTCGATGTCGACGCCGCCGTTCGCCGGATCGACCGCGCGGAACTCGACGCCCCGGCGCCCGACCCGAGCGACGAGTCCGCGGTGGCCCAGGAGTCGCTCTACGGATTGCTCCTCGATGACGACGCCGCCAATCGGTTCACCGCGGTGTGCTCGCAGGCCGGCGGAACCGTCACCGCTGGGGTGCTGGCCGCATTCGCGCTGATCTATCACCACCACACCGGCGATCCCGAGTTCCGGTGTGTGCTGCCACGGCACACCCGCGACGATCAGCGGTGGCTGACCGCGCTCGGCTGGTTCGTCGCGGTCGCCCCGTTCACGCTCAACGTGTCCGACACACCGACATTCGACCAGGCGGTCGTGCGGGCGACCGCCGAACTCAAACGGTCGCGCCAGGGTGCGAGCCTGCCGTTCCTACGGGTTGCCGAGTTGCTCGGCCACCGGGGCGAACCGCTGTTCGTGATCTCGTTCATCGACACCCGGTACGCGCCGGGAGCCGCCGAAGCGGACGCCGGCCGGGCGAAGGTGCTGCGCAGCCACAGCTACGCACCACACGAGGTCTACATCTGGATCAACCGGACGCCTGGCGGAATGCGTGTGTCCGCACGTTTTCCCCCGGAATCGAGGTCCGTGGAAGGGCCCGGAACGTCGCGAGACGATGTGAACCATCCCACTCCGTCGAACGACGCGAACCCGCCGACGGGCACCGAGAAGAGGCCTGTGCGGACCTATCTGCAGGATTTTGCGAAGCTTGTCCGAGAACTCGGCGACACCAGCGTTTTTCATACTCACGAGTAACCGGGCACGGGTCGACCGAACGATTGATCGGTGGGCTAGGGTATTGCCCTGAACGCGTGATGCTTAGACTCGAGTGTCGTGCCTCACTCGTTCGGCCGCACACCGGGCCGGGCGAGCGGGAACCAGTCGCGTGATGTAAGTCATGACCGCCAGTGGCGCTCCGCGGAGCACCACGACGCCCAGGAGAACAAGTGCCAAGTCCCTCTGCGAACAGTATTTCCAAGGTCCTCATCGCCAACCGCGGCGAGATCGCGGTGCGGGTCATCCGGGCCGCTCGAGATGCCGGTCTGGCCAGTGTCGCCGTCTACGCCGAGCCCGACGCCGACGCGCTGTTCGTCAAGCTCGCCGACGAGGCGTTCGCCCTGGGTGGCCAGACCTCGGCCGAGTCCTACCTGGTCTTCGACAAGATCCTCGACGCCGCCGCCAAGTCCGGCGCCGACGCCATCCATCCCGGCTACGGCTTCCTCTCGGAGAACGCCGACTTCGCCCAGGCGGTGCTGGACGCCGGGCTGATCTGGATCGGGCCGTCGCCGCAGTCCATCCGCGACCTGGGTGACAAGGTCACCGCCCGCCACATCGCACTCAAGGCCGACGCGCCGATGGCGCCGGGCACCAAGGACCCGGTCAAGGATGCCGACGAGGTCGTCGCATTCGCGAAGGAACACGGTGTGCCGGTCGCCATCAAGGCGGCCTTCGGCGGCGGTGGGCGCGGCATGAAGGTGGCCTACACCATCGAGGAGATCCCGCACCTGTTCGAGTCGGCCACCCGCGAGGCCGTCGCCGCCTTCGGTCGCGGCGAGTGCTTCGTCGAGCGCTACCTGGACAAGGCCCGTCACGTCGAGGCCCAGGTGATCGCCGACCAGCACGGCAACGTGATCGTCGCCGGCACCCGCGACTGCTCGCTGCAGCGTCGCTTCCAGAAGCTGGTCGAGGAAGCCCCCGCGCCGTTCCTCACCGACGAGCAGCGCACCAAGATCCACGAGTCCGCCAAGGCCATCTGCCGGGAGGCCGGCTACTACGGCGCCGGCACCGTCGAGTTCCTCGTCGGCAGCGACGGCCTGGTGTCCTTCCTGGAGGTCAACACCCGCCTGCAGGTGGAGCACCCGGTCACCGAGGAGACCTCGGGTATCGACCTGGTCCGTCAGCAGTTCCGCATCGCCAACGGCGAGAAGCTGGAGATCTCCGAGGACCCGACCCCGCGCGGGCACTCGTTCGAGTTCCGCATCAACGGCGAGGACGCCGGCCGCAACTTCCTGCCCGCGCCCGGACCGGTCACCGTGTACAAGGAGCCGACCGGCCCCGGTGTGCGCGTGGACTCCGGTGTGGTCGCCGGCGACGTCATCGGTGGGCAGTTCGACTCGATGCTGGCCAAGCTGATCGTCACCGGCGAGACCCGCGAGCAGGCGCTCGAGCGCTCGGCGCGTGCACTCGCCGAGTTCCATGTGGAGGGCCTGGCCACGGTCATCCCGTTCCATCGCCACATCGTCGAGAACCCGGCCTTCCACGGCCACACCGACGAGAACGGCGTCGAGACCTTCGATGTCTACACCAAGTGGATCGAGACCGACTGGGACAACCCGATCGAGCCGTACACCGGTGGTGAGCCGATCGAGGACGACGAGTCGCTGCCGCGGCAGAACGTCGTCGTCGAGGTCGGTGGCCGGCGCGTCGAGGTCTCGCTGCCGGGTGACCTCGCGCTCGGCGGCGGTGGCGGCGGCGCCAACGGCGTGGTCCGCAAGAAGCCGAAGGCCCGGTCCCGCAAGAAGGGTGGCAATGCCGCCGTCTCCGGTGACGCAGTGGCAGCGCCCATGCAGGGCACCGTCGTGAAGGTCGCCGTCGAGGAGGGCCAGCAGGTCTCCGCGGGCGAGCTGGTCGTGGTGCTGGAGGCCATGAAGATGGAGAACCCGGTCACCGCCCACAAGGACGGCGTGGTCACCGGGCTGGCCGTGGAGGCCGGTGCCCCGGTCACCCAGGGCACCGTGCTGCTCGAACTCAAGTAGGGACCACACGGAACGAGTACTCCGACCGTGGAGCCTGTCGAGATCAACGCCGGGACGTGGTATCTGCGTTCGCTTCGTGCGGACGACCGGATCACCGACGTCCCGGCGTTGTCCGATCTCGGGGTCGACGACCCCGCCGGCTATGTCACGGCCGCCGACACCGGCTGGGCCGACGAGAGCCGCTTCGTCTGGGCCGTCTGTATCCCCACGACGGGCGAACTGGTCGCGGTCGTCGAGCTGATCCCCGAAGGTGACGTGGCGCGATTGCGGGGCCGCGCCAGGGACGGCTATGCGGAGGCGTTCGACGCCGCCGTCGGGCCGGTGACGCGGTTCGCCACCGGCATGCTCGGGGTAACGGTGACCCCCGCTCCCTGAGGAGCGAGCTTGCGAGCGCGCCGCCCTGAGGAGCGAGCTTGCGAGCGTCCCCCGACCCCTGAGGAGCGAGCTTGCGAGCGTCCCCCGACCCCTGAGGAGCGAGCTTGCGAGCGTCACGAAGGGTCACGAAGGGCGGCCCTTCGAGACGATCACGACCGCTCGTCGTGATCCAGCCCCGTCGCCAGATCACCGCACTCAACGTCGATGAGCATGTCGCGGTGGCTGTCGAGGTACGGGCGGGCACCGACGTCCCCGGAGACCACCGCTCGGACGCCACGCAGGTGCTCGGCTCCCAGGTACACCGGATGTCCCGGCCGCGACCCGTAGGTGGCGCGCACGAGCGCCGTTCGTGAACCGTCGGCCACGGCCAGCACGCGGCGCACGACGTCCGCCCCGACGTCAGGTGTGTCGACGACGCCCATGACCACGGCGTCGGCGCCGCGTCGCTCGCCTTCGGCGACGACGGCCCGGACGGTCGCGCCCATCCCGTCGGCCCAGTCCGCTACCACGAGTGTCGTCGCTCGCGTCGGTGGCTCCACGATCGACGCGCCCATCGCCACCAACACCTCGTCGCAGCCTCCGTCGGACAGGGCCGCGACCGCTCGACGCAACCAATCCCCCCGCTCGGCAGCGACCTTCGGCCCTCCGTACCGTGTTCCCGCCCCAGCAGCCAATACCGCACCCATGATCATCGTCGACAACCTACCGCGGGTCCTGCCGCCGGACAGCCGAACGACCCGGCAGGCATGCGATCGCCAGGAACAAGTCGGACCGGTCCGCCGTCGTCGACAGGTCGCGACCGGTGAGTGCCTCGATGCGCGACACCCGGTAGCGAACCGTGTTGACGTGCAGATGCATCCGCGCGGCCGTTCGGTTCCACGAACAATCCTCGTCCAGGAAGACCGTCAGCGTTCGCAGCAGGTCTGCGGCGGAACGATCGTCGCCGTCGGACAGCGGCCCCAGCACGAGGCCGACGAAGGTGGTTCGAACGGCATCGGGCAGCATCGCGAGGATCGCCGCCCCCGACGCAAGAGGGCCACTACCGCTCACCCGCACACGCCGGTCCACGTGGTCGGCACCCACCCCCATGGCGGGCAGCGACCGAGCCCGCCGTGCGAGGGCGAGCGCCCCGGACAGCCGCGTTCGGCCGACCGGGTCGCTGATCCCGACGTCGAGCGTGCCGCGCAGGATCGGGGTCAATCGACCCAGGTGCGCACGCAATGTCGACTCCAACACGTCACCGCTGATGGCCCCGTCGACCACGGCGATCAACTCCGCCCCGCGCGGCTGTCCGACCGTGCCCCGGCCCGATTCGAGTAGCGAATCACGTAGGGCCGCACGGACCATCGGATAGTGGTCGGGCCGATCACCCAGATCGGCCGACACCACGATCCAGGTCGATGCCGACCCGAGACCGGCGTCGTCGAGCGCGTCGTCGACCTGGCCCGAACTCGCCTCGCCGGCAACGTGTTCGGCGAGACGATCGCCGATCTGGTCCCCCACACGCGAGGCCTCGCGTTCCCGGGCACGCACCAGCGCGCATATCGCCGCGAACTCCTCGAAGGCCGCGAGCACCTGGGGCCCCAGCTCGGTGAGATGACGTCCCACCACCAGCAACCAACCGCCCGCGCGACGGGCCGGTGCGAATCCGATCCTCATCAGCGTCATCTCACCCACCGCAACCGGAAACACATTGGTGCACAGTGCCTTGGCGGTTATCTCGTCGATCACCTCTGCCGACAGTGTCCGTCCTCCGCCGGCGACGGCCACCACCTGTCGTCCGGTCACGGTGATCACCCAGCAGGCGACCCCGGTGGTGGCGACCAACTCGGCCGCCATCCCGTCCAGCGCATGACCCGACGCCACGGAGTCGAGCAACCGGCGCTGCCGCGACAGGCTCGACGTGAGTTCCGCGGTGCGGTCGGCGGCGTATCGGGCCACCACGTGGTCGGTGACGCGGCTGAACGACACGGCCTCGGGCACCCCGAAGACCGGCATGCCGCGCCGTCGGCACGCGTCGACGATGTGGTGCGGCACGTGGCCGAAACGCTCCTCGCCCACGCCGAAGGCCACCACCGAACTGCGCACCAGGGCGTCGACGAAGACATCGGACTCCTCCGCCGCCCCTGAATGGAAGATGAGCCCGGACAGCACGAGTTCGCCACCGAACAAGTAGCGACTGGGATCGGGGAGGTCGGTGGTGAACACCCGGTCGATCTCGATGTCACGAGCCGACCCCGGGTCATGATGCAGACGCAGACCGAGGTCGGGGTCGTCCAGCAGGTCACCCAGCCGCATGTGGATTCCTCCGAGAGGTGTGGTGCCCGCACGGTACGGCGCGGATGTTTCGACACCGTTGCGCCTGGGCCGCCATCTGGAGGATCACACAAAGCCCGTTGTGCCGACCCCGTCGAACTTTGTCGCGTCCGCGGTGGCACGTACCGGCCGACTGGGAGATATTTGAGCAGGTCGGCGCAGTGTCGCGCTCATCTCCTTCTGACCACCTGCTCCCATACCGAGGTCCCCGCCCCATGTCGTCATCCGCTCCCCCCTCCCGTGCTCAACGACGCCGCCACCCCGTCGACGAGGTTCCACCGGCCGGCAAACTCGCCGTCCTCGGGTTCCAGCACGTCGTCGCCTTCTACGCCGGCGCCGTCCTGGTGCCGATCCTGATCGCCCGCGCCATCGGCCTCGACGGCGAAGCGCTGACCATGCTGATCATGGTCGACCTGTTCACCTGCGGAATCGCTTCGATCATGCAGGCGGTCGGCATCTGGAAGATCGGTGTCCGCCTCCCGCTGTTGCAGGGCATCACCTTCGCCGGGCTCGCGCCGATCATCCAGATCGCCAACTCCAACGGCGGCGGCCGGGAAGGTCTGCTCGTGGTGTTCGGCGCGGTCATCGTCGCCGGCGCGGTGACGTTCCTGATCGCGCCGTACTTCTCGAAACTGATCCGGTTCTTCCCACCCGTCGTCACGGGCACCCTCATCACCATCATCGGTATCGCGCTGCTGCCCGTCGGCATCGGCGACGCGGTCACCAACCCACACACCCACGTGCACGAACCGGACAATCCCCGCTGGTTGATGTACGCACTGGGCACCATCGCGGTGATCGTTCTGCTGCAACGATTCCTGCGCGGGTTCCTCGGCACCATCGCCGTGCTGCTGGGCCTGGTGATCGGCACGGGTGTCGCGTGGGCGTTGGGCGACACCGGCTTCGACGACGTCGGCGACGCGGGCTGGGTCGGATTCGTCCCGCCGTTCGCCTTCGGCTGGCCGCAGTTCAGCGCCATCGCGATCATCTCGATGATCATCGTGATGCTGATCATCGCCGTCGAGTCCACCGGCAGCGTCTTCGCCGTCGGCGAGATCGTCGGGAAACGCATCAAGCAGGACGACATCGCCGCAACCGTCCGGGCCGACGGACTCGCGACGATGGTCGGCGGCTCGTTCAACTCGTTCCCGTACACGGCATTCTCCGAGAACGTCGGACTGGTGCGGCTGACCGGCGTGCGCAGCCGCTGGGTGGTCGCCGCGGCAGGCGGGATCATGATCCTGCTCGGTCTGTTCCCGAAGGCCGCCCGCGTCGTCGAGGCCATCCCCGCGCCGGTTCTCGGTGGCGCCGCGATGACCCTGTTCGCGACGGTCGCCGTGGTCGGCATCCAGACGCTGTCGAAGGTCGACTTCACCGACCACCGCAACCTGATCATCGTCTCCACGTCGCTGGCACTCGGGCTCTACGTCGAGCACTCGCAGGGCGGCACCAGCACCTATTCGGGCGCGACGGTCACCGACGCCGCCGGCGACGTCGTCGCCACCGGCGAGGTCTCCGTCTCCGCGCCGGGCATCGCCGACGCGGTACCCGGCCTGCTGCAGATCCCGTTCGGCGCCGGCATCACGATGGGCGCCATCACCGCGATACTGCTCAACGTCCTGTTCTTCCACGTCGGCGGACGCGGCCAGGCCATCGCCGGTGGCGGCCGGATTCACCTGCAGGACGTCAACGCGATGTCGCGCGAGGAGTTCGCCGACGCGTTCGGCGGCCTGGTCAACAACGTCGATTGGGTCGTCAACCGCGCCTACGACGCGCGACCGTTCGCCGACGCCCACGACCTGCGCAGCGCCTTCCAGGAGTCGTTGCTGGCCGGCACCGAGGACGAACAACTCGCACTGATCCGCTCGTTCCCGACGCTCGGCGCCGAGGACGAGACCGGCGCGCTCACCGCGAGCGACCACGAGTCGCTCGCCCACCTCGACGAGGCCGAGCACGCCGGCGTGGTCAACCTCGCGGCGTCCTACCGGGACCACTTCGGATTCCCGCTGGTCATCTGTGCGCGCGAGGCGGATCGGTTCGATCGGGTCCTGGCCGCCGGATGGTCGCGGATGGAGAACCCACAGGACGCCGAACGCTCCTTCGCGATGGTCGAGATCGCGAAGATCACCAACTACCGCTTCAGCGACCTGGTCGCCGACGCCAACCCGATCACCACATCGTTGGTGAACTCCTCGACACCGTGAGCAACGCGCCCGCGGATCACCGTCGGTGATTCGCGGGCGGCTCGGTTCGGAACTACGGTGGTCGCAGGCAGAGCCGACATCCGGCCGGCGACCGCCCACTCATGATGGGATATGAGATTTGCGTAATGAAGGCATCGGCCTCGACGGGTTCGAACGGCTGACGGATCGGCAGGCGATGCACGCCTTGTTCGAGTGCTGCTCGTCATCGATCTGGGCTCGCCGTGTGCTGGCCGGCAAGCCGTTCGAAAGCCGGGAGTCGTTGTTGGACAGGGCGGATCGGGTACTCGCGGAATTGCCGGAGGCGGAGATCGACGCCGCCCTCGACGGGCATCCACGGATCGGCGGGAAGGTCGACAACGCGTCGTCGGAGCGGGAGCAGGCCGGGGTCGCCGGGGCGCAGGCGTCGGTCCTCGATGCACTCGCCGACGGCAATCGGGCCTACGAGGAGAAGTTCGGGTACGTCTACCTGGTGTGCGCGAGCGGCAAGTCGGCCGACGAACTGCTCGCCATCCTCACCGACCGGTTGGACAACGATCCCGAGACCGAACGCCGCGTCATGCGATCCGAACTGGCCAAGATCAACCGCCTCCGGCTCGAGCGGCTGCTCGGTGCCGACGGCTCCGAATCCACAGCGACCCAGGAGGTCTCCGCGTGACCGGTTTGTCGACACACGTACTCGATGCGGTGACGGGTGCGCCCGCGGTCGGCATGTCCGTGGTCTTGCAGGATGCCGCCGGCACCGAACTCGCGTCGGGCGTGACCAACGCGGATGGCCGGATCCCTGAGGTGAACGGCGAGCCGCTGGTGGCCGGGATCCATCACCTCGTCTTCGACACCGGCAGTTGGTTCGCCGATCACTCGATCACGGCGTTCTACCCGGAGATCGACATCTGTTTCGAGGTCGCCGATCCCGACCGGCACTACCATGTTCCGGTGCTGCTCAGCCCGTTCGCGTATTCGACCTACCGCGGGAGCTGATCGGGTTCGGCGGTGCGTCGCCGGCCTGCTCGTAGCCGGGATGCACGCCCGGCAGCAGGTGCGCTGCGTCGGCCACCCGCGCGAGCAGGTCACCGAGTGTCTCGCGGTCAGCTGCCGACAGGGTTCCGAACAGTTGGTCGTCGCAGGCGTCCAACGCGGCCTCGCCCATCGGGAGAAGTGCGCGGCCGCGGTCGGTGAGGTGGACCGCGTGGGCTCGACGGTCGGCCGGGTTGCGCCGTCGTTCGACGAAGCCGGCCGCCTCGAGTTCGTCGACGAGGCCGACCATCACGTTGCGATGAACGCGCAGGACCGACGAGAGTTCCTGCTGGGTGCGGCCATCGGCGTCGGCCAGGATGCGCAGCATGCCGTACTGGCGGCGGGTGACGCCCACCGGCACGAGCAGCTCGTCGAAGGTACGGTCGGAATGAAAACCCAACTGCGACAGGACGAAACTCGGCCGCTGGCGCAGCGGGCGGAATGATTTGTCAGACGTCACCATGCACCCACAATACGCTCGCAGCGTGACAGTCAAAGCGATTGATCGTCCCATTGATTGATAATCACCAAGGGTGCATACTTGATGCACGACATTCGTGAATCGAGGTGTCAGATGCACACGATTGTGATGACCGGCGCCACGTCGGGATTCGGCGCCCTGGCCGCCCGAGCGATGACCGAACACGACGACGTACGACTCATCGTCGGCAGCAGATCAGCCCCTGCGAACCCGCGCGGCGATGTCCTCGAACTCGACGTGACCGACCTCGACTCGGTCCGCCGGTTCGCCGACGTCGTCGTGCGCAGACTCGACCCGCCGGGGATCGACGCGCTGGTCCTCAACGCCGGGGTCATCCTGGCCGACGACACTTCTCGCACCACCGCCGGGATCGAGACCACCTTCTGCGCCAACCATCTGGCGCCGTACCTGATCGCGCGACTCCTCCTGCCGCACCTCGCCGAGGGCGGCCGGATGATGTTCACCACCAGCGGCACCCACGACCCCACGACCGGTGCGGGCCTGGCGGTTCCCCGCCACGCCGACGCGGAACTTCTGGCGCATCCCGAGCGTGACCCGGACCGACACACGAATCCCGCCCAGGCGGGCCAACATGCGTACACCGCCTCCAAGTTGTGCACCGTGCTCACCGTTCGCGCATTGAACGCATTGCCGGACAGCGCATCCCGATCCATCTCGGCAATCGCCTACGACCCCGGCCAGGTGTTCGGGACCGGATTGGCCCGCGACCTGGGACGACTGCGGCGCACCGCGTGGTCGGTGTTGGGCACACCGGTGGGCGTCCCGCTCCGGCGCCTGTCGCCGACGCTCAACTCGCGAGCCCAGGCAGGCACCGCTCTCGCTCGACTCGCCCTCGGGAGCACATCGCCGCCCGATGGACACCATCGGTACGCAGCGCTTCGTCGCGGCCGGATCACCTGGATCGAGCCCTCCGCGCTCGCTCGCCGCGGCGACGTGGCGGAGTCGTTGTGGTCGGCGAGTGCGCGGATGGTGGGGATGCAGGCCTCGCTCACCTAGGCGGGCAGCTCCGGCCGCACCTACAGCTCCCGCAACAACGCGGACGGCGGCATGCCGTACTTCCGGCGGAACGCGGCGGCGAACCGCCCGGTGTGGGTGAACCCCCACGTCATCGCCACGTCGGTCACCGACGTCGCACCGGCGCGCAGCTCGTCGTGCACTGCGGCGAGGCGCATCTCGGTGAGGCAGTCGCGTGGTGTACGGCCCACGTACTCACGGAAACCTTCCTGTAGTCGCCGGACACTCACCCCGGCGACGTCGGCCATGTCGGCCGCGGTCCACGGCCGGGCCGGATCTGCCCGCAGCGCGTCCAGAACGCGGGTCACGATCCGCGGGCGTGGGAGATGGTGGTCGAGGGGATCATCGGGGAGGGCCGCGAGCAGGAACGCATCGGTGAGGGACGCGGCCAGCTGTTCCGCGACCAAGGGGTTCGCCAGCAGGGGGTCGTCGGCCGGCTGCGCGGCGATGGAACGAACCAACCGGAACCAGCTCTCGCCGGCCGGCGCTCGCAGATCCAGCTGATCGGGGATCGTCGCGCCGGGTCCACCGCCGACCCGATCCATCTCGTGGCGGAGGAAGTCTCTGTCGATCTTCACGCCGACGATCGAGCACGTGCTCGACCAGCGGGTGATGTCGGCGGGGGTGTCGGGCGGGTTGATCGTCGCCAACCCGCTCGTCGACACGACCGAATGGCCCCCGACCTGCGTCTCCAACACACCGCCGAGCGGGACATTGATGCCGTAGGCCCCTGGATGATCCGTATGGATCGCGACCTCCGCTCCCCACCCGATACGTGCGATCCGCAACGGGCCCATCACGGTCACCGACACATCGGCCTGCGCCGCCGAACTCCGCGACTCCCGGGGGTGGAGCTGGTGCGGGAAGTACGCATCGGACACCGCGGCCGACGCGGCATCCCAGTCGGGTTCGCCGGGAATGCGCATCTGCTCGAGTCGGCTCATTCTCACTCCTCACGGCCGCCGGTTCTTCCGCGCTTCGACGGTTCGCCGCGCTATCCGGCTCACCGTCGCGTTCGGCGGATCGTCACACCGCCACGGCCGACCTATGTTCTACATCACATTCTGCCCGATGAGGAAGGAGGCCCACCATGGAACGCAAGGCCTTGCAGAACGTGTTCGGCCAGTTCGCCAGCGGCGTCACCGTGATCACCTGCAGAAACGCCGACGGGCAACCGCACGGCGCAACCGTCACCGCGTTCACGGCCGTCTCTCTGGAACCCCGGCTCTGCCAGGTGACGTTGACGCGAAAGTCCAAGGCCTGCGGCTTCTTACACGACCAGCCGTTCGCCGTGAACATCATGGCGGCCGATCAACTCGACATCGCGATGCACTTCGCCGGGCGCCCGGCAACACCCGGACCGCGATGGGCGGACGGCCCCACCGCACCCGTCCTCTGCGGTGCCGCGGCGACCCTCAGTTGCCAACCCTGGCGCAGCTACGACGGCGGCGACCACGTCATCTTCATCGGCGAGATCGTCGACGCGCAGGCCAGCGGAAAGCCACCATTACTCTACTACCGCAGCACTTTTCACGATCTCGGCAAACCCTCGGTCAACTCGCTCTGGACGCTGTGCGCCGACGACCCACACTCCGGCTGGTTCGACTCGGCCACGACCTTCACACCGTTCCACCTCACGCGAACCGACCAGCCCGCTTGACCTTTCATACCGATCTGTTAGTCACCGGCGTCATTCATCACCGGCATCATTCATCAGCACTGTCGATCAATCGATCAGAAAGAGGTATCAATCATGACCACCATCGAGCGACCCGAGACCGATGCCCCGCAGACGAACCCGGCTGCCGAGTCACCGGCGAATCAGGCCCGCAACTTCGCGTCGCGCCCGATGACGGGCGACGAGTACATCGAATCCCTCCGCGACGGACGTGAGATCTGGTTGCATGGCGAGCGAGTCAAAGACGTCACCACCCACCCCGCCTTCCGCAACCCCGTGCGGATGACCGCACGCCTGTACGACTCGATGCACGAAGGGCCGCACAAGGATACGGTGACCGCCCCGACCGACACCGGCAACGGCGGGGTGACGATGCCGTTCTTCAAGGCGCCGACGAGTTCGGATGACCTCGTCAAGGAGCGCGACGCGATCGCCGAATGGGCGCGCATGACCTACGGGTGGATGGGTCGCTCACCCGACTACAAGGCCAGCTTCCTGGGCACCCTGCACGCCAACAAGGACCTCTACGCGCCGTTCGAGGCCAATGCCGAACGCTGGTACCGGGAATCCCAGGAGAAGGTTCTGTACTGGAATCACGCGATCATCAATCCGCCCGTGGATCGCCAACTCCCGCCGGATGAGGTCGGCGACGTGTTCATGAAGGTGGAGAAGGAGACCGACGCCGGGCTGATCGTCTCGGGCGCCAAGGTGGTGGCGACCGGCTCGGCCATCACCAATTACAACTTCATCGCCCACTACGGACTCCCCATCCGCAAGAAGGAGTTCGCGCTCATCTGCACCGTCCCGATGGACGCACCGGGGATCAAACTGATCTGCCGCACCTCCTACACCCAGCAGGCCTCGGTGATGGGTAGCCCGTACGACTACCCGCTGTCGAGCCGCATGGACGAGAACGACACGATCTTCGTCTTCGACAAGGTCCTCGTCCCCTGGGAGAACGTCTTCATGTACGGCGACGTGGATCGCATCAACGCCTTCTTCCCGCAGTCGGGATTCCTGCCGCGCTTCACCTTCCAGGGCTGCACCCGCCTCGCGGTCAAGCTCGACTTCATCGCCGGACTGTTGATGAAGGCGCTCGACTGCACCGGTTCCGGCGGGTTCCGCGGTGTCCAGACGCGGGTCGGGGAGGTCATCGGATGGCGAAATCTGTTCTGGACATTGAGTGATGCGATGGCCCGCAACCCGGAGCCGTGGATCGGCGACACCGTCATCCCGAAACTGGAGTACGGCCTGACCTATCGGATGTTCATGATGCAGGGCTATCCGCGCGTCAAGGAGATCATCGAGCAGGACGTGGCGTCCGGCCTGATCTACTTGCCGTCGAGCGCCGCCGACTTCAAGAGTCCCGATGTGCGACCGTACCTCGACAAGTACGTCCGCGGTTCCAACGGAATCACGGCCGTCGACCGGGTGAAGGTCATGAAGGCTCTGTGGGATTCGGTGGGCTCCGAGTTCGGTGGCCGACACGAACTGTACGAACGCAACTACTCCGGCAACCACGAGAACGTGAAGGCGGAGTTGCTCTTCGCCGCGCAGAACCGCGGCGGCGTCGATCAGATGAAGGGTCTCGCGGAGGCATGCCTGGCCGAGTACGACCTGGATGGCTGGACGGTCCCCGACCTCATCGGCAACGACGACGTCAGCTACTTCGGTCCGGCAAGCTGACCCGGCGCGCCTCACGCGGGTCCTCTCGGTGCGCGCGGTTCGTCTCGGTCCACGCGGGTTGTCGACGACCCGCGTGAACCGGGCCGAACCGCGTCATCCGGGACGACCCGCGATTACCGTCGACGATGTGCCTCACGATGACGGTGGACCCGCGGTTCTCGCCGACCTGCCCGCCTTGCTGACCGAGCACCGTCGCGTACTTGTCGGGATCATCGGACCACCAGGTGCCGGCAAGACCACACTCGCACGATCGGTGGTGGAGCTCGTCGACGACGCCTACGGCGTCGGTACCGGCGCGCTCGTCCCGATGGACGGGTTCCATCTGTCCAACCGGGTGCTCGACGACCTCGGGCGCTCCGATCGCAAAGGCGCTCCCGACACCTTCGACGCCGACGGGTTCGTCAGCCTCATCGAGCGGATCGCGTCCGACGACGACCGTCCGGTGTACTGCCCCGGTTTCGACCATTCGATGGGCGAACCGGTGGCAGCCCGTCTCGTCGTCGGCCGTGCCGCCCGCGTCGTCGTGGTGGAGGGCAATTATCTTGCGCTCGAGGATGACCCGTGGCGAAGGCTCCCGCACCTGTTGCACCGCATCTACTACATCGGCGCCCCCGCCGATGTGCGTCGTTCGCGACTGGTCGAACGCCATCACGCCGCCGGCAAGTCCCGCGCCGAGGCGCAGGCCTGGGTCGACGACGTCGACGAACCCAACGCCCGACTCATCGCGGCCACACGTCACCGCTGTGACATCGTCATCGACGACGCCCCTCCGCCGATCGGGTAGTTCGAGACCACCTTCCGCCGATCGAGTAGACCGAGGCGCCAGCCGAGACCACCTTCCGCTGATCGAGTAGTCCGAGGCGCTAGCCGAGGACGTATCGAGATCCCCCACACCAGGTTTCGATACACGCCGGGCTCGCAAGCTCGCACGCCGCTACTCAACCACCGAGGTAACCCCCGCTGATCGAGTAGTCCGAGGCGCCAGCCGAGGACGTATCGAGATCCCCCACACCAGGTTTCGATACACGCCGGGCTCGCAAGCTCGCACGCCGCTACTCAACCACCGATTAGGCACCGACCGCCGCTACCCAACCACCGACGTAACCCCCCGCTGATCGAGTAGTCCGAGGCGCCAGCCGAGGACGTATCGAGATCCCCCACACCAGGTTTCGATACACGCCGGGCTCGCAAGCTCGCACGCCGCTACTCAACCACCGGTTAGATACCGCACGCCGCTACCCAACCACCGACGTAACCCCCCGCTGATCGAGTAGTCCGAGGCGCCAGCCGAGGACGTATCGAGATCCCGCGCACCAGGTTTCGATACGCGCCGGGCTCGCAAGCTCGCACGCCGCTACTCAACCACCGGTTAGGTACCGCACGCGGCTACTCGACCACCGAACGGGCTTGCGCCTCAGCCGATCTCGATGAGCAGATCACCCGGCGCCACCTGGGTGACCTGGCCGACGGCGACGCGGGCGACCTTGCCGCCGATGGGGGCGGTGATGGTGGCCTCCATCTTCATCGCCTCGATGGTGCCGATGGCGGCGCCGGCGGCGATCTCGTCGCCGACGTCGACCGACAGCGAGACCACCCCGGCGAACGGGGCACCGATGTGGTGCGGGTTGGAGCGGTCGGCGCGTTCGGCAACCTCGACGGCCGAGTCGACCGAGCGGTCACGGACCTGCAGCGGACGCAACTGGCCGTTGAGGATGCACATCACGGTGCGCATGCCCTTCTCGTCCGGCTCGCTGATCGCTTCGAGTCCGATGAGCAGGTCGACACCGGGTTCGAGTTCAACGCGGTGTTCCTCGCCGTAGCGCAGGCCGTAGAAGAACTGGTTGGCCGACAGCCGCGACGTGTCTCCGTAGGTCTCGAAATGCTCATCGAACTCCCGCGTGGGACCGGGGAACAGCAACCGGTTGAGCGTCTGCTGCCGCTTGTGCCCGGGAGTGTCAAGAGCAGCGGAGTCGTCGTCGGACACCTCGGCGATCGCCGGCGCCTCCGCGCGGCCCTCCAAGGCGAGGGTGCGCAGCGGTTCGGGCCAGCCGCCGGCCGGGTCGCCGAGTTCGCCGCGCAGGAACCCGATCACCGAATCCGGGATGTCGTAACCCGACGGATTGGACGCGAACTCCTCGGCCGTGATCCCGCGCCCCACCAGCGCGAGCGCGAGGTCGCCGACGACCTTCGACGACGGGGTCACCTTGATCAGCCGGCCCAGCATGCGATCGGCAGAGGCGTAGGCCTCCTCGACGGCCTCGAAGCGGTTGCCGAGTCCGAGGGCGATCGCCTGCTGACGCAGATTCGACAGCTGACCGCCGGGGATCTCGTGGGTGTACACGCGACCGGTCGGTGCGGGTAGCCCCGATTCAAACGGCGCGTACACCTTGCGCAGCGCCTCCCAGTAGGGCTCGAGGTCGCAGACGGCCTGCAGGTCGAGGCCGGTGTCGCGCTCGGAATGTGCGGCTGCGGCCACGATCGCCGACAACGCGGGCTGGCTGGTGGTGCCCGCCAGCGCGGCGCTGGCACCGTCGACCGCCGACGCGCCGGCCTCCCACGCCGCCAAGTAGGTCGCCAACTGCCCGCCCGGGGTGTCATGGGTGTGCACGTGCACCGGCAGATCGAAATTGCTGCGGAGTGCGGACACCAGCTTGGTGGCGGCCGGGGCCCGCAGCAGCCCGGCCATGTCCTTGATCGCCAGCACGTGCGCGCCGGCCTCGACGATCTGCTCGGCCAGCCGCAGGTAGTAGTCGAGGGTGTAGAGGTCCTCGGCCGGGTTGGCCAGATCGCCGGTGTAGCTCATCGCGACCTCGGCGACCGCGGTGCCGGTCTCGCGGACCGCGTCGATCGCCGGGCGCATCTGATCGATGTTGTTGAGCGCGTCGAAGATCCGGAAGATGTCGATGCCCACGTCGGTCGCCTCGGCGACGAACGCGGTCGTGACCTTCGTCGGGTACGGCGTGTAGCCGACGGTGTTCGCGCCACGCAGCAACATCTGCAGACAGATGTTGGGCATCGCCTCACGCAGCTGCGCGAGGCGGTCCCACGGGTCCTCCTTCAGGAACCGCAGCGCCACATCGTAGGTCGCGCCGCCCCAGCACTCCACGGACAGCAACTGCGGGGTCATCGCCGCCACGTAAGGCGCGATCATCAGCAGGCCGCTGGTCCGCACCCGGGTCGCGAGCAGCGACTGATGCGCATCGCGGAAGGTGGTGTCGGTGACGCCGAGCCGCTTGGAATCGCGCAGATCGGCCGCGAACCCCTCGGGCCCGAGGTCCAGCAGTCGCTGGCGCGAACCGTCCGGCGGCGACGACAACGTCGCACGATCCAGCGCGGGCAACTTGTCGCGCGGATAGACCTTGGTGGGTCGTTCACCGTGCGGTTTGTTGACGGTGACGTCGGCCAGGTACGAGAGGATCTTGGTACCGCGGTCCGCCGACGACCGGGAGGTGAGCAGCCACGGCCGGTCCTCGATGAACGACGTCGTCACCCGCCCCTCGCGGAAGTCCGTGTCGTCGAGCACGGCCTGCAGGAACGGGATGTTGGTCGCCACACCACGAATGCGGAACTCCGCCACCGCGCGTCGCGCACGACGCGCCGCGGTCGCGAAATCCCTACCGCGACAGGTGAGTTTGACGAGCATCGAGTCGAAGTGGCCCGTCACCTCCGCGCCGAGCACCGCGCCGCCATCCAGGCGTACGCCGGCGCCACCCGGGCTGCGGTAGGCGGTGATCCGGCCGACGTCGGGCCGGAATCCGTTGGCGGGATCCTCGGTGGTGATGCGGCACTGCATCGCCGCGCCACGGATCTGCAGGTTGTCCTGGCTCAGGCCCAGGTCGTCGAGCGACTCGCCCGACGCGATCCGCAGCTGTGAACCGACCAGGTCGACGTCGGTGATCTCCTCGGTGACGGTGTGCTCGACCTGGATGCGTGGATTCATCTCGATGAAGACGTGCCGACCCTGCTCGTCGACCAGGAACTCGACCGTACCCGCACACGTGTAGCCGATGTGGCGAGCGAAGGCGACGGCGTCCGAACAGATCTTCTCCCGCAGCTCCGGCGACAGATTCGGGGCCGGAGCCAGCTCGATGACCTTCTGGTGGCGTCGCTGTACCGAGCAGTCGCGCTCGAACAGGTGGATGACATTGCCCTGGGTGTCGGCGAGGATCTGTACCTCGATGTGACGCGGATTGACGACCGCCTGCTCGAGGAACACCGTCGGGTCGCCGAATGCCGCATCCGCCTCGCGCGATGCGGCCGCGATCGCTTCCCCGAGGTCCTCGATCTTCTCCACCCGTCGCATGCCGCGGCCGCCACCTCCGGCGACCGCCTTCACGAACACCGGGAACTGCATGTCGGCTGCCTCGCGCAGGAGTTGGTCGACATCGGCCGACGGCTCCGAGGACGCCAACACCGGCAGCCCCGCGGCCTTCGCGGCCGCGACTGCGGTGGCCTTGTTGCCGGTCAACTCCAGTACGTCCGCCGACGGACCGACGAAGGTGATGCCGGCGCTGGCGCACGCCTCCGCCAGACCCTGGTTCTCCGACAGGAAGCCGTAGCCCGGGTAGATCGCGTCGGCGCCACAGCGCTGCGCGGCGCCGATCACCTCGTCGACCGAGAGATACGCACGAACGGGATGCCCGGGGGCACCGATCTGATAGGACTCGTCGGCCTTCAGCCGGTGAACGGAGTTGCGGTCCTCGTAGGGAAAGATCGCTACGGTTCTGGCTCCGAGTTCATAGGCTGCTCGGAAGGCGCGGATCGCGATCTCTCCGCGGTTGGCCACCAGGACTTTCTCGAACACTGGGCTCTCTCTCGTCACGCGCACACAACTGCGCTGGCTACACCGGCAACGAACGCTGGGGTGTACCAGAGTACTGGCTGAGCGGGCGGATCAATGCGTTGGATGCGGCTTGCTCCATGATGTGCGCCGTCCATCCGGTGATACGACTCATCACGAAAATCGGGGTGAACGAGGCGATGTCGAATCCCATCATGTGATAGGCGGGGCCCGTGGGGAAATCGAGGTTCGGCTTGATCCCGGTTCGCTCCGCCATGGCGGACTCGAGTTCGGAATAGATCTCACACCAACGGTTTTCGCCTGTGAGCTCCGCGACCTCGATCAACGCTTGTTGCATCGTCGGAACCCGGGAATCACCACGCTTGTAGACACGGTGTCCGAAACCCATCACTTTCTCTTTGGCATCGAGTTTGGCGTCGAGCCAATCGATCGCTCGTTCGGGGCGGTCGATCTCGATCATGTCGTACATGACGGCCTCGTTGGCGCCGCCGTGCAGCGACCCCTTCAATGCGCCGATGGCGGCGGTCACCGCGCTGTAGATGTCGGACTGCGTCGACGTGACCACCCGTGCCGCGAACGTCGATGCGTTGAAACTGTGTTCGGCGTAGAGCACCATCGACTTCTCGAAAGCCCGCACGATCACGGGATCGGGGACCTCGCCGAAGCACATGTTCAGGAAGTTCTCCGCGTACCCCAGCTCGAGGCTCGGTGCGATCGGGTCCTGACCGCGTCGCCGCCGCATGTCCGCGGCGACGATGGTCGGCAGGACCGCGAACATCCGCGACGACTTCTCGTAGTTCGCCGTAGGCGTACTGAGGTCCTCGTCCGGGTCCTCCGAGCCCAGGTAGCTGATGGCCGTGCGCACGACATCCATCGGATGGCACGACTCCGGGATGCGTTGGAGCAGTAGCTGAGTGGACCGATCGGTCCGTCGGTTGGCGCGCTCATGCTCCGTGAACCGGGCCAGTTCGGCCTCCGTCGGCAACTCGCCGTGCCACAGCAGATACGCCACCTGTTCGAACGAGCACTGCGCGGCGAGGTCCTGCACCGCGTAGCCCCGATAGGTCAGTGAATTGGTCTCGGGCACCACCTTCGAGATGGCCGTCGTGTCGACGACCACCCCGGCGAGACCTTTGTGGATCTTCGGGGCGTCCACCGCTGCTGCTGTGGTCATTTCGTGGCTCCCTCGAGAGTGAAGTTGAAGAGGTCGGAATCGAAGTCGTTGTAGTCCGCGTAGCGCAGCAACTCGTAGAGTCGGCTGCGGTGCTGCATCTGATCGACCAGTCCGGCTTGCGTTCCCTCCGAGACGATTTCGCGCAGACCTCGCTCGACCGCGCCCATCGCGATCCGCAGCGTCGTCACCGGGTAGATCACCGCGTTGTAGCCGGCATCCCCGAGTTGCTGTGTGGTGAACAGTTCGGACTTGCCGAACTCGGTCATGTTCGCCAGCAGTGGGACGTCGACGGCCTTGCGGAACTGTTCGAATTCGCTCAGATCGCGCAGGGCCTCGGTGAAGATCAGATCGGCGCCGGCGTCGGCATAGGCTTTCGCGCGGTCGATGGCCGAGTCGAGACTCTCTACTGCACGCGCGTCCGTGCGAGCGCAGATCACGAAGTCGTCGTCGCGGCGGGCCGACACAGCTGCCTTCAGTCGCTTGAGCATGTCACCCACCGGCACGACGTCCTTGCCGTCGAGGTGTCCGCACCGCTTGGGGTTCACCTGATCCTCGAGGTGACACCCGGCGAGCCCGGCGTCTTCGAGGGTCGCCACGGTCCGGGCTGCACTCATGGGCTCACCGAATCCGGTGTCCGCGTCGATCAGTGTCGGTAGGTCGGCGGCCCGGGCGATCGATCCGCCCCGGCCCGCGACCTCGGTGAGGGTGGTGAGCCCGATGTCGGGCAACCCCAAGTCGGCCGAGAGCACCGCACCAGAGACGTAGACACCATCGAAACCGACCTCTGCCACCAGTTTCGCTACGAGTGGTGAGAATGCTCCCGGCCAACGCTGGAGGGTCCCGGATGCGAGACCGGCACGGAGCGCCTGACGCTTGGCCGAGGCGGAGACGCTGGACGAGAAGAGACCGGAAACCGTTGTGTCAGAAAACATCAGAAGATCCCCCTACCTGTCTGCGGAGCCTTGTCGAGGACCGCCGGGAGGACGAGGGTGTTGAGCACACCGAGCCCACCGGCCGAGACGCTCTCGAGCTTCTCGACGTCGCCGAGGAAGCGGTCCTGCTCGTCGGTGTCGACGACGCCGTCGGCCATGGACCGGAACTTGGCGATGTACTGTTCGCGTCCGAAGGGGCGGGCACCGAGGGGGTGCGCGTCGGCGACGGCGAGTTCGTCGGTGATGACCTCACCGCTGCGGAGAGTGATGACCGCCTTGGCGCCGAAGGCCTTCTCGTTCGGGTCGATCGAGTGGTAGCGGCGGGTCCACTCCGGATCCTCGACAGTGGAGATCTTCTTCCACAACTCGATGGTCTCGGGCCGATTCGCGCGTTCCGGCGCGTAGGACTTCTCGTGGTCCCAGGTCCCGTCCTCGAGTGCGACGGCGAAGATGTACATCACCGAGTGGTCGAGGGTCTCGCGACTGGCGGTCGGGTCGAACTTCTGCGGATCACCTGACCCGGTGCCGATGACGTAGTGAGTGTGGTGGCTGGTGTGCAGCACGATCGACTCGATGTCGCCGAAGTTGGAGATCTTCTCCCGCATCCGGCGGGCCAGGTCGATCGGCGCCTGGCTCTGGTACTCGGCCGAGTGCTCCTTGGTGTAGGTGTCGAGGATGCCGCGCTTCTCTTCGCCGGGCGCCGGCAGCGGAATGGTGTACTCGGCGTCCGGCCCGGAGAGCAGCCAGGCGATCACGCCGTCCTCGCCCTCCCAGATGGGGGCGGGGGCTCCCTCACCGCGCATGGCACGGTCGACGGCCTCGACGGCGATCTTGCCGGCATGGGCGGGTGCGTAGGCCTTCCAACTGGAGATGAGACCCTTGCGCGACTGTCGGGTCGCGGTGGTCAGGTGTAGTGCCTGGCCGACCGCCTGGTAGATGGTCTCGGTGTCGAGGCCGAGCATCGTGCCCAGACCGGCGGCGGCCGACGGGCCGAGGTGGGCGACGTGATCGATCTTGTGCTCGTGCAGGCACATCCCCCGCACGAGGTCGACCTGGATCTCGTAGGCGGTGGCGAGGCCACGGATGAGGTCGTGGCCACTCGCCCCGACGTGCTGGCCGACGGCGACGAGAGCCGGGATGTTGTCGCCCGGATGCGAGTACTCGGCGGCGAGGAACGTGTCGTGGAAGTCGAGTTCGCGGACTGCGACGCCGTTGGCCCATGCGGCCCATTCCGGCGAGTAGCTGCCCTCGACACCGAAGACCGTCGCCCCG
Organism: Gordonia prachuapensis; assembly: GCF_036350515.1. Taxonomy (NCBI): domain Bacteria; kingdom Bacillati; phylum Actinomycetota; class Actinomycetes; order Mycobacteriales; family Gordoniaceae; genus Gordonia; species Gordonia prachuapensis. The sequence goes on along the minus strand of NZ_JAZDUE010000003.1, from coordinate 221,693 downwards.
GGCGTCGCGGCGTGCGCCTGCGCCTGCCGCCGAGCCGACGTCACCGGCCGGCGGATCACCGATGCGGCGCTGACCGCGGCGTTGTCGATGATGCGGTTGATCACCATCTCGCGGGTGTCCGCGCCGACCTCGACCGGGTCTGCGGCGACCTCGGCGATCTTCTGGGCGAGGTGTTCGGACTGCGGGAAGTCCTCGGAACTGCGGTGGGTGCGGACGGAGTGATTGATCATGTCCGCACCGTACGCAGGCCTGTTGTCAGTTGAAAAGACCTGGCAGATGCATATTTTTGCGGACGCAAGGACCGAGTTTTGCGAATGTTGTGGATGATCGTTGTTCTATGCTGGCGTCATGTCCCGACCATCGGCGAGTTCTGCGCGGCGGATGTTCGTCGGCGCGCGGCTGCGTCGGCTCCGGGACGAGCGTGGACTGTCGCAGGCGGCCTTGGCGCGTCGGATCGATCTGTCCACCAGCTACGTCAATCAGCTGGAGAACGACCAGCGTCCTATCACGGTGCCCGTCCTGCTCACCCTGTCGCGTGAGTTCGATCTGGAGGCCGATTACTTCGCGGCCGAGGGGGACGCCCGGTTGGTCGCCGATCTCTCCGACGTCCTCGCCGCGCAGCCGGACACACCGGACGTCAGCCGTGCGGAGATCTCGGAGTTGGTCGCTCGCATGCCCTCGGTGGGGTCGACCCTGGTGAGTCTGCACCGACGGTTGACCGCCGCCGAGAACGAACTGGAGACCTATCGCGCCCAGGTGACCGGCGACCCGGCACGACCCGCATCGACTCCGATGCCCTTCGAGGAGGTGCGGGACTTCTTCTACGACCGCCGCAACCACATCGAGGTGCTCGACGAGGCCGCAGAACAGATCTTCGCCGACAACGGCCTGTCGATCGGAGGTCTCGACCTCCAGCTCGCCGAGCTACTCGACCGTGACCACGGCATCCGCGTCGCTATCGCCCACGACCGTGATCCGCAGGCCCGCGCCCGGACACCCAAGCGCCGTTTCGATCCCGACGAGCGGGTGGTGCATCTCGCCGGTCGCCTCACCGCCGGGCAGCGCGCCTTCCAACTGGCGACGCAGTTGGCACTGCTCACCCAAGCGGATGAGATCGACGCGATCGTGGCGGGGGCGGAGGACCTCAGTCGCGAATCGGTTCCGGTCGCGCGGATCGGTCTGGCGAACTACTTCGCGGGCGCGCTGCTACTCCCCTACGACATCTTCCGGCGCGCAGCCGAGGCCGCGCTCTATGACATCGAGCTCCTGAGCCTCGGATTCGAGGTCGGCTTCGAGACGGTTTGCCACCGGCTCTCGACCCTTCAACGGCCGGGCAGCCGCGGGATCCCGTTCATCTTCGTCCGCGTCGACCGGGCGGGCAACATCTCCAAACGGCAGTCCGCCACGGCATTTCACTTCTCCCGCGTCGGCGGCAGCTGCCCGCTGTGGGTGGTCCACGATGCGTTCGCCACCCCCGGCCGGATCGTCACCCAGGTGTCGTCCATGCCCGACGGACGGTCGTACTTCTGGCTGGCCCGCACGACCACCGAACACGACGGATACCTCAGCCCGCACAAGAGTTTCGCGATCGGCCTCGGCTGCGACGTCACCCACGCCGAGCGTCTGGTGTACTCCACCGGCGTCAACCTGTCCGACCCGCGCACCGTGGTTCCGATCGGCGCGGGGTGCAAGGTGTGCGACCGCCCCGCCTGCCCACAGCGTGCCTTTCCGCAACTCGGCCGGCCGATCCACGCGGACCCGACGATCAGCGACTCGGTGCCCTACCGCCCCGACCCGTCATTCGACGAACCGACGACGTAACGCACACCACATCGGATTCCGACGTCCCCGGTGGGGCCCACCGAACGTCAGGAGAATCCGATGAATCGTGCACCCAGAATCGCCGCCACCGTCGCCGCGGCCGGCCTCGCCGCCACCGGTATCGGCGCCGTCGCGGCGCCATCCGCAGCCGCCGCCCCCACCACCACCCTCTGCTCGTTCACCTACCCGAATCCCAACCTGCCCCTGATCTGGGCCGAGAGCACCGCCAGCGCCACCCCGACAGCGCCCGGCAAGGTGACACTGCGCCTCACCACCGATTCCCGGTCGTTCATCGGGTACTCACAGCAGTTCCGGGTGAGCTGGGCCAACCTCGACACGGGCTACAGCGGCGTGGCCAACACGACGGCACGCGTCGTCGGTTCCGAGACTGTCCTCACCATCCCCGACGTGGCCACCGAGCCCGGCCGGATCGCGCTCGTCCTCGGCGCCATGAGCACCGGAACCCTCAACCCGAACAGTGTCAGCACCGAGGACTGCAGCGCGGAGTACACCGTGTCCTGACCCGACGTTCGCGATACTGCCGCGACACCGCGCACTCCGACTCGATACCGTGAACGTTCGGAGGTGTGTGAGTAGTGAGTGCGATGTGTCGGCCGGTGGACGAGGACCCTGGCGCCGTCGCCGTACCCGAACGTCATCCCCGGCTCGCCGTCACCATCCTGTGTGCCGCCGGGATTGTCGTGGCCCTGATGCAGACGATCATCGTCCCGTTGATCCCACAGCTGCCGACCTTGCTCGACGCCGACCCCGGCAACACGGCGTGGGCGCTGACCATCACCCTGCTCGCGGGATCGGTCATCACACCCATCGGCGGCCGCCTCGGCGACATGTACGGCAAACGCCTGATGCTGGTGGCGAGCATGGGCTGTGTCGCGGCCGGTTCCGTGGTCTGCGCGCTGTCGACCTCGCTACCTCCGTTCCTGGTGGGACGCGCACTCCAAGGCTTGGGCTTCGGCACGATCGCCCTGGGCATCAGCGTGATGCGTGACATCGTGCCGCCGCGACATCTCGGCTCCTCGGTCGGGACGATGAGCGCGTCGCTGGGGATCGGCGGGGCGCTGGGTCTGCCGTTCGCCGCCGCCATCGCCCAACAGGTCAGCTGGCATGCACTGTTCTGGGCGTGCGGCGCGGCCGCCCTCGCCGGTGCCCTGGGGATCGCGCTCACCGTCCCGGAGAGCCCGACCCGCACAGGCGGCCGTTTCGACCTGCTCGGTGCCCTCGGGCTCGCCGCGATGCTGGTCTTCCTCCTGTTGCCGCTGTCGAAGGGTTCGACGTGGGGGTGGGCCTCGCCGCTGACGCTCGGGATGTTCGCCGCCTTCGTGGTGGTCGGTGTCGCGTGGTGGTTCGTGGAGCGTCGCGGGTCCAACCCGCTCATCGACCTACACGTGGCGACCCAGCGGCCGGTTCTGCTGACCAATATCGCCTCGATCGCGACCGGGTTCGCCTTCTACTCGATGCAGCTGATCCCCATCCAGCTGCTGATGGCCCCGACATCCGGACCCGACGGGCTCGGCCTCGACATGCTCACCGCCAGCCTCGTGCTGGCGCCCAGCGGCATCCTGATGTTCATGTTCTCCCATGTCAGCGCCCGGCTGACCGCCGCCTTCGGCCCACGCGTCTCGCTGGCGACCGGCGGCATCGTGATCGGCGCGGGGTACATCGTCTTCATCGTCGCCCTGAGCGGGCCCTGGACGATGAACTGGGGCATCATGCTCGCGGTCGCCTGCTTCATCGGCGCGGGCCTCGGGGTGGCCTACTCGGCGATGCCGGCGCTGATCATGCAGTCGGTCCGGGTGGAGCAGACCGGCGAGGCCAATGGCGTGAACGCGCTGATGAGAGTGGTCGGGACGTCGACGTCGGCCGCCGTCGTCGGCATGATCCTCACCTGGTCGATGCTGTCGGTCCCCGACGCCGACGGCACTCCGGTCAGTGTCCCGTCCGAGACCGGATATCTGTGGGCGTCGTCCATCTCGCTGGGTGCCTGCGTACTCGCGATCGTCCTCGCCCTGGCGATTCCGCGTCGGCCTCCGATCACCGTGCAGAACGTGTGAGTGGACGTCTGCGTGTGCCGCGCGTGGTCGAAACGCATCCGTAATGCGATGGTCGTAGCGTGACGCGAGTGTCCCGCATGACCTTGATCGAGAACGCCCACGTCGTCACCGTCGACCCCGACGGGCGCGAACTGCCTGCGGCGTCGGTGTTGATCGACGGGACGAGAATCGTCGCGGTCGGCGATCCGCCCGGGACACTTCCCGACGACGTGACCCGGATCGACGGCACCGGCTGCGTACTCACGCCGGGGCTGATCAACACCCACCATCACCTGTACCAATGGGTCACCCGCGGCCTCGCCGCCGACCACACCCTGTTCCAGTGGCTGACGACCCTGTACCCGATCTGGGCGGGTATCGACGAGACGGCCGTGCGGACCGCTGCGCTCGGCGGGCTGACATCGCTGGCGCTGTCCGGATGTACGACGACCACCGATCACCACTACGTGTTCCCCGCCGAGGGCGGCGACCTCCTGGGCGCCGAGATCGACGCCGCCGCCACGGTCGGCCTCCGCTTCCACCCCACCCGCGGGTCCATGGACCTGTCGGAGAAGGATGGTGGGCTGCCGCCGGATTCGGTGGTGCAGAGCATCGACGAGATCCTGACCGCCAGCGCCGACGCGGTGGCGCGCTGGCACGACACCTCGCCCGACGCGATGCTGCGGATCGCGTTGGCCCCCTGCTCCCCCTTCTCGGTCACCACCGATCTCCTCCGCGAATCCGCCGGTCTGGCCCGCGAACTCGGCGTCCGGATGCACACCCACCTCGCGGAGTCGCTCGACGAGAACACGTACTGCGACGAGCATTTCGGCTGCACTCCCCTGCAGTACATGGAGTCGGTCGGCTGGGTCGGCGACGACGTGTGGTTCGCACACGGCATCGAGTTCGACGACGACGAGATCGGCCGGCTCGCCGCCACCTCCACCGGGGTCGCCCATTGCCCGACCTCCAACGCACGGCTGGGAAACCGGATCTGCCGCACCCGTGACCTCGTCGACGCCGGTGTGCCGGTCGGCCTCGGGGTCGACGGCGCGGCGTCCAACGAGTCGTGCCGGCTGCTCGAGGAGGCACATCAGGCGGTGCTCATGGCCCGCGCCCGGGGCGGACCCACCGCACTGACCACCCGCACCGCGATCGAGCTCGCCACCGTGGGCGGTGCCCGCGTGCTGGGCCGCGAGGCCGACACCGGATCGATCGAGGTCGGCAAGCTCGCCGACCTCGTCCTGTGGGACCTGACATCGGTGGCACACAGCGGAATCGAGGATCCGGTGGCCGCGTTGGTGTTGGGCGCCATCCCGCCGATCGCGGGCAGCTGGGTCAACGGGCGGCCCGTGGTGGCCGGCAATCAAGTGCTCACCGTGGACGCCGAGGAAGTGGCCGCCGATGTCGCCGCCGAACACCGCCGACTCATCGCGAAGGCCGGGTGATGGATCTCCACACCGTCGAGGCCTACCGTCACGCCCGCACGCGTGACGACCTGCGGCTGGCGCCGGGCGAGAGTCTCGTCGCCGGAGGCACCTGGTTCTTCTCCGAACCACAGGTCGACACCACCGGAATCGTCGATCTGACCACGATGGACTGGCCCCACATCGAGGAGTTGCCCGACGCCGGATTACGCATCGCGGCGACCTGCCCGATCGCCGAGATCGCCACGCTCACACCGCACCCGGCGTGGCGGGCACACCCGCTCTTCGCGCAGTGTGTGAACGCGTTGCTCGCCTCGTTCAAGATCTGGAACCTCGCGACGGTGGGCGGCAACATCTGCCGCTCGTTCGCCGCGGCCTCCATGGTGTCGCTCACCGCGGGACTCGATGCGGTGGCGGAGATCTGGTGCCCCGACGGCACCGACCGTCGCGTCGCCGTCGCCGACCTCGTCACCGGGAACGGCACCAACGCCCTGGGGCGCGGTGAAGTGCTGCGCGCCGTCGACATCCCCGGCTCGTCGATGCGTGCACACACCGCGTTCGGCAAGATCGCACTGGCCCAACTCGGCCGGTCGGGGGCGGTACTGACCGGGCGTCGCGACGAGGACGGCACGACGGTCATCGGGATCACCGCCGCGACAGCGCGTCCGAGGCTTCTACGCTTCGCCGGGGTGCCGGCGGCGACCGAACTCCGCGATCGTGTGCTCGCGCTCGACGGCTACTACACCGACCCCCTCGGGTCGGCCGACTGGCGGCGCGGCGTATCCGCGGTGCTCGCCGAGGAGATCCGGACCGAACTCGCCGACGAGGTGGGCCGGTGAGGTTCTCGGTCAACGGCACCGACCAGGACGCGAACCCCCGTCCCGGCCAGTGCCTGCGCACCCTGCTCAGGGAGACAGCGCATTTCGAGGTAAAGAAGGGCTGCGACGCCGGTGACTGCGGCGCGTGCTCGGTGCTCGTCGACGATGTTCCCGTGCACTCGTGCATCTATCCGGCGCAACGCGTCGACGGTCGTTCGGTGACCACCGTCGCCGGGCTGGGCACACCCACCGACCTGCATCCGATGCAGCAGGCGTTCGTCGACAACTTCGCGTTCCAGTGCGGGTTCTGCACGGCCGGGATGATCGTCACCGCATCCACCCTCGAGGCCGCCGACGTCGACGACCTGCCGCGGCGCATGAAGGGAAATCTCTGTCGCTGCACGGGATATCGCCCGATCCGAGCGGCGATCGCCGAGGGCGTCGCGGCCGCGGACCACCCCGTGTCCGCTCCCCGGGGCGGATGCACGGTCGGGGAATCGGCCGAGCCACCGGCTGCCCGGCGGGTGGTCACCGGCACCGAGCCGTACACCTTCGACACCGCCGTGCCGGGGATGACGTATCTGCGGGTGCTGTCGTCGCCCCATCCGCACGCCCGCATCACCGCGATCGACACCACCGCCGCCGAACGGGTCGAGGGTGTGCAGCTCATCCTCACCCATGAGAACGTGCCCACCCGCCGCTTCTCCACCGCCCGACACGAGCACCGCGAGGACGACCCCGACGACACCCTCATGCTCGACTCCGTCGTACGGTTCGTCGGGCAGCGCGTCGCCGCGGTGGTCGCCGATACACCGGCGGCCGCCGAAAAGGCCTGCCGCCTCATCGATGTCACCTACGACGTGCTGCCCGCCGTGTTCGACCCCGACGAGGCGCGCCGCCCCGGGGCGCCGGTCATCCACCCCGACCGCACCCCGCTCGATCGCGTCAACCACGCCGACCGCAACATCATCGCCGACTTCCACCACGGGTTCGGAGGCGACGTCGATGACGCGCTCGCCGCGTCGCCCGTGACGGTGTCGGGCACATGGTCGACGGGGCGGGTGTCCCACGCGCAGTTGGAGACCCACGGCAGCATCGGGTGGCTCGACGAGGACGGCCGGCTGGTGATCCGGACCAGCACTCAGGTTCCGTTCCTCGTCCGCGACGAACTCGCCCACGTCCTCGACCTCGACCGCGACCGGATCCGCGTGTTCAGTGCCCGCGTCGGCGGCGGTTTCGGCGGCAAACAGGAGATGCTCACCGAGGATCTGGTGGCGCTGGCGGTGCTGCGCACCGGACGACCCTGCGGGTACGAGATGAGTCGCGCCGACGAGATGACCCGGACCACCTACCGTCATCCGTTCCGCGTTCGCGTCGACCTCGGCGCCGACGACACCGGACGTCTCACGGCGCTACGCATCGACGTGCTGTCGGATACCGGCGCCTACGGCAACCACGCGATCGGGGTGATGTTCCACGCCTGCGCCGAGTCGATCTCGGTGTACAACTGCCCGGTGAAGCGGGTGGATGCCGAGGTCGTCTACACCAACAACCCGCCGTCCGGGGCGTTCCGCGGATATGGCCTGGGGCAGGTCATCTTCGCCGTCGAGTCGGCGCTCGACGAGCTCGCGCTGCGCCTGGACCTCGACCCGTTCGACCTGCGACGGCGCAACATGGTGGCCGACGGCGACCCGCTGCTGATGGCGCACGAGGAGCCGGAACCGGATCTGCTCTTCGGCAGCTACGGACTCGATCAGTGCCTCGACCTCGCCCAGCAGGCGCTGGCGCGCGGCAACGGCGTGGACCCACCCGCCGGTGACCGGTGGCGCGTGGGTGAGGGAATGGCCCTGTCGGCCATCGCGACGATGGCGCCACGGGGCCACATCGCCCGCGTCCGAGTCAGTGTCGACGAAGACGGCGTGTACCGCGTCGGCGTGGGGACCGCCGAGTTCGGCAACGGCACCACCACGGTGCACACCCAGATCGCCGCCACCACCATGAACACCGGCCTCGACCGGATTCGGTTGCGCCACGGCGACACCGACGCCGCCGACTACGACACCGGCGCCTTCGCCTCGGCCGGGACGACGGTGGCGGGCAAGGCCATCCACGCGGCGTGCGTCGCCCTGCGCGAGACGATGGTGACCCTGGCGGCGACCGTGGCCGAGGCCGAACCCGACACCGTGCAGATCGACCGCGACGGCGCGCTCGTCGGGGATCGTCGGATCACCTTCGGCGAACTCATCGACGCGGCCGACGACACGGGTCAGACGCGTCGACTCGAGGCGTGCGGCGAGGAGACCGGCGAGTTCCGCTCGATCGCGTTCAACGTGCAGGCCTTCCGGGTCGCGGTGGACGTCGAGACCGGGGTCGTGACGATCCTGCAGTCGGTCCAGTCCGCCGACGCCGGCACGGTGATGAACCCGGCACAATGCATCGGGCAGGTGGAAGGCGGTGTCGCACAGGCGATCGGATCATCGCTGTACGAGGAGATCATGCTCGAGCGCGGGGTACCACTGACCAACGTGTTCCGGACCTATCGGGTGCCGCAGATGGCCGATGTGCCGACCACCGAGGTGTATTTCGCCGAAACGTCTGACGAACTCGGTCCGTTCGGCGCGAAGTCGATGAGTGAGTCCCCGTACAACCCGGTGGCGCCCGCCCTGGCCAACGCCATCAGGCGGGCGATCGGCGTCCGTCCGTACGAACTGCCGATGTCACGCGACCGCGTCTGGCGTCTGGCGCAGGGCTGATCGCAGGCTCACCGCCCGGAGATCACCCGCGCAGCAAACCCTTTGCCACGTGGGTCACCTGGATCTCGTTGCTGCCGGCATAGATCATCAGGGACTTCGCATCGCGGGCCAATTGCTCCACTCGGTACTCGGCCATGTAGCCGTTGCCGCCGAACAGTTGCACGGCCTCCATGGCGACCTCGGTGGCCGCACGTGAGGAGTAGAGCTTCATCGCCGACGCCTCCGCCAGGCTCGGTGGCTTGCCGGCCTTGGTGCGCTCGATCGCGTTGAACAGCATGTTCTGCACGTTGATCCGGGCCACCTCCATCTCGGCCAGTTTGAGCTGGATGAGCTGGAACTGGCCGATCTCCTGACCCCACAGGGTGCGGTTGCGGGCGTAGTCGATCGACAGCCGTTGCGCCTCGTTGATGATGCCGAGCGACAGGGCCGCGATGCCGACACGTTCGGCGGTGAAACCGGCTTTGGCTCCCTCGCCGCCGCGGGTGTCGGTGCCGGTGTCCTCGGTCTCGCCGAGCAGGCGGTCTGCGCCGAGTCGTACGTTGTCGAAGAACAGCTCTCCGGTCGGCGAGCTCATCATGCCCATCTTCTTGAACGGCTTGCCCTGGGTCAGTCCGGGCATCCCCTTGTCGAGGACGAAGGACAACACCTTGCGGTCCCGCATCGGGGTGTCACTTCCGTCGTCGAGTTTGGCGAACACGACGATGGTGTCGGCGTAGGGACCGTTGGTGATGAACGTCTTCTGGCCGTTGAGCACGTACTCGTCGCCGTCACGTCGGACGGTGGTTTTCATGCCGCCCAGCGCATCCGAGCCGGAGTCGGGTTCGGTGATCGCCCAGGCGCCGACCTTCTCCATCGTGACCAGTTCGGGCAGCCAGCGCTTCTTCTGTGCGAGGGTTCCCTTGCCGCGGATCGTCGAGGCGGTCAGTCCCATGCTGACGCCCATCGATCCGACGAGTCCGAGACAGACGCCCGCGAGTTCGATGTTGAGGATCATGAACATCGAGCTGGACATGTTGCCGCCACCGCCGCCTCCGGTGGGCTTCGTGCCGGCGGCCTCGGCCTCGAGTTCCTTCTCGAGCGCTTCGGCGGCCATCGCGTCGACGCCGAAGGTGGACAACAGCTTGCGGGTGATGTCGTAGGGCGGGAGCACTCCGGTCTCGAGCTCGTCGATGTGCGGACGGATCTCCTTGTCGACGAACGCCCGCAAGGCATCTCGCACCATCAGATCTTCGTCGGACCACTCGAACATCGCCATACTCCCCACAGCCGGACCCCGCGTCGCAGCGGGCTGAACATGTTTCACTTACCGCCACGTTACTGTGTCAGGAGTCACTCGCGAAGTAAAGAGACATACTCGGCACTTCGTGTCTTCGCTCGCCGGCACGCACGACTGCGGGTCCGGCCGGCCCGTCGAATTCCCCGCTCACCAGGCACGACGCGGCGTTGTCGGAGGTGTGGGGGATGATGGCAGAGTGCCTCGCGCCGCGTCCGTCCTCGACCGCTTCACCGCCCCCACCCGGCGGTGGTTCAGCGGCGCGTTCGACGAGCCGACGCCGGCCCAGACCGGTGCCTGGTCGTCGATCGCCGATGGCCACAACACCCTGGTCATCGCGCCCACCGGCTCCGGCAAGACCCTCTCCGCGTTCCTGTGGGCACTCGATCGGCTCGCCGCCCGACCGGAACGCCGCCGCGGTACGCGGGTCGTCTACATCTCCCCCCTGAAAGCCCTGGCCGTCGACGTGGAGCGCAACCTGCGCGCGCCGCTGACCGGCATCACCCGCGCCGCTCAGGAACTCGATCTGCCCGAACCCGACATCACCGTCGGGGTGCGCTCCGGTGACACCCCGGCGGCTGCGCGCCGGGCGCTGGTGAAGTCACCGCCCGACATTCTCATCACCACCCCCGAATCGCTGTACCTGATGCTGACGTCGGCCGCGCGCGAGACGCTGACCGATGTCGAGGTGGTGATCGTCGACGAGGTGCACGCGGTGGCCGCGACCAAACGCGGCACACACCTGGCGCTGACCCTGGAACGGCTGGACGAACTCCTCGACCGGCCCGCCCAGCGGATCGGCCTGTCGGCGACGGTTCGCCCGCCGCAGGTGGTCGCCGAGTTCCTCAGCGGTTCCGCGCCGTACCAGGTCGTCCGGCCCAAGGCGGCGAAGACATTCGACCTGCGGGTCGACGTGCCGGTCGAGGACATGGCCAACATCCCGCCGCCACCCCAGGCCGACGAGGCCGCCGAGCTCGACGACGCGTTCTCCCCCACCGCCGGTTCGTTGTGGCCGTACGTCGAGTCATCGATCGTCGATCTGATCGAGAAGAACCGGGCGACGATCGTGTTCGCCAACTCCCGACGCCTGGCCGAGCGACTGACGGCACGGCTCAACGAGATCCATGCCGAACGCTCCGGCACGACGAGCACCGGGGCGAGGAATCCGACCGTCCCGGGTGGTGCGCCCGCCAACATCATGGCCAGCGGATCGAGCGGGGGTGCCGAGCCGATCCTGGCACGGGCGCACCACGGTTCGGTCAGCAAGGAACAGCGGGCCGAGATCGAGGACGACCTCAAGACGGGACGGCTGCCGTGCGTCGTGGCGACCAGTTCGCTGGAACTCGGCATCGACATGGGCGCGGTGGATCTCGTCATCCAGGTGGAGGCTCCGCCGTCGGTCGCCGGCGGCCTGCAACGGATCGGCCGTGCGGGTCACCAGGTCGGCGAGATCTCGCAGGGCGTGCTCTACCCGAAGCACCGCACCGACCTGATCCATTGCACAGTCACGGTGGAGCGAATGCTCGACGGCGCCATCGAAGAACTGCGGGTGCCGCAGAACCCGCTCGACATCCTCGCGCAGCAGACGATCGCGGCGGCCGCCGTCGACGACCTCGACGTGGACCAGTGGTTCGACGTGGTCCGCCGTGCGGCGCCGTATCGGGAACTGGGCCGGCAGGTCTACGAGGCGACCCTGGATCTGATCTCCGGGCGATTCCCGTCCGACGAGTTCGCCGAACTGCGCCCCCGGGTCACCTGGGACCGCGATGCGGGCACGCTCGTCGGTCGACGCGGCGCACAACGCCTGGCGGTGACCTCCGGTGGTTCGATTCCCGATCGCGGCCTATTCGGCGTGTTCATGGTCGGCGAGAAGGCCACCCGGGTGGGTGAACTCGACGAGGAGATGGTGTACGAGTCCCGGGTGGGCGACGTGTTCGCGCTCGGCGCCACCAGCTGGCGGATCGAGGACATCACCCACGACCGGGTGATGGTGTCACCGGCGTTCGGCCAGCCCGGCCGGCTGCCGTTCTGGATCGGAGACACACTCGGCCGGCCCGCCGAACTCGGCGCCGCCATCGGCAAATTCACCGGCGCCGTCGCCGATCCGGACGTGCTCGCCGAGCATGCGCAACGACTCGGTCTCACCGAGTACGCGCAGCAGAACCTGGCGGCGCTCATCGCCGAACAACGCGACGCCACCGGACATCTGCCCACCGACCGCACCCTGGTGGTGGAACGCTTCCGCGACGAACTCGGCGACTGGCGGCTGATCCTGCACTCCCCCTACGGCTTACGCGTGCACGCGCCGTGGGCGAGCGCCATCTCCGCCCGTCTGCTGCAGACCCTCGGCCTCGAAGGCGCGACCACCGCCTCCGACGACGGCATCATCGTGCGTCTCCCGGACACCGACGACGATCCGCCCGGCACGTCGGTGTTCGTCCTCGACCCCGACGAGATCGAGCAACTCGTCACCGATGCGCTCGCCGATTCGTCGATGTTCGCCTCCCGGTTCCGCGAATGCGCCGCCCGGGCACTGCTGTTGCCGCGACGCGATCCGGGCCGACGCGCACCGCTGTGGCAGCAGCGCCAGCGCAGCGCTCAACTGCTCTCCGTCGCAGCCAAATTCCCGGACTTCCCGATCGTCCTCGAAGCCGTCCGGGAGTGCCTGCAGGATGTGTACGACCTCCCCGCGCTCACCGATCTGCTCACGCGCATCCGGCAGCGACGGGTTCGCGTCGTCGAGACCGAGACACCGAGTCCCTCGCCGTTCGCCGCGTCGATGCTCTTCGGTTACGTCGGCGCCTTTCTGTACGCCGACGATGCGCCGATCGCCGAGCGCCGTGCGGCTGCACTGTCCCTCGACACCAGTCTGCTGGCACAGCTGTTGGGCCGTGTCGATCTCCGCGAACTGCTCGACCCCGCCGTCATCGCCGAGGTCACCGCCAGATTGCAGCGCACCGCGCCGGAACGCCGCGCCCGCGACGCCGAGGACGTCGTCGACCTGCTGCGGTGGCTCGGGCCGCTGACCAACGGCGAGGTCGAGGACAGATACCAGGGAGAGTTGCCCGCGTCCGAGCACCTCACCGAACTGCACCGGACCGGTCAGATCATCTCCGTGAATCACCGACGACGGGCGTTGTGGGCGTCCATCGAGGACACCGCACGCCTGCGCGACGGCCTCGGGGTGCCCGCACCTCGGGGCATCCCCGCCACCTACCTCGAACCGGTGGCCGATCCGGTCGGAGACCTGGTCAACCGGTTCGCGCGCACCCACGGGCCGTTCACTCTCACCGACGCCGCCGAGGCCTTGGGCATGGCGGTCGGCGTCGTCCGGGACACCCTGATCCGGCTGGCCGGTGAGCGGCGGGTCATCGAAGGCGATTTCCTGCCCGACACCGCGGCCGCCCCGTACACCACCCAGTGGTGTCACGCCGATGTCCTCGGACAGATCCGCCGCGGATCGTTGGCCGCGAGCCGCGCCGAGATCGAGCCGGTGGGGCACGATGTGCTCGCCCGATTCGTCGCGTCCTGGCAGCACGTCACCACCGAGGGACAGCTGACCGGGGTGGACGGTGTGGCGACCGTGATCGACCAGCTCGCCGGGTATCCCGTACCCGCCTCGGCGTGGGAGTCGCTGGTGCTGCCCGCCCGTGTCTCCGACTACGCACCGTCGATGCTCGATGAGCTGCTCAGCTCGGGTGAGGTCATCTGGTCCGGGCACGGCCGGATCGGCGGCTCGGACGGATGGATCGCGATGCACCCGGTGGACGTCGCGCCGTTGACCCTTCCACCGCCCGACGACATCGACACCACCGCCCTGCACGAGCGCCTGACCGCGCTCCTGGACCCGGGTGGCGCTCTGCGTTTCGGTCAGATCGTCGACTCCCTCACCGGCGACGGCGCACCGCCGGCAGCCGATGTCAAAGCGGCCGATGTCGAAGCAGCGCTGTGGGATCTGGTGTGGGCCGGTCGGGCGAGCAACGACTCGTTCGCTCCGGTCCGGGCTCTGCTCGCGCCACGTCGCACCACCTCCGCGGCGCGGTCGGCACCGGCCCACCGGGCCCGTGGCCGCGCTCCGCGGCTCCGCGCCCAGCGTCTGTCCACGCGATATCTGACCGAACACGGCGCCGGTCGCGCGGTCGCGCCGACCGCGAGCGGGCGCTGGGTGACGATCGACCGGATCGACACCGACGCAACCGTCGCCACGCAGGCGTTGTGTGACCAATTGCTCGCGCGTCACGGCGTGATCACCCGCGGCAGTGTCGCCACGGACGGCGTCACCGGCGGGTTCGCGCGGATCTACAAGGCCCTCACCGTGTTCGAGGACAACGGGCAGGTCCGGCGCGGCTACTTCGTCGACGGCCTCGGGGGTGCCCAGTTCGCCTCGACCGCCACCGTCGACGAACTCCGGCGTCACTCCCTGGACGATCGCCGTGCGCAGCCGGCAATCGTGCTGGCCGCGACCGACCCGGCGAATCCGTTTGGTGCCGCCCTGAGTTGGCCTGCCACGACCGTCGACGACGGCGGACATCGACCCGGACGCAAGCCCGGGGCGCTGGTCGTGGTGGTGGGTGGTGAGCTCGTCGTGTTCGTCGAGCGAGGCGGCAAGACCATCCTCACATTCACCGACACGGACGGAGCACTACGGTCGGCGGCCGACGCGCTCGCCGCACTCGTCCGCTCCGGCAGGGTTTCGCGGCTGATGATCGACCAGGTTGATGCGCAGCCCGCCCTGACGTCGAGTTTCGGCCGAACGCTGGTCGAGGCCGGCTTCGCCACCACGCCGCGCGGGATCCGGATGCGCTACGGGCAGCATGCCTGAGGGCGACACCGTCTTCGCGGCAGCCACCCGGCTGCGCGCGGCGCTCGAGGGACAACGGTTGGTGCGCACGCAGTTCCGGGTACCGTCTCTGGCCACCGTCGACCTGGCGGGCCGGACGGTACGGTCGGTGCGTTCGGTGGGCAAGCACCTGCTGATCGACGTGGCCGGAGCAGACGACGATCGACCGGAGTCTGGTGCGGTGAGCATTCATTCGCACCTGAAGATGGAGGGCGCCTGGCACGTACACGCGGTGGGGTCGCGCTGGCGCCGACCCGGTTTCCAAGCGCGCGTGGTCCTCCGGACGGCCACCAGCGAGGCCGTCGGGTTCGAACTCGGGATTCTGGAGTTGACCGAAACCCCGGAGGAGGATCTGGCCTACCTGGGCCCGGACCTGCTGTCCGACGACTGGGACCCTGCCGAAGCCGTCCGACGGATCGAGGCGGTGCCCGACGAATCCATCGGTGTCGCGCTGCTCGACCAGCGACTCATGGCCGGTATCGGCAACGTCTATCGCAGCGAACTCTGCTTCCTTCGAAAAGTGTTGCCCACCCGAGCAGTTCGGGAGGTCGACATCGCGTCGATGGTGGAACTCAGCCGCCGGGTGCTGTGGGCGAACCGGCTGCGCAGCGCGCGCACGACGACCGGTCAGACCGCACCCAACGCGCGACTGTGGGTCTACGGGCGGCGCGGCCAACTGTGCCGGAGATGCGGATCGCCGATCGAGCGAGACCAGCTCGGCTCGATCGGCGAGGATCGCGTCATCTACTTCTGTCCGAGGTGTCAGACATGAAGTGTCCGCGACGGCAGTACCGAGGCGATACCCGCCCCCGAATCAGACCGGGTACCGTTCCGGCTCAGGGCCGAACAGAAACCGTCGGCCGGTGATCTCGGTGACCGAGATCTCGACGTAGTTGTACTTCATCGTGGGAATCCATGGACGAAGCGGCAACTCGTCGGCAGCGGCGACGTCTCGTGTCGACACCAGTACGCGTGCAGTGCCTTTCGCGACCACGCTCCAGCCACCCGCATCGGTGTGCGCGTCGGCCTCGAAGGCGACGTTCTCGTTGACCACGATCTCGGAGAGCTTCGTGCCCTCTCCGGTGCGGAAGAGAATCCGTCCCTCACCCGCATAGAAGTTGACCGGGAAGATATCCGGCTGACCGTTGACGCTCAGGGCGATTCGCCCGAGCTCGACGTCACCGAGAAGCTTCCAGGCCTCGTCGATGGCGAGTTCCTGTACCGCATTGTCGACCATGTTCTGCCCTTCTGCCATGTACTATTGTCTGCCCGACGACACGGTGCACACCAGGGTCCAAGGTCCCGAATCCGCCGTCGCGAACCGCCGATTCACTCCGGAACCGGTACGGGTTCCAAGATCTCCGGCCTCGCCTCGGGCGCGGCGGCACGTAGTGCGTCGGCCGAGTCGTCGTCGGGTTGCCGCTGCGAGGCGACTTCTGCCTCGACCCGGGCGACGTAGGTCGCGACCTCGAAAGCGGTATGTGCATCGGACCATCCGAGGATCGGCGCCAGCAGTTCGGCGACCTCCTGCGCGCAATCCACACCGCGGTGCGGATATTCGATCGCGATCCGGGTACGACGGGCGAGTACGTCTTCGAGATGCAGTGCCGCCTCGTCGATTGCGGCGTAGACCACCTCGACTCGCAGGTACTGCGGCGCCGCCGCCAACGGTCGCAGCAGCGACGGGTCGTCGTCGGCGTAGTAGAGCACATCGTCGATCAGGGAGCCATACCGGTTCAGCAGGCGACGAATCCGGTAGGGGTGCAATCCGAATCGGTGGCCGAGGTGCTCGCACTGGTTGATGAGCGCGAAGTAGCCGTCCGCGCCGAGAAGGGGAACCCGCTCGGTGATGGACGGTGCGACGCGGGTCGGGATGAAGTCGGTGCAGGCGTCGACCGCGTCTGCGGCCATCACCCGATAGGTGGTGTACTTCCCGCCGGCGATGGAGACCAGCCCCGGTGCCACCGTCGCCACCGCGTGCTCGCGCGACAGCTTCGACGTCTCGTCGTCCTCCCCGGCCAACAGCGGCCGCAACCCGGCGTAGACACCTTCGATGTCGTCGTGCGTGAGTTTGGTGACCAGCACCTCGTTCACCTTGTCGAGGATGTAGTCGATGTCGGCGCGGGTCGCCGCCGGATGTGCGAGGTCGAGATTCCAGTCGGTGTCGGTGGTCCCGATGATCCAGTGGGTCTCCCACGGGATCACGAACAGCACGGAGGCCGCGGTACGCAGGATGATCGCCGTCTCGCTGACGATGCGGTCCCGCGGCACCACGATGTGCACCCCTTTCGAGGCGCGGACCCTGAAGTGTCCCCGTTGCTTTGACAGTGCCTGGACCTCGTCGGTCCACACTCCTGCCGCGTTGATCACGCAGTGTCCGCGGATCTCGGTGGTCTCACCGTTCTCCGAATCGCGCACGCGCACACCGAGAACACGGTCGGACTCGCGCAAGAAGCCGGTCACCTGGGTGGAGGTGCGGATCACCGCGCCGTAGTTCGCCGCGGTCCGGGCGACGGTGAGACTGTGCCGGGCATCGTCGACAACCGTGTCGTGATAGCGGATGCCACCGATGAGCGAGTTGCGTTTGAGCGCCGGCGCGACCCGTAACGCCCCGGACCGGGTGACATGGTGCTGTCCGGGAACCGATTTCGCGCCACCCATCCGGTCGTAGAGGAACAGACCCGCGGCCACATACGGGCGTTCCCACACCCGCTGGGTGAGCGGATAGAGGAACGGTAGCGGCTTCACCAGATGCGGTGCCAGCAACCGCAACGAGAGTTCGCGTTCCCGCAGCGCCTCACGCACGAGCCCGAACTCGAGTTGCTCGAGGTAGCGCAACCCGCCGTGGAACATCTTCGACGACCTGCTCGACGTCCCGGACGCGATGTCGCGCGCCTCCACCAGCGCCACCCGCAATCCACGGGTGGCAGCGTCCAGAGCTGCTCCGACGCCGACGACTCCGCCGCCGATCACCACGATGTCGAACTGTTCGTCACCCAGTCGCCGCCACGCCTCCGCACGGTAGAGCGGGCCCATATCCGCTGGTCGGTCCGGGTTGAACTCGGTGTTCATGCTTGCCCAGCGTAATTGATCTCGTCCGATGCCACCGCGTGCGACACTGGCGGCGTGGGTAGCGCAAACACTTTCGTCGCCGCCGTCGACCAGGGCACCACCTCCACCCGAGCGATGGTCTTCGACCGCCGCGGACGGGTGGTCAGCAGCGAGCAGATCGAGCATCGACAGGTGTTTCCGCAGGCCGGCTGGGTGGAGCACGACGCATCGGAGATCTGGCGCAACACCCGTCGGGTGGTGGCGGCCGCGTTGGCGTCGGCGGACCTCAAGTACGGCGACATCGCCGCCTGCGGTCTCACCAACCAACGTGAGACAACTCTCATCTGGGATCGCGCGACGGGCGAACCGATCCACAATGCCATCGTCTGGCAGGACACCCGTACCAACGACCTGTGCACCGAACTGGCCGGGGACGTCGGCGTCGACCGATACCGCGACCGCACCGGACTGCCGCTGTCCACCTACTTCGCCGGCCCGAAGATCCGGTGGCTGCTCGACAACGTCGACGGGGCCCGCGAGCGCGCCGAGGCCGGCGAACTGTGTTTCGGCACAATGGATTCGTGGACCACGTGGAACATGACCGGCGGGCGTGACGGCGGCCTGCACATCACCGACGTCACCAATGCGTCGCGCACCATGTTGATGGATCTGCGCACCCTGGCCTGGGATGAACAGATCTGTGCCGAGATGGGTGTGCCGACGTCGCTGCTGCCCGAGATCAGGAGTTCGTCGGAGGTCTACGGCCCGTTGCGTGAGCACGGGTCGCTGCCCGGGGTCCCGCTGGCCGGCATCCTCGGCGATCAGCAGGCCGCGACCTTCGGTCAGGCATGTCTCGATCCCGGCGAGGCCAAGAACACTTATGGAACAGGCAATTTCCTGCTGCTGAACACGGGCACCGAGCCGGTGTTCAGCCAACACGGGCTGTTGACGACCGTCTGCTACCGCATCGGCGACCAGGCCCCGCGGTACGCTCTCGAGGGCTCGATCGCGGTGACCGGGTCACTCGTGCAATGGCTGCGTGACAACCTCGGGCTGATCTCCCAGGCCGCCGACATCGAGGCGCTCGCGGCGTCTGTCGACGACAACGGTGGCGCCTATTTCGTGCCGGCCTTCTCCGGGCTGTTCGCCCCGCGCTGGCGGCCCGACGCGCGCGGCGTCATCGTCGGGCTGACGCGGTTCGTCGACAAGGGGCATCTCGCGCGGGCGGCGTTGGAGGCCAGCGCCTTCCAGACCCGCGAGGTGATCGAGGCGATGCAGGCCGACTCGGGTGTCGAGTTGTCGACGCTCAAGGTCGACGGCGGGATGGTGGTCAACGACCTACTCATGCAGTTCCAGGCCGACATCCTCGACGTCCCGGTGGTGCGCCCCGTGGTCAACGAGACGACCGCGCTCGGCGCCGCATACGCCGCAGGCCTGGCGGTGGGCTACTGGGAGTCCGAGGACGAGATCCGGGAGAACTGGGCCGAGGACCGCCGCTGGGAGCCGGCGATGGATACCGCCACCCGCGACGGCCTGTACGCGGGCTGGAACCGCGCGGTCGAACACAGCCTCGACCTCGCCTGACCTGCCCCGGAACGCCCTGCACCACACGCGCACCCAGCCACCATCCGCGCACTGTGCGACGTGCGCGGATGGTAGCCGGGTGCGCGGATGGGCGAGATCTCGCCGCTCAGTCGAGGTCGTCGTGGCGGACCAGTTGGCGCGCGGCCTCGGTGATCGAGCCGGTCAGCGACGGATACACCGAGAACGTCTGCGCCAGGTCGGACACGGTGAGCTTGTTCTGCACGGCCAGGGCGAGCGGCAGGATCAACTCGGACGCGGTCGGCGCCACCACCACCCCGCCGATGACGACCCCCGTGGCCGGACGGCAGAAGATCTTCACGAAGCCGCGCCGCAGGCCGCTCATCTTCGCGCGCGGGTTGGTCGCCAGCGGCAGCATCACCGTGCGGGCCGGGTAGTCGCCGTTGTCGATCGCCTTCTGTGAGACGCCGACCGTCGCGATCTCGGGACGCGTGAAGATCGCCGAGGCAACGGTTTTCAGCTTCAGCGGGCTGACCCCCTCGCCCAGCGAGTGGTACATCGCGATCCGTCCCTGCATGGCCGCCACCGAGGCGAGCGGCAGGAGCCCGGTGCAGTCGCCGGCGGCATAGATCCCCGGCACCGATGTCCGCGACACCCGGTCGACGGTGATGTAGCCGCCGCGATCCACCTCGACACCGGCCCGATCGAGGCCCAGCTCACCGGTGTTGGGCACCGAGCCGACCGTCATCAGTACATGCGACCCGGTCACGGTACGACCGTCCGCCAGATGTGCTGTCACCGAATCGCCGTGCCGCTCGACCTTGTCGGCACGAGCATGCTTGATGAGTTCGACGCCGCGCTCGGCCAAGGCGTCCTCGAGAACGAGGGCCGCGTCTTCGTCCTCGCCCGGCAGGACCCGGTCGCGGCTGGACACCAGGGTCACCTTCACCCCGAGCTCGGTGTACGCGTGCACGAACTCCGCTCCGGTGACACCGGAGCCGATGACGACGAGGTGCTCGGGCAGTTCGTGCAGGTCGTAGAGCTGACGCCACGTGAGGATGCGCTCCCCGTCGGGCTGGGCGTCGGGCAGGATGCGCGGTGACGCACCGGTCGCCACGAGCACGACATCACCCTCGTAACGCTTGGTCGACCCGTCGGCGAGCGTCGCGATGACCCCATGGGTGGACACCCCGATCTGCCGCTCGTCCAGTTCGGCGCGACCCGACACCACCGTCACGCCCTCACTCATCAGCCGCGAACGGATGTCGGCGGACTGGGCGAACGCCAGGTCGCGCACCCGCTGATGGATCTGCGGCAGCGTGACGAGCGCGTCGTCGGTGCTCAGATTGATGCCCAGATCGACCGCTCGCCGCACCTCGGTGCGGACACCGGTCGAGGCGATGAACGTCTTGGAGGGCACACAGTCCCACAACACACACGCGCCGCCGACCCCATCGGAGTCGATCACCGTGATGTCGGCGCCGTAGGCCGCCGCCGCCAATGCGGCCTCGTACCCCGCCGGCCCGCCGCCGATGATCACGATCTTGGTCACAAGTCCTCCTGGTCGCCGCGTCCGTGCCGCCTCCCAACCTAGTCCCCGCGACCGCGAGCGACTTGGTCGACTCCGCATCGGCGACGACGGTCGCGACCTACACTCGATGGATGCGCGTCCTCGGGTGCGCTTTCCTTGTCGTCCTGATCCTCGGCGCCTGCGGGGACCAGAGCCATGACGCGCCCGACGGGGCGGCCGATCCGCAGGTCGTGCAGGCCGACACCAACTACGTTCGCGAACTGACGTCCCAAGGCTTCCCGATCGACCACCCACCTCGCTCCATCTACTTCGGCCGGCAGGTGTGTGACATGGTCGACGGCGGGTCACCACCAGAGCGCGTACGTGGCTTCATCGCCGACGTGGTCGCCGGTTCACCAGCAGCCCATCCGGCCGGAATCGACCAGGTCCTCCTCATCACCGTCCGGCACCTGTGCCCGCAGCACTGGCCGAGCAGCTCGGCGCCGACCGCTCCGCGCTGAATCCGCGGCCGGTGGACACCGCGCGCTGCCCGACGTGATCTACCGCTCGGCGTAATACGATCTATCGGGAATGTGGAACCCCAGCGATCCCCATGTGCTGGCGCCACGACCGGTGAGACGAGAAAGTGCAGGTCAGAGGCATACATGCCCATCTACGCAGCCTACGGGTCCAACATGCATCCCGAGCAGATGGCCGAACGGGCCCCTCACTCGCCGATGGCAGGCACCGGGTGGCTGAACGGGTGGCGGCTGACGTTCGGGGGCGGCGACATCGGCTGGGAGGGCTCGCTCGCGACCGTGACCGAGGATCGTGAGGACCCCGATGCGAAGGTGTTCGTCGTCCTCTACGACGTGACTTCGGAGGACGAGGAGAACCTCGACCGGTGGGAGGGATCCGAACTCGGCATCCACGTGAAGCTGCGGGTGCGGGTCGACACCGCGGACGGACCGGTCCTCGCCTGGTTGTATGTGCTCGACGCATACGAGGGTGGACTGCCCTCGGCGCGCTACCTCGGGGTCATGGCCGAGGCCGCGGAGATCGCCGGAGCGCCTGCCGACTACGTGCAGGACCTGCGGCTACGCGAGTCCCGTAACGTCGGGCCGGGACCGGGGCCGGTCGAACCGTAGCGGCGGCGTACCTCAGTCGTCGGCCAGGGCGATGCCTGCGAGCGTACGCACGCCGACCTCCAGTGCCCGTTCGTCGAGATCGAAATTCGGCTGGTGCAGATCCACGCGCGGCGCGATCCCGTCCCACACGCCCAGGCGACCCATCGCCCCGGGCACGTGTTCGAGATACCAGGAGAAGTCCTCCCCGCCCGGTGACTGGGGCGTGTCGGCGACCGCGTTGGGACCGATCTGCGCCACCGCGGCCCGCATCGTCGCCACCGCGCGCTCGTCGTTGACCACCGGCGGAACCCCGCGGAAGTACGACAGGTCGTAGCGCACGCCGAGCGGTGCGAGCAGCTCGCCGATCACGCTGCGCACCAACGGTTCGAGCTCCGCCCACGTCGAATGATCACCGGTGCGGACTGTGCCCAGCAGCCGACCGTCCTGCGGGATGGCATTCGGTGCGCTGCCGGCATTCGCCGCGCCCCATACCATCACGGTGCCCGAACGTGGGTCCAGGCGCCGAGACAGAATTCCCGGGAGACCGGTGATGACAGTGCCCATCGCATAGACGAGGTCGCCGGTGAGATGAGGCCGCGACGTGTGACCGCCGGGCGAATGCAGTGCCAGATCGATGTGGTCGGCCGCCGACGTGAGCGCACCTGAGCGCAGACCCACCGAGCCCACCGGCAGTTTGGGATCGCAGTGCAGCGCGTAGATCCGGCCGACGCCGCCCATCACGCCGGCCGCGACCGCGTCGAGCGCGCCGCCAGGCATGACCTCTTCGGCCGCCTGGAAGATCAACCGGACACCGACGGGCAACTCGTCGACCGAGGCCAGCAGCTTGGCGACGCCGATGAGCATGGCGGTGTGCGCATCGTGGCCGCAGGCGTGGGAGACGCCTTCCACCGACGAACTGAACGACAGTCCGGTGTGCTCGGTGATCGGTAGCGCATCCATGTCCGCGCGCAACGCGATCCGCGGTCGGTCGTCACCGCCGATGTCGCAGACCACTCCCGTGCCCAACGGCAGCCGGCGCGGTGCCAGACCGGCCGCACTCAGCTCCGACATCACCAGCTCGGTGGTGTTGACCTCCTGGCGTGACAGTTCCGGGTGGGCGTGGATCTGACGACGCCACCGCACCACGTCCTGGCCATGCGCCGCCCACCACGCATCGATGACGTCGCGCGGTGCGGCCGGCCGGATCTCGCGTTCACTCACTGCCATCGGACGTGCCTCACAACACCGTCCGCGGATACGCGATGTCGAGGTCGGCGATCAGCGGCTGGCGCAGGTTGCGCTTGATCTCGGCCAGGTTCGGCCCGGCCAGCGGGGCGCGTTCGGCGGCCACGGCGCGGGCACGCTCGAGCAGCGAGTCCACGTCGACGATCTCCTCGACGATCCGCTTCTCGAGCGCCTCTTCGGCGGTGTAGCGCTTGGCGGTCAGCATCGCCTCGGTGGCCACCGCGTCGTCGAGGCGGGTCCGGATCAGCGAGCTCATCCCCAGCGGGAACGGCATGCCCAGTGCCGCCTCGGGTAGCGACCAGAAGCCTCGACCCGTCCGCATGATGCGGTGATCGGCACACAGCGCGAACATCGCTCCCGCTCCGAACGCGTGCCCGTTGATCGCGGCGACGGTGGGGACCGGCAGGGTGAGCACCTTGCGATACAGGGCGTGCACGCTGTCGAGATAGGCGGGCAGCCCCTTCGGGCTGCTCGCGATGTGGTCGGTGTCGAGGCCGTTGGTGAAGAACTTGCCCGTCGCCGTGATGACGAGCGGGGTCAGCGGTCCCGCGGCGACCTGGTCGAGCAGGTCGTCGACGGAGGCGATCCATCCCGGCCCGAAGCGGTTCTCGGGATTCGACTCGTCGAGTTCCACGCCCTCGGTTCCGAGGTAGAGCTCGGTGACGGCGCCTGCAGAACGGAGAAACGGCATGTAGGGACTTTATCGCCGGGCACTAGGGTTGGGCCCATGGACCCCACCGCCGACGCCGATGCCGCTGCGATCGCGGCGGCCGCGACCATCGCCGCCGAGACCGACTGCGCCGCCCACGACGTCGTGGTGGTGCTGGGTTCGGGATGGGCGCCCGCCGCCGCGGCCTTCGGCACCCCGATCGCCAGCGTGGCGATGGCGGCTCTGCCGGGCTTCACCCCGCCGAAGGCGGCCGGGCACGGCGGCATGGTCCACTCGGTCCGTCTCGGCGATCGTCGTGTCCTGATTCTGTTGGGGCGTATCCACGCCTACGAGGGCCACGCTCTGGCCCGGGTGGTGCATCCGGTGCGCACTGCGGCCGCCGCCGGCGCCCACACCATCGTGCTCACCAACGCCGCCGGTGGCCTCCGCGAGGACATGTCGGTGGGCCAGCCCGTGCTCATCGCCGACCACCTGAACCTCACCGCCCGGTCGCCGCTGGCGGGGGCACAGTTCGTCGACCTCGTCGACGCGTATTCACCGCGATTGCGCGGCATCGCCCGCCGCACCGATCCGACGCTGGCCGAAGGCGTCTACGCCGGGTTGCCCGGACCGCATTACGAGACGCCCGCCGAGATCCGCATGCTGCGTACCCTCGGCGCCGACCTGGTCGGCATGTCCACCGTGCACGAGACGATCGCCGCCCGCGCCGCCGGCCTCGACGTCCTCGGTATGTCGCTGGTGACCAACCTCGCCGCGGGGATCACCGGCGAACCGCTCAGCCACACCGAGGTCCTCGAGGTGGGCCGCGCGTCCGCCACCCGGATGGGTGAGCTGCTCGCGTCGATCGTCGCCGAGCTGTGATGCCGCTATGACGGCCATCGATCCGCACGAGTGGGTCGCCGCCGACCCCGACCCGCACGACCGGGCGGAGCTCACCAACCTCACGCCGGACGAACTCGACGAAAGGTTCTCCGGCACACTGCACTTCGGCACCGCAGGATTGCGCGGCCCGGTCCGGGCAGGACCGAACGGCATGAACGTGGCGGTCGTCACGCGCACCACACATGCCCTCGGCCGCTGGCTCGCCGACCGCGGGTACGGCGGCGCCGCGGTCGTGGTCGGCCGCGACGCGCGGCACGGCTCGGCGCGGTTCGCCGACGCCGCCGCGGAGATCCTGGCCGCAGCGGGGTTCGACGTCATTCGGCTGCCGGGCACCACCCCCACGCCGCTGATCGCCTTCGCGTGCCGTGACCTCGGTGCAGCGGCCGCGGTCGCGGTCACCGCCTCCCACAATCCGCCCGGCGACAACGGATACAAGGTGTACGTGGCCGGCGGAGCACAACTCATCCCACCCGCGGACCACGAGATCGAAGACCTCAACGCCACCGCGCCGCCGGCAGACACCGTTGCCCGCCAACCGGTTTCGCCCGACACACGGGCACTGGCGAACGCGGACCGCTATCTCGGGCGGCTGACCGCCCGCTTCGGCCGGGTTCGGTCGTCGGTACGGGTGGCCCTCACGCCGATGCACGGTGTCGGCGGCGCGCTGGCCGTCGCCGCCCTGGAACGGGCCGGATTCACCGACATCCACGTCGTGGCCGAGCAGTTCGCACCCGACCCGGATTTCCCCACGGTTGCATTCCCGAACCCGGAGGAGCCGGGTGCAGCCGATCGGCTGCTCGCGCTGGCCGACCGCGTCGACGCCGACGTCGCGCTCGCGCTCGATCCCGACGCCGACCGGTGTGCGGTCGGCGCCCGGGTCCACGGCACCTGGCGGATGCTGACCGGAGACGAGACCGGCGCCCTGCTCGGCCGGTATCTCCTCGACGCTGCCACGGTCGACGACCCGGTGGTCGCCAGCACGATCGTGTCGGGTTCGATGCTCGCCGCGGTCGCCGATGCCGCGGGCGCCCGGCACGTCCGGACCCTGACCGGATTCAAATGGCTGGTCCGTGCCGGGGAGCCGCTGGTCTATGCGTACGAGGAGGCGATCGGCCACTGCGTCGACCCGGTCGCGGTCCGCGACAAGGACGGCATCGGCGCCGCAGTCGTCGCGGCTCTGCTCACCCACCGACAGGTCGCGGCCGGGTCGGATCTGGCCGCTGCTCTCCACGAACTCGCCGTCGAACACGGTGTGCACGTCACCGCCCAGCGGTCGGTGCGGGTGACCGACCTGGGGCGTATCGCCGAGATCATGGCGACGATGCGCGACTCACCGCCGACCTCGCTCGCCGGGATTGCCGTGGCCGCCGACGACCTCGCCGACCGCGACGACGGGCTCCGAACGGACGCGATCATGCTGTCGGGCACCGCCGGTGAGGACGCGATCCGCCTGCGCGTGATCGCGCGGCCGTCGGGCACCGAGCCGAAACTCAAGTACTACCTGGAACTCGTCGCCCCTCCGGGGGTCGGTGATGTCGCGGCCACGACCGAACGACTGGATTCGCTGGCCGACGACGTCCTCGCCGCGCTGCCCGGCTGACGCGGCGACGACCCGCCTGGGTCGGCGCACGGGCGATGGCTACCGTTGTCACGTGCCCGCAGACACGCTCCTCGACGCCCGGGACATCCACGTGGTCCGCAGCGGCCGGTCCCTTCTGCGCGACGTGAATCTGCGGGTCGTCGGCGGAGAGCACTGGGCGCTGCTCGGCCCCAACGGCGCCGGGAAATCGACATTGATGACGATCCTGGGCGCCCGCGGCCACCCCACCACCGGCACCATCGACGTGCTGGGCAGACGGCTGGGACGGGTCGACATGCGGGAACTCCGCACACACGTCGGTCACGTCGACCCGCGGTGGCGCATCGACATCCCGCTCACGGCGCACGAGGTGGTGCTCACCGGACTCACCAACACCCCCGAACTCGACCGTCGCCATCGCTACACCGCCGATGAGCACCGCCACGCCGACGAGTTGCTCGATCTGCTGGGGATGACCGCGCGGCGTGACTCGGTCTGGCCGGTGATGAGCCAGGGCGAGCGTGGGCGCACCCTGATCGCCCGGGCGCTCATGCCGCGGCCCGCGCTGTTGCTGCTCGACGAGCCCGCCACCGGCCTCGATCTCGCGGCGCGGGAGAAACTCCTGAGCGGGATCGACCTGCTCCGTTCGGAGGTTCCCGGACTCGCGAGTGTGCTCGTGACGCATCATCTCGAGGATCTGCCGGCCAGCACGAGTCACGCGATGCTGCTACGCGACGGCGAGGTGGTGGCCGCCGGGCCCGTCGACAAGACGCTGACCACGACCGCGATCAGTGCGTGTTTCGACCACGATGTGGTGGTCCGACGCACCGGCGGCCGGTGGTCGGCGACGGCTGCCTGAAACACCGACCCGTCCGTCGACTCCCGGCGCTCAGCGCGGCCCGAACTGCCGATCGCCGGCGTCACCCAGGCCCGGCACGATATAGGCGGTCTCGTCGAGCCGCTCGTCGACCGCCGCCACCACGAGTCGGACCGGATGCCCGGAGCGTTCGAGAGCCGCGACACCTTCCGGCGCGGCGACGACGCACACCGCGGTGATGTCGGTGGCGTTGCGTGCCACCAGGAGTTCGATGGTGTGCAGCATCGAACCGCCGGTCGCCAGCATCGGATCGAGGACGAACACCGGTAGACCGGCCAGATCGTCGGGCAGCGACTCGAGGTACGGGACGGGCTCGGCGGTCGTCTCGTCGCGGGCCACCCCGACGAATCCGACGTGGGCTTCGGGCACCATCGCGTGTGCCTGTTCCACCATGCCGAGGCCTGCGCGCAGCACCGGCACCAGCAGCGGTGGGGTCGCGAGTCGCGCCCCGTCGAACGCCGCCAGTGGCGTGTCGATGGATACGGTCGCGGTCGGCGCATCGGCCAGAGCCTCGTAGACGAGCATCTGGGTCAGGTCCGACAAGGCCGCGCGGAAGGCCGCGTTGTCGGTGGTCTTGTCACGCATCGTGGTCAGACGCGCGGCGGCGAGCGGGTGATCGACGATCTGTACCTGCATGCCAACACATTAAGTGGAACCAGACGTCGCGGCGGGACGTCAGAACTACATGACCGAGGTAACCACCCAATCAGCGGCGCTCACGGCGTACGCACGCGGCCAGGGCGCCGCGGCCGACGACGTCGGTGCACAGTCGGCAACCCAGCGCGGCGAGGTCGGTGAACTCACCATGAGCTTCGGTGTGATCGGCGCCGACTTCCTGGCCGCGACCGCCTATGTGCTGGACTGTCGTTCGCGCGCACTCGACGCGATCGCACAACGCCATCGCGGCCAGGACTCCACGACACGCGCCGCCGACACCCGCTACGTCGACGCCGACGACCGCAATGCCGCCGCGATGGCCGACACCGAACTGCGGCTCTAGATGCTGACCGTCGACATCGTCATCGCGCCGCTACGCATCATGATCACCGCTCTGGGCACCGGAATCCTGCCACCCGGCAACCCGGCCGACCGGCTGCGCTCCACCGCCGACGAACTCGACCGTGTCCGCAGACAGTCGGCCGCCGCGACCGAACAGGTGGCCGCGCAGTGGCGCGGCACCGGGGCGGACTCCGCGGTCCGGGCCGCGGACCGAACCCACCGCGCCACCATCGCGAGGATCGACGACTCCGCCGCGATCGCCGCGCTGATCGAGGACGCGGGTGCCAAGGTGAAGATCGCCGCCGATCAACTCAACGGGTTGGTCGATTCCTTCCACCGGGTGGCGGCCGCGATGGGACCGAACCTGTTCAGCCCGCAGGGCGTGGCGATGATCCTTCCGGTGGCGCTCGACCACATCCATCGCGGCATGCAGATCGTGGCGCGCACCCAGGCCGACCTGCGTGCCGATACCGACGCGATGATGGCGCTTGCCCGCACCGAGGCACCCGCGACCGTGACCGGCGTGTCACCCGCATCGGATTCCGGCGGCGTCGCGATCCGCTTGCCCGACGGCTCGGTGGCACACGCACCCAACGAGCGAGCCGCCAAGGCCGTGCGCGCGGCTCTCAGTCAACAGGGCGTGCCGTACGTCTGGGGTGGCACCACCCCGGACGGGTTCGACTGCAGCGGTTTCACCCAGTGGGCCTACCGTCAGGCGGGCGTCGAGCTGCCGAGACTCGCACAGGATCAAGACACCGCCGGGTTCGCGGTGAGCCAGTCCGATCTGGCGCCCGGCGACCTCGCCGTCTGGGACGGGCACGTCGCGATGTACGTCGGGAACAATCAACTCGTCGAGGCCGGTGATCCGGTACAGACGTCGCCGCTGCGCACCACGAACGCCGGTCAGGGTTTCCAAGGGTTCTATCGACCGCGGTGACAACCAGGGTCGATCGATCCACGTTCACCGAGAGGTCGCGGGGGCGCCACCCGAGTTCACAGGTCCGATCGCTACGCTGTGTCCTCATGGCCGGAGACATCGTCCCCATCGAGCTCGGACTCACCGACGGAAACCGTTTCACCCTCTGGGCACCCCGGTGGCGGGAGGGTGACGACGAATGGGAGGCCTTCCTCGGCCTCGACGAAGATCTCTACGGTTTCCCCGGCGTCGCCGAACTCGCAGCGTTTGTCCGCAACGACGACGACAACGACCTCGTCGACCACCCCGCGTGGGAGACCATGGCAGGTCTGCAGGCCGATGAACTGGTCCCGGACGACCGACACAGCTACGACCTCGTCGGTGTGCCGGAACTGGCCGCCGAGGATCCCAGCCCCGAGGTCATCGCCGAACTCGAGGACGCCCTCGAGATCGTCCGGATCCTCGGCGAGGTCTGCGAACTGACCGTCATCACCAAGTTCTTCAACGGCAACCCCATCCTGGGGGCGGTGACGACCGGAACCCAGAACTTCACCGGCCGTGAGGGTGTGGACCTGTGGGTGCGCATCGGGCGCCTCATCGCCAAGCACTGGGACGACGTCGTCGACGCCATCGACGACGTGATCACCACCCCCGATGTCGATGCCGCAGCCGTGTCGACGGCCGCAGCCGAACTCGAGGCGGCCGCGTCGGCCGAGGACGAGGACGAGCCCGAGGACGAGGATCTCGACCTGGTCGAGGACGACACCGACGACGACTCGGACACCGAGGCGGACGAGGGCGACACCGCCGACGAGGACGAGGACGAGGACGACGAATCCGACGAAGTCGACGACGACGACTTCTGGGCCAACGTGGGTATCGACCCGATCAAGATCGTCACCGCCGACGGCGAGTACCTGTCTCTGCGTTGCTACCTCGGCGACGATCCGGTGTTCCTCGGCGCCGACGGCAAGATCTTCGTGTTCACCTCGGCCCGCGGGCTGGGCCGGTACCTGGCCGACGCCGACGACCACGATCTCGCCGACGTCTCCACCTTCGACGAGGTCCGCACCGCGGCCACCGACGGCTCGCTCGAGTTCGACGTCATCGACGACAACGTCTATGTGCTGCCCGGCCTCGTCGATGACATCGCCGACGGGCCACGCCGGATGGACCGCAACCAGCTCGATCTCGCGGTCGAGCTGCTCACCGACGCCGCCGACTACGCCGACGACGACTCGGTGTCCGAGGCGCTGGGCACCACCACCCCGCTGGGCTGGTTCGTCGACTACGCGATCAATCCCGACCCGAAACGGATGGCACCGAGCCCGCCGTTCGAGAACGAGTCGGAGGCCTGGCGCGCGCTGGTGCACGACTTCGAGCGTCGGCTGGTCAAGAAGGGCTGACGGGTCACCGGGTCTCGATACGCTGCTCGCCTAGCGGCTCGCAGCTACTCGACCAGCGGAAAGTCGCTTTTCCGTTGATCGAGTAGCAGACGAGCGGCAGCGAGGAGCGTATCGAGATCGCGCACGCCCACTGATCCACCGTCACCCCAACAACACCGCATACCCCGGTTTGATCACGTCGTCGATGAGTGCGAGTCGTTCGTCGAAGTGGATGAAGGCCGACTTCATCGCATTGACCGTGAACCGTTCGAAATCGGCCCAGCCGTAGCCGAATTGCGCCGACAGCCGCAGGAACTCCTTGCTCATCGTGGTGTCGCTCATCAGCCGGTTGTCGGTGTTCACGGTCACGCGGAACCGCAGCCGCGCGAGCACGTTGAACGGATGATCGGCCATCGATGCCACCGCACCCGTCTGCACGTTCGAGCTCGGGCACAGTTCGAGCGGAATGCGCTTGTCGCGCACTATGTTCGCGACCTGACCGAGCTCGGCACCCTCGAAGGTCTCCGCGGTGAGGTCGGCGCCGTCGGGCAGGGTGATGTCGTCGATGACGCGTACCCCGTGCCCGAGCCGGTCGGTGCCGCAGAACGCCAACGCCTCGTGGATCGAGGGCAGACCGAATGCCTCGCCCGCGTGAATCGTGAAGTGGGCGTTGTTGGCCCGCATGAACTCGAACGCGTCGAGATGACGGGTCGGCGGGTGACCGGCCTCGGCCCCCGCGATGTCGAACCCGGCGACCCCGGCGTCGCGATACCGCACCGCCAACTCGGCGATCTCGCGGGACCGGGCCGCATGTCGCATCGCGGTGACCAGGCACCGCACGATGATCGGGCGACCCGTGGCCGCGGCCTCCTGCTCCCCTTCCGCGAACCCGGCGAGCACGGCTTGCACGACCTCGTCGAGGGTCAGCCCCTGCTCGAGATGTTGTTCCGGCGCGTACCGCACCTCGGCGTAGACGACGCCGTCGGCGGCCAGGTCGGCGACGCACTCCCGCGCCACCCGGGCCAGCGCCGAGGGCGTCTGCATCACCGCGACCGTGTGGGTGAACGTCTCCAGATAGCGCTCGAGACTGCCGCTGTCGGCGGCGTCGCGGAACCAGGCGGCCAGATCGTCGGCGTCGTCGGCGGGCAGGTCGGAGTACCCGGCCTCGTGCGCCAGTTCGAGCACCGTGCGCGGGCGCAACCCGCCGTCGAGATGGTCGTGTAACAGCACCTTGGGTGCCAGCGAGATGTTCGGCAGGTCGAGGGGCCGGCCGGGGCCGTCTGCCGGTCGCTCGGGTGTCGGGGTCGCGTCGACGGTCGTCATGCACCGACGGTAACGCGACCGGCGATCAGCGGGGTGCGCTCGCTCGGCGCGTCACCGACCGTGACGGCCGTGGCGAGTGACGCCCGGGCCGCGGCGAACCGCTCCGGTGTCCGGGTGTGCATCGTGAACAGTGGATCCCCGCGCCGCACCCGCTCACCGGGCTTGGCGTGCACGGTGATGCCCGCCTCGGCCTGCACTTTCTCCCCAGGCACCGCCCGGCCCGCCCCGAGGCGCCACGCGGCGATCCCGACGTCCCACGCGTCGACGCGGGTCACGACGCCCGAAGCCTCCGCCACGACGGTGTCGGTGTGGCGGGCCTGCGGCAGCGGCGCCTCGGGATCGCCGCCCTGTGCCGTGATC
The DNA here is from genome assembly GCF_036350515.1 of Gordonia prachuapensis. Taxonomy (NCBI): domain Bacteria; kingdom Bacillati; phylum Actinomycetota; class Actinomycetes; order Mycobacteriales; family Gordoniaceae; genus Gordonia; species Gordonia prachuapensis. The sequence continues at coordinate 189,244 of NZ_JAZDUE010000003.1, read as the reverse complement.
ATCGCCCGCCAGACGTCCATCGCCTTCCCGTTGGCCAGGTTCACCGCCGGATCGACGTCGAGGCCGGCCGCGTCGAGCATCTCCCGCGCGAGGGCGAGCGTCAGTTCCACGACGTCGTCGGGGCCGCCGCCGGCGAGGACCTCGACCGACTCGGCCACCTCGAGGGCGTTGCCCGCGGTCCGCCCCAGCGGGGTGTTCATGTCCGTCAGCAACGCACGTGACCGCACGCCGGCGGACTCACCGAGTTCGACCATCGTCTCGGCGAGCTCCCGGCTTTCCGCTTCGGTCTTGAGGAACGCGCCGGTTCCGAACTTGACGTCGAGTACCAGCGCGCCGGTCCCTTCGGCGATCTTCTTCGACATGATCGAGCTCGCCAGCAGCGGGATCGCTTCCACCGTCGCGGTCACGTCGCGCAGTGCGTAGAGACGTCGATCTGCCGGTGCCAGATCGCCGCCCGCGGCACAGATCACCGCCCCCACCTGCTCGAGCTGGGTCACCATGTCGTCCGGATCGATCTCGGCCCGCCATCCCGGGATGGCCTCCAACTTGTCCAGCGTGCCGCCGGTGTGTCCCAGACCCCGTCCCGACAACTGCGGAACCGCGACCCCGAACGACGCGACGAGCGGGGCCAGCGGCAGCGTGATCTTGTCGCCGACCCCGCCGGTGGAGTGCTTGTCGACCGTGACCAGGCGCCGTCCGTCCCGGCGCAGCCCGGAGAAGTCCATCCGGCGGCCACTGTTGATCATCGCCTCGGTCCATCGCGAGATCTCGCGTCGACTCATCCCGCGCAGCAGGATCGCCATCAGCAGTGCCGACATCTGCTCGTCGGCGACGTGGGCGTGCTCCCGGGCATAACGATCGATCACCCAGTCGATCTGGGCGTCGCTCAACTCGGCGCCGTCGCGTTTGGTGCGGATCACCGAGATGGTGTCGATGATCCCCGCGTCCTCCTGCGCGCCGTCGCCGCCGGCTCCGTCCACGGTGGTCACCGGGAGGCCTCCAGATCGTCGGGCCCGAACGCGTCGGGCAACAGTTCGGCCAGCCGTCGCGGGCCGTCCGGGTGGTCGACGACCACCTCGGGCCCGCCGTGTTCGAGCAGCACCTGACGGCAGCGGCCGCACGGCATCAGGATCGCGCCGCGAGCGTCGCACACCGACACCGCGACGAGCCGCTGACGGCCGGCGGAGACCAGGTTGGCGACGAGTGCGACCTCGGCACAGATACCGAGGCCATATGAGACATTTTCCACATTGCAGCCCCGCACAACGCGGCCTTCGGTTGTGAGGCCCCCGGCCCCGACCGGGAAGCCGGAATAGGGCGCGTAGGCGCGTCCAATCATCGCTTGTGCGTTGTCCCGCAGTAACTTCCAGTCCACCTCGGCCGGCATCAGGCGCTCCTCACAATCGGTACGGGTGAGCAATTTGTGACGTCACTTACCAATGCGAACGTTGGTTAGGCAACCCTAAATCGAGATCACTTGTCGCCCAGATCCGTTCGGGCAATTTATGCCCGGCCTCAGCATAGGTTTAGAGTCTCATGCATGGGTCCACGGCCGAGCGTGAGAATGCCGACTCGGCACATCCATCGACGCTGTTGGAGGCCAGTTTCGCGATGAGCACCCCCACCGAGGTAGCACCAGAGCCGGTGCGCAAGCGCTCCCTCTATCGAGGCGACCCAGGCATGTGGTCGTGGGTGCTGCACCGCATCACCGGTGTGACGATCTTCTTCTTCCTCTTCGTCCACGTCCTGGACACGGCGGTCATCCGGATCGATCCGAACAAGTACTCCGAGATCATCGAGACGTACAAGACGCCGATCATCGGCCTGATGGAGATCGCCCTCGTGGCCTGCGTCCTGTATCACGCGCTCAACGGCGTCCGCATCATCCTCGTCGACTTCTGGTCCAAGGGACCGAAGTATCAGCGTCAGATGCTGTGGGTGATCCTCACGCTGTTCGTGATCGTCTTCGGTGCGGCCACGATCCGACTGCTCCAGATCCTGATCAGCCACGCATTCTAGGAGGCACCTGATGACTGCATCGCACACCGCGGGTGCCGCCAAGACCCTGGGCACCCAGTACGACCGGCCGGCCAGCCTCGACAATCCGCGTTCGCCGCGGATGCGCAAGGGCGGCAACTTCGAGAAGTACGCATGGCTGTTCATGCGGTTCTCGGGTCTGGCCCTGATCATCCTGACGATCGGCCACATGTTCATCATGCTCGCCTGGGACGACGGCGTGCATCGCATCGACGCATCGTTCGTCGCGGCCCGTTGGCGCGAACCCTTCTGGCAGATCTGGGATCTCACCATGCTGTGGCTGGCCCAGCTGCACGGTGGCAACGGCGTCCGCACCATCATCGCCGACTACTCACGCAAGGACTCGACCCGCTTCTGGCTGAACGTCCTGCTGGGTATCTCGATGATCCTGGTCCTGGTGCTCGGCACCTACGCACTGCTGACCTTCGACGTGAACAGCGTCGGCTGAGGAGACTGACGAAGACATGCAGGAACATCGCTACGACGTAGTCATCGTGGGTGCCGGCGGTGCCGGCATGCGCGCCGCCATCGAGTCCGCACCCCGGGCGCGGACCGCGGTGCTCACCAAGCTGTATCCGACGCGCAGCCACACCGGCGCCGCGCAGGGCGGCATGTGCGCCGCCCTCGCCAACGTCGAAGAGGACAACTGGGAGTGGCACACCTTCGACACGGTCAAGGGTGGCGACTACCTCGCCGACCAGGACGCCGTCGAGATCATGGCCAAGGAGGCCATCGACGCGGTGCTCGACCTGGAGAAGATGGGTCTGCCGTTCAACCGCACCCCCGAGGGCAAGATCGACCAGCGCCGCTTCGGCGGCCACACCCGCGATCACGGCAAGTCGCCGGTCCGGCGCGCCTGCTACGCCGCCGACCGCACCGGCCACATGATCCTGCAGACGCTGTACCAGAACTGCGTCAAGCACGACGTCGAGTTCTTCAACGAGTTCTACGCGCTCGACATCTGCCTCGGTGAGAACGCCGACGGCGAGATGGTCGCGACCGGTGTCGTCGCCTACGAGCTCGCCACCGGCGAGATCCACGTGTTCCACGCCAAGTCGATCGTCTTCGCGACCGGCGGTTCGGGACGCATGTACAAGACCACCTCCAACGCCCACACCCTGACCGGCGACGGCATGGGCATCGTGTTCCGCAAGGGACTCCCCTTGGAGGACATGGAGTTCCACCAGTTCCACCCGACCGGCCTGGCCGGCCTCGGCATCCTGATCTCGGAGGCCGTGCGTGGTGAGGGCGGCATCCTGCGCAACGCCGACGGCGAGCGCTTCATGGAACGCTACGCCCCCACGATCAAGGACCTCGCACCGCGCGACATCGTGGCACGGTCGATGGTGCTCGAGGTGCTCGAAGGCCGCGGCGCAGGACCGAACAAGGACTACGTCTACATCGACGTGACCCACCTCGGCGAGGACGTCCTCAACGAGAAGCTCCCCGACATCACCGAATTCGCCCGGACCTACCTGGGCGTGGATCCGGTGACGGAGTACGTGCCGGTGTACCCGACGTGCCACTACGTGATGGGCGGAATCCCGACCAACATCGAGGGCCAGGTGCTGCGCGACAACGACACCGTGGTGCACGGCCTCTACGCCGCAGGCGAGTGCGCGTGCGTCTCGGTGCACGGCGCCAACCGTCTCGGCACCAACTCGCTGCTCGACATCAACGTCTTCGGGCGCCGTGCCGGCATCGCCGCCGCCGACTACGCGACCTCGGCGGACTTCGTCGAACTCCCCGACACCCCGACCAAGATGGTCGACGACTGGCTGGAGTTGCTGCTCAGCGATCGCGGGCACGAGCGCGTCGCCGACATCCGCACGGAACTGCAGGCGACGATGGACAACAACGCGTCGGTGTTCCGCACCGAGGAGACGCTCAAGCAGGCGCTCACCGACGTCCATGCACTCAAGGAGCGGTACAACCACATCCGCGTCCACGACAAGGGCAAGCGGTTCAACAGCGACCTCCTCGAGGCGATCGAGCTCGGCTTCCTGCTGGAGATGGCCGAGGTCACCGTCGCCGGAGCGCTCAACCGCAAGGAGTCCCGCGGCGGTCACGCCCGCGAGGACTACCCGGACCGCGACGACGTCAACTACATGCGCCACACGATGGCGTACAAGAAGGGCGAAGGCCTTCTCTCGGACATCGAGCTGGACTACAAGCCCGTGGTGCAGACCCGCTACGAGCCGATGGAGCGTAAGTACTGATGACAGCGATCATGGACAACCCGGCACCGGCCTCCGACGAACCGCCACTGCCCCCGGTACCCGACGAGGCCACCATGGTGACCTTGAAGATCTACCGGTTCAATCCGGAGAACCCGGATGCGCAGGGATTCGAGAGCTTCCGCGTTCCGGCGCTGCCCACCGACCGGCTGCTGAACCTCCTGCTGTACGTCAAGGGCTACCTCGACGGCACGCTGACGTTCCGACGCAGCTGCGCGCACGGCGTGTGCGGGTCCGACGCGATGCGCATCAACGGCGTCAACCGCCTGGCCTGCAAGCTCCTGATGAAGGACATGCTCCCGAAGGACAAGTCCAAGGAGCTCACCATCACGGTCGAGCCGATCAAGGGCCTGCCGGTGGAGAAGGACCTCGTGGTCGACATGGAGCCCTTCTTCGAGGCCTACCGCGCGATCAAGCCGTTCCTGATCACCTCGGGCAATGAACCGACCCGGGAGCGCATCCAGAGCCAGACCGACCGCGCCCGCTTCGACGACACCACCAAGTGCATCCTGTGTGCCTGCTGCACCACGAGTTGCCCGGTGTTCTGGAACGAGGGCAGCTACTTCGGGCCGGCCGCGATCGTCAACGCCCACCGGTTCATCTTCGACAGCCGTGACGAGGCCGCCGTCGAGCGTCTCGACATCCTCAACGACATGGACGGTGTGTGGCGCTGCCGCACCACGTTCAACTGCACCGAGGCCTGCCCGCGCGGCATCCAGGTCACCCAGGCGATCCAGGAGGTCAAGCGCGCCCTCATGTTCTCGCGCTGATCCCCGGCGGCCCAAGCCCGGCCGCCAAACCGCAGATTTCACTCTGCAGCCCCGACCACGCCCCTCCGCGACCGACTCGCGGAGGGGCGTCGTCGTTCCATGAGGGCGGTGGAACCGCAGGCACTCGCTGCGCGTCCAAATCCCATGACACGCATACGCCTCGTGATCGTCGGCCTGATTCTCACCCTCGCGATCGCGGCGCCGGGCGCCGACGCGTCGCCTCGACACCCCGGGACCGGTGACCGGATCACGCTGGTGCTCACGTCGGACACGAAGGTCAACCGCGCGGTCTCCTGGTACGACAGCCACAATCGGCTCCGCAACCAGACCGCGGTGCCGCTGACCCACTTCGACCGGAAGACCGAACAGTGGTCGGGCTCGCTCACGTTCACCAGCCGCGTCCGTCACCAACGGATCGACGCGGTGTTCCGATCGAGCGGCCGGTTCGCGGCATGCGCCGTCTGGGTGAACGAGGTCAGGATTCGCGAGATCAGAGCGCGATCCACGGACCTCGCCGTCGCCCGTTGTTCGTGGGACGACGACGCTCGATGGCGCGCTATCGCGTGAAAACCGTACGATGCCAGGACTTCTCGGCGATGTCGGTGATGTCGCTCATGACGTGCTTCACCGTCAGGTACTCGTCCAGCGAGTAGGTCGACATGTCCTTGCCGAACCCGGATGCTCCATAGCCGCCGTGCGGCATCTCACTGATGATCGGGATGTGATCGTTGATCCAGACGCAGCCGGCGCGGATCTCGCGGGCGGCCCGCTGCGCGCGGTACACGTCGCGGGTCCACGCGGAGGCGGCGAGGCCGTAGACGGTGTCGTTGGCGCGACGGATCGCGTCGTCGTCATCGGTGAAGGAACTGACGGTGAGGACCGGACCGAACACCTCGTCGCGGTAGATCTCGGATCCCTCGGCGACGTCGGCGAGCAGGGTGGGCGGGTAGAAGGCGCCCGGGCCGTCGGGAACCGTCCCGCCGGTCACCAACCGGGCCCCGGCCACGACGGCGCGGTCGACCATCCCCGCGACCTTGTCCCGATGGGCGATCGAACTGAGCGAACCCATGTCGGTCGCGGGATCGGTGGGGTCACCGACGGTGACCTCCGACATCACCTGCGCGACGCCGTCGACGAAGTCGTCGTAGACGCTCGCAGCGACGATCGCGCGGGTGGCTGCGGTGCAGTCCTGACCGGCGTTGATCAGGGCACCCGCCACCGCCCCGTGCACGGCGGCGGTGAGGTCGGCGTCGTCGAACACCACGAACGGAGCCTTCCCGCCCAGCTCCAGTTGCACCCGCGTGCCGTGCCGTGCCGCCTGCGCCATCACCGATCGCCCGACCGCGGTAGAGCCGGTGAACGTCACCATGTCGACGCCCGCGTGGCCGGAAAGGACCGAACCCACGTCGGCGCCGGTGCCGACCAGCACGTTGAGGACGCCGTCGGGCAGGCCCGCCTCGGTGGCCAGCCGCGCCAGCGTCATCGTCGTCAACGGGGTGATCTCGGCCGGCTTCAGCACCACCGTGCAGCCGGCGGCGATGGCGGGCAACACCTTCCACGCCGCCATCTGCAGCGGATAGTTCCACGGCGAGATCGACCCGACGACACCCACCGGTTCACGACGGATCGACGACGTGTGATCGGCGGAGTACTCGGCACTGGCCTTGCCATCGAGGTTGCGCGCGACACCGGCGAAGAAGTCGACGTTGTCGATGCTGCCGGGGACATCGAACTCCGTGGCCAGGCGGATGCTGCGTCCGGTCTGGGCGACCTCCTCGGCGGCCAGCGCCCCACTGTGGGTCCGGAGCAGATCGGCGAGCGATCGCATCACTTCCGAACGTTCGGCGGGAGTGGCTCCGCCCCAATCGGATTGCGCCGCGCGCGCCGCGGAGATCGCGGCGTCCACCTCACCGGTACCGGCGAGGGCCACGGTGGCGACCGGATCGCCGGTCGCCGGGTTGCGCACGGTATGGGCCGGCCCGTCGCCATGGCGGGCGGTACCGCCGATCCAGGCGGTGGGCATCATCTCCGTGTTCGGCATGCGCCCAGACTATCCGCGGTCCGACGGATTCGCGATCCAGACGAGGCATTCTCTGCTGATTCCATAGCTGCGCCTTGCATATGGATGCTGAATCCGTCACGATCGTCGTGTGGTTGAATCGTCCGCTCCCGCTCTCGACGCCACCGCCAAGAGGATCATCGAGGAACTGCAGACTGATGGCCGCAGTTCCTACGCATCGATCGGCAAGGCGGTGGGCCTGTCGGAGGCCGCGGTGCGCAATCGCGTGCAGAAGCTCAGCGAGAGCGGGCTGCTCCAGGTCGTGGCGGTGACCGATCCGCTCAAACTCGGGTTCGCGCGCCAGGCCCTGATCGGTATCCGGTGCACCGGCGATACCGAGACCCTCGCTCGGCAGCTGGCCACCTGCCCGGAGATCGACTACGTGGTCGTCACCGCCGGCTCGTTCGACATCCTCATCGAGGTCGTGTGCGAGGACGATGATCATCTCCTGCGCATCCTCAACCAGAAGGTTCGAGTCCATTCCGAGGTCACCGCGACCGAGACCCTCGTCTATCTGAAACTCGTGAAACAACAATACAATTGGGGAACCCGATGACCTCTGCGAACGCAGCCGCGACCGCGAACTCCCTCGGTGAGCGCAGCGCGGCCCACCTGTGGGGACATTTCGCCCGCCACGGCGACGGCATCACGCCGCCGGTGATCACCCGCGGCGAGGGTGTTCGGATCTTCGACGACCGTGGCCGCAGTTATCTGGACGGGCTCGCGGGGTTGTTCGTCGTCCAGGTCGGTCACGGCCGCGACGAACTCGCCGAGGCCGCCGCACGACAGGCGAAGGACCTCGCCTTCTTCCCGCTCTGGTCCTATGCCACGCCACCGGCGATCGAACTCGCCGAACGCCTCGCCGCGTACGCGCCCGGCGACCTCAACCGCGTCTTCTTCACCACGGGTGGTGGCGAGGCCGTGGAGAGCGCCTGGAAGCTCGCCAAGCAGTACTACAAGCTGACGGGAAAACCGGGCAAGCACAAGGTCATCTCGCGTTCGATCGCGTATCACGGAACCCCGCAGGGTGCGCTCGCCATCACCGGCGTGCCCGCGCTGAAGGTGCCGTTCGAGCCGCTGACGCCCGGCGCGTTCCGTGTGCCGAACACCAACATCTACCGGGCGCCCGATCCGTTCGGCACCGGCGAACTCGCCGACGATCCGAAGAAGTTCGGCCGGTGGGCGGCCGACCGGATCGCCGAGGCCATCGAGTTCGAGGGGCCCGACACCGTCGCCGCGGTCTTCCTGGAGCCGGTGCAGAACGCCGGCGGATGTTCCCCCGCCCCCACCCGGATACTTCGAGCGCGTCCGGGAGATCTGCGACAGCTACGACGTGCTACTGGTGTCCGACGAGGTCATCTGCGCGTTCGGGCGCATCGGATCGATGTTCGCCTGCGACGACTTCGGGTATGTCCCCGACATCATCACCTGCGCCAAGGGCATGACATCTGGGTACTCCCCGATCGGCGCGATGATCGCGAGTGACCGGCTCTTCGAGCCGTTCCGCGACGGCACCACGACCTTTCCGCACGGCTACACCTTCGGCGGCCACCCCGTGTCGGCGGCGGTGGCGCTGGCCAACCTCGACATCTTCGAGCGCGAGGGGCTCAACGACCACGTCAAGCGCAATGCGCCGGCGTTCCGGGCGACGCTGGAACGTCTGTACGACCTGCCCATCGTCGGCGATGTGCGGGGCGAGGGATACTTCTACGGGCTCGAGCTGGTCAAGGACAAGTCGACCAAGGAGACGTTCTCGCCCGCCGAGTCCGAGCGCATCCTGCGGGGCTTCCTGTCGTCCGCGCTGTTCGACGCCGGACTCTACTGCCGCGCCGACGACCGCGGCGACCCGGTGGTGCAGCTCGCTCCACCGCTGATCGCCGGACAGGCGGAGTTCGACGAGATCGAGCAGATCCTCCGGTCGGTCCTGACCGAGGCGTACACGCTGTTGTAGACAGATGTCCCGAATCCGCGAGCTACCCAAGGTTGAGCTGCACGTACACATCGAGGGCACGTTGGAGCCCGATCTCGTGCTGGAACTGGCTGCCGACGCCGGGATCACACTGCCCTACCCCGACGCCGACGCGTTGCGCGGACGCTACGTCTTCGCCGACCTGCAGTCCTTTCTCGACATCTACTACGAGAACCTCGACGTACTCCGGCGGCGCCACGACTTCGCCCGTCTCGCCTACGAATACGCCGTCCGGGCGCATTCCGGTGGCGTGGTGCACGCAGAGGTGTTCTTCGATCCCCAGGCGCATCGCTCACGCGGAGTACCGACGGCCGACGTGGTCGACGGCCTCGTCGACGGGTTCGCCCGGGCACGAACGGAGTTCGGCTTCACCGCCGACCTGATCGCGTGCTTCCTCCGCGACCGTCCTGCGGCCGAGGCAGCGGAGACCCTCGACGAGTTGATCGCCGTCGACGCGCCGATCATCGGGGTCGGGCTCGATTCGGCCGAGGTGGGGAATCCGGCGTCCCCGTTCGCCGACGTGTTCACCCGCGCCGCGGACCTCGGCCTCCGCCGCGTGGCCCATGCCGGCGAGGAGGCGGGACCCGAATCCATCCGCCAGGCCATCGATCACCTCGGCGTTGACCGGATCGACCACGGCATCCGCAGCGTCGACGACCCCGACCTCCTGGCCGAACTCGTCGCCACCCGCATGCCACTGACCGTGTGTCCGCTGTCCAACGTGTGTCTGCAGGCGGTCGGCGACCTGGCGTCTCACCCACTGCCCGACCTGCTGTCGGCAGGCGCCCACGTCACCCTGAACTCCGACGACCCTGCGTACTTCGGCGGGTACCTCGACGACAACTTCACCGCCGTCGCCGAACAATTCGGTCTCGACGACGACACGCTCGCCCGGCTGGCCCGCAACTCCGTGGTCGCCAGCTTCCTTCCGGCGTCGCGGCAACGCGAGATCATCGACGGAATCGACGGGTGGCTGGCCGCGTCGACAGAGTCCCGCTGGTAATCTCCGACCGGTGACGGTGGGGAGGCCGCGACATTTCGCGCGAGCGTTGATCGCCGGCCTCGCCGTGACCGTCGGCATGACGCTGGGACCGGCCCCGTTCTGTTCGCCCGCCACTGCAGCTCCCGTCCCGCCGACGACCACCCCGGTGACCGACCACTGCCCACACCGCATCGACACGCCACCACCTGTCGACGAATCCGAGGTCGTGGCGCCCGGGGATCCCACGCCCACCCCGCTGGCGGTCCCGGAGACACCGGTCGGTGGTGAGCAACTGGCCGCATGCGGTGTCGTCGCCGATCCCGCCGTGGGGCCGATACCACCGGCGTTGACGTCTGCGGGCTGGCTCGTCGCCGACCTCGACACCGGCGAGGTGATAGCGGCCAAGGACCCCCACGGCCGGTACCGCCCCGCGTCGACCATCAAGGTCCTGCTCGCGCTCGTCGCACTCGACGAACTCGATCTCGACACCGTCATCACCCCGACCGCCGAGGAGTGGAGCACCGAGGGCGACTCCTGCGGCATGGGTCCGGGCGGTCGGTACACCAATCGAGATCTGCTGACCGGGCTGGTGATGGTGTCGGGCAACGACTGCGCCAACGCCTTGGCCCGTCAACTGGGCGGCGTGGACACCGCGCTGGACAAGATGAACGAACGGGCTCACGCCCTCGGTGCGCTGGACACGCGGGCCGCGTCACCGTCCGGCCTGGACGCACCCGGGATGTCGTCGTCGCCGTACGACCTGGCACTGATCTTCCGAGAGGCCATGCACGACAGCACCTTCCGGTCGATGATCGGGATGCGGGAGTACCGGTTCCCGGGTTATCCCCGGCGCCCGGACGTGCCCGGCGACACCGATCACCCTGCCTACCAGATGCACACGTCCAATCAGCTGCTGCTCGAAGGCTATCCGGGGATGATCGGCGGCAAGACCGGCTACACCGACGACGCGCGCAAGACCTATGTCGGGGTGACGGAGCGGTCGGGTCGGCAGATCATGGTCGTGGAGATGTTCGGGCTCACCGTCGGCACCAACTCCTACTGGGACCAGACGAAGGCGTTGTTCGACTACGGTTTTCGGGCGCCTGAGGGCGTGACCGTCGGTGATCTCGTGACACCGCCGCAGGCCGCGGCGGAAGCTTCGGCCACCACTACTGTCGTCCCGTCGCCCACCGCGGCGCCGCGGACGGTCACCGCCACCGGCACCGGCACCGACGAACCCACCCGTTGGTCCGTTCGTCTGCTGATCGGTCTGGTGGCCGCGTTGGTGTCGGTCCTGCTCCTGTTGGTGGCGATGCGGTTGTTCTCCCGCCGCTGACCTGACGATCACCGCCGCAGTAGCCACCCCACGAAAGCACTGGCCGCGGCACCGATCCCGGCCACGGCGACCAACGTGGACGGCCGTGGTGCGGGGTGGACCTCGTAGTTCGGGGACACCAGCACCGGCGGTGGTGTCTCGTCCTCGGTCTCGACCTGGTAGGCCTCGTTGATCTGGTCGGTGGCGCACCAGGCGGCGGCGTAGAGCACGATCCGTGATGCCAGGTAGGCGAACACGAGCAGACCGATGATCGGACCGAAGGTCACTCCTGCCGGTCCACTCAGCACCGACTCCAGGTAGATCCCGCCGACGGTCTTGACGATCTCGAACGCGATCGCGGTCAGCAGGCCCGCCTTGAGCGTGTTCCGAAACGGCAACTGCACCAGCGGCAGACGCGACATGACGAAGGTAAACAGCAGCGTGCTCGCCAGCACCGAGACCGCGATCGACACGGCGCGGACGACAGTGGGAGCCCATGAGGCGTCGTCTAGCCCGACCCACGACAACACCTCGGTCGTGAGACCCGAGTTGCCGAGCGCGGTGATCGCCATGGTCACCGCGAACGCGATCCCGAGGAGAGCGAAGGTGATGAGGTCCCACACCTTGGACATCACCGGGTTGCGATTGACCCGGCCGCCCCACATCTCGGTCATGCCCGCACGCACACCGGAGATCCAGCCGATGCCGGTGAAGGCGGCGCCGAGCAGACCGACCACACCGACCGCAGCACGCTGGTCGACCGCCGAGTTGATGAGGTCGTTGACCTGGTCGCCCATGCCCTCGGGCATGTTCTCGACGACGGCGTCCTGGAGGTCTCTCAGCAGATCGGGCTGGCTGGCCAGGACGAAACCGGCGATCGCGAAGACGACCATGACGATGGGGACGAGCGCGAGGATGCCGTTGAAACTGATGCTCGCCGCGTACAGGTTCCCGCGACGATCGTTGTAGCGCTGGACCGTGTTGATCAGATGATCCAGCCAGGTCCATCGTTCGCGGGCGTCGGCGAAGCCCGTCTTCGCGCGCTCCACGGCCCCTTTGGCCGAATCAACCACCGAACTCACCTGTACCGCCTCCTCGGTCGGGTCGCGGGTCAGCCCGATGGACGTTCGATCACCCGCCGGGTGCCAGGAACCCCACTTTGTCATAGACCGCGCGCAGTGTCGTCGAAGCGACCGAGCGCGCGCGTTCGGCACCGCGCGCGAGGATCGCGTCCAGTTCGGCGGGGTCGTCCATGAACTCGGCGACGCGACCGCGCAACGGGGTGACGAACTCCGTCAGTACCTCGGCCGTGTCGACCTTGAGGTCCCCGTATCCCTTGCCGGCGTACTTGTCGACGAGGACATCGACCGGGGTGCCGCCGAGTGCGGACTGGATGGTCAGGAGATTGCTCACGCCGGGCTTGGTGACCGGATCGAAGCGGATCTCGGTCTCGGTGTCGGTCACCGCGGACCGGATCTTCTTGGCGGAGCGCTTCGGCTCGTCGAGCAGATTGATCAGACCGCGATCCGATTCGGCCGACTTGCTCATCTTCGCCGTGGGGTTCTGCAGGTCGTAGATCTTGGCGAACTCTTTCACGATGTGCGGCTCGGGCACCTTGAGGACGGCACCGAACCGGGAGTTGAAGCGCTGCGCCAGATTGCGGGCGAGTTCGAGGTGCTGGCGCTGGTCTTCGCCCACCGGCACCCGATCCACGTCGAACGCGAGGATGTCGGCGGCCATCAGGATCGGATAGGTGAACAGTCCGACGCCTGCGGCGTCGACACCCTGCTTGGCCGATTTGTCCTTGAACTGCGTCATTCGGCTCGCCTCACCGAATCCGGTGATGCACGACAGCACCCAGGTCAGCTGGGCGATCTCGGGTATGTGGGACTGGACGTAGATCGTCGAACGATCCGGGTCGACACCCACCGCGAGCAGCTGCGCGACGCTGAGCCGGGTCCGGTCGGCCAACGTCGCCGGGTCGTAGGCCACCGTGATGGCGTGCATGTCCGGGATGAAGTAAAACGCCTCGAAGTCCTCCTGCAGCGCAACCCATTGCCGCACCGCACCCAGATAGTTGCCGAGGTGGAAGGAGTCGCTGGTCGGCTGGATGCCCGACAGCACGCGCGGTCGAGCTGACCCGGCCGGGGAGACGTCACTGCTCATGTCCCCCAGTGTCTCAGACGTGCGCGAACGGTTTTGTGTCAGCGTCCGCCGGCCCGGTCACTCGTAGACGACCGTCATCGGCGCGTGATCCGACCAGCGGAGGTCGTACGCGTCGGCCCGGTCGACCCACGCCTTGACGGCACGATCGGCGAGACGCTTGTTGGCCAGCTGGTAGTCGATGCGCCAGCCGGAGTCGTTGTCGAACGCTTTCCCCCGCCACGACCACCACGTGTACGGTCCGTCCTCCGCGGGCGCGAGGTCGCGCATCACATCCCACCATCCGGACGCGAGGCGGTCGCTCACCCAGGAGCGCTCGTGCGGCAGAAAGCCCGGACTCTTCCGGTTTCCCTTCCAGTTCTTGATGTCCGGCTCGGCATGCGCGATGTTCCAGTCCCCACCCACGACGACATGACGCCGACGCCGCGACAGCCGGTCGAGGTGTTGGCCGAAGCCGGTGAGGAAACGCACCTTCTCGTCGAACTTCGCCACGTCCTTCGGCTCCGGCGTCTGCGCGGCACCTTTGGGCAGGTAGAGGCTGGCCACCGTCGTCGCGCCGAGCGGTGAGTCGAGATCGACCTCGATGTAGCGCCCCGTGGAATCGAACTCGGCGTCGCCGAAACCGACGCGCACCGCTCCCAACGGCAACCGGCTCAGCACCCCCACCCCGGCATGCCCGCGGACGACCGACGCACTCATCGTCCACTGCCAGCCGTCGTCGAGCGCCGGGGCAAGTGCCTCGGCTGCCTGCTCCTCGTCGGCGCGGATCTCCTGCATCAGGACGACGTCGGCTTCGGTGCCGGACAGCCAGGCCAGCAGGCCGCGGTTGGCGGCCGACCGGTGCTTCACGGCGGCGCGGACGCCGTTGACATTGACGGTGCTCACGGTGATCGACACGCAGACGAGCGTACGTGGCCGAAATGGTGCGTCCGTACCAAAGGTAAGCCAACCCTTGTTTCAGGGCGTGCTTTATGTAACCCTTACCTAACTGAACTGATTCGAGGTGAGACCGATGTTCGTTTGTATCTGCCGAGCGGTGACCGAAGACGAAGTGCACGACCACTGCTCGACCGGTGCCATGTCAGTGGATGCGATCGGCGACCGGTGTGGTGCCGGCGAAGGCTGCGGCACCTGCCTCGAACGGATTCAGCAGATCGTCGATGAAAGGATCGCCACCGCGACCACGGCAGCATAGGCACGCCGGCCAACGGCGACGAACACAATCCTCGTGTCCAAGTGCGGACGCGGGGAGTTTCGGCGTGCTACGTTCGCAATACCACGGCGAACGGAGGATCGGTCATGCGCGGCGACGATGAGGTGATCGCACTACTCAACGAGCAGCTCACCAGCGAGCTGACAGCCATCAACCAGTACTTTCTCCACTCCAAGATGCAGGCGAACTGGGGTCTGACCGAGATCGCGAGCAAGACCCGCGCGGAGTCGATCGAGGAGATGCTGCACGCCGAGGTCCTCACCGACCGGATCCTGTTCCTCGACGCCCTGCCCAACTATCAGAAGATCCTGCCGCTGCGCATCGGGCAGACCCTGCGTGAGCAGTTCCAGTCCGACCTCGCCATCGAGATGGAGGTCGTCGAGCGGCTCCGGCCCGGTGCCGCGATGTGCCGCGGCAAAGGTGACATCACCAGCGCGAGGATCCTCGAGGACATCCTCAAGGACGAGGAACACCACATCGACTATCTCGAGACGCAGCTCGAACTGATGGACCGGATCGGCGAGCAGCTCTACCTGTCCAAGACCGTCGCGACGCCACCCACCGTCGACTGACCGCGACGGCTTCTCGCCGCCGCCAGCGCGACGAACAGAACCACGATCCCGGCCAGCGCCAGCCCCGCTCCCAACAGCGACGGCGCGCGATAGCCGTACCCGGCGGCGATCACCAGACCGCCCAGCCACGCCCCCGCCGCATTCGCGATGTTGAGCGCGGAATGATTCAGGGCGGCCGCCAGCGTCTGCGCGTCATCGGCGACGTCCATCAGCCGGGTTTGTAGCGCCGGGATCGTCGACGCCCCGGACAGCCCGATCGCATAGCTGAGGATCATCGCCGCCCACGCGTTGTCCAACGTGAGGGCGAACAGCGCCAACGACGCCGCGGTGGCGACGAGACCGATGAGGATGCCCGCGGGCACACTCCGGTCGGCGAGCACACCACCGACGATGTTGCCGGTCACCATCCCGAGGCCGAACAGCATCATCGCCACGGGCACGAGCGAGACCGAGACGCCGGTCACGGTCGTCAGCGCCGAGTTGAGATAGGTGTAGTAGGCGAACATCCCGCCGAATCCGACGACGCCGATGAACAGTGTGAGCCACACCTGCGGGCGCGACAGCGCACCGAGTTCGGTCATGGGGTTGGTGACCCGCATGTCCGCGAGTGCGGGCAGGTTGCGGACGAGGGCGACGATGGTCAACAGTCCGATCACCACGACGATGGCGAACGCGACCCGCCAGCCGAAGGACTCGCCCAACCAGGTGGCCATCGGCACGCCGAGCACGTTGGCGACCGACAGACCCAGCATCACCTGGCCGACCGCCTTGGCGCGGTCACGCGGACCGGCCAGATGGGCGGCGACCAGCGCGGCGACGCCGAAGTAGGCGCCGTGCGGCAGACCGGCGACGAACCGCGCCGCGATGAGCAGTCCGTAGGTGGGCGCCAGCACGGTGGCGAGGTTGCCCACGGTGAAGGCGACCATCAGACCGATGAGCAGGGTGCGACGCGGCACCCGGGCGGTGAGCGCCGCGATGAGCGGTGCGCCGACGACGACGCCCAACGCGTACGCCGAGATGACGTGGGCGGCGGTGGGCTCGCTGACACTCAGGGTCGTCGCGATGTTGGGCAGCAACCCCATCGCCACGAACTCGGTGGTGCCGATGCCGAATCCGCCGACGGCGAGAGCGATGACGGCCCACCGACGGACGGAGGCGGTCACCGGTGCTGCGGCGGGTGCGGTTGGCGCTGAGGACACTCAGTCTCCAACTCCCGGCTCCCCTACCGGGATTCCCCACCGTTCAGGTGAGTTGATTCACACGCGAAGGGCGCCGGCCGTCTCCTACTCGTCACTCCCGGGGTCGTCGCCTGCCTCCGACGATGACGAGTCCTTCGAGGACCCGGTGCCGGCACCCGTTGTCGACAATCCGGGACCGGTGGTCTGGCCCTCGCCGTTCCCGTCGCCGTCGTTGTCCTCCGCACCGTCGGTCTCGACGTCCCCCCCGGCGACTCCATTGCTCCCGCCGGCGTCGCTGTCGGTAGCGCTGGGGTCGGGAGCGTGCGGCGTGGACGGCGCGGACGTGTCGGGCGGCGTGGAGGGCGTTTTCGGAGTCTGCTCGCCGGACGTCGCGGAATCGGGCGCAGTCGAATCGGGTCCAGGGAAATCGGGTCCAGCGGATGTAGCGGCGTCCG
Organism: Gordonia prachuapensis; assembly: GCF_036350515.1. Classification (NCBI taxonomy): domain Bacteria; kingdom Bacillati; phylum Actinomycetota; class Actinomycetes; order Mycobacteriales; family Gordoniaceae; genus Gordonia; species Gordonia prachuapensis. Next base: position 172,294 of record NZ_JAZDUE010000003.1, on the reverse strand, counting down.
GCGTCGTGGTCTGGGCGGGCACCGACGACGTACTCCCGGCGGACGAGTCCGCTGTCGCAGATCCGGCGGCGGCGTCGGTTTCTGCGCCGCCCGATTTCGGATCATCCGAGGACGTCGTACCTGTTGTGGCCCCATCCGTCACGAGCGCTGGGGGTCCGACGTCGTCGAGGGCGTTCAGCAGCACGGCCTGTCGAGCAGTATCCGCCTCCGCCGGCGCCGTGGTCCTCTCAGAGATACGAGGTCCGATGAGCTCGGCTGCCCAGTACTTCACGAAGTTGACCGGGATCAGCACGATGCTCTTCGCGCTGGCGGCCAACGCTCGGACGCCACCTTTCACCTCATCGGGAGCGTTGTTGACGATGCCGTCCAGGATGTCCTCGAAGACAAAGAGATCCGGGAGATAACCTCCATACCCCAGTTCGGGCAGCGGGGGCACGTGATCTTGCACGAGCCGAACAAGCGGCTGCAGGTTCGAGAGTTTGGCGCCATAGGGCAAATCGATTGTCCACCGGTGCTCGAGGAAGTCCGGAATCGTCGAACCATCGAGCCCGATCGCATTGGCGCCATCCCGAATCACGCCCACGATGGCGGAATCCTGATGGACCTCGCAAACGGTTGTTGACGAACCCTCAGCGGTCGTACACGTGGTGTTCGCCCAACCCGCGCCGGTCGCGGAAGCATCTGGGTCCAGCCACATCTGATACGGGTAGTAGCCGTGCTTGGTGAAGTACCCCACCAAGGCATCGATTGCCCCGATCGGGTCGTGGACGGGATCAGGGACATCGCAGATACCGTCACCCTCGACACAGACCGAAGTGACGGGGACGTCCCCGAATCCACCGTCGCGGGCGCCACTCATCGTGAGACCCGGGAAGATCCCAGGAAGTGCCAGTTCCACACCCTCACCGTCGATGGTGCCGTCGCGGCGCGGATCAGAATACAACTCGCCGGAGATGCTCGGGATCGGCTTGCCATTGGAATCGAGCACCACGTTGCCCTGCTCGTCGACCAGGTACCTCTGGATCTCGACATCGTCATCGGAATCATCCGGGGTGTCGGCGATGTCGATCTTTCCGACTCGGCCGTTCCCGATATCCGAGAGCACGTCGCCGGCCACACGAGCACCCTGCGAGTATCCGGTGACCACGATGGGATTGCCCGCACACTCTTGCTGATAGGTGGCAATCGCCTTCTTGGTCGCGGCCTCACCTGCGGCAACACTCTGGTCGTAGCCGAGTGCACCCAACGGCCAGAGCGTGGTCGGATAGTAGACCCGGATGACCTTATACGCCTTCGGCGGCGATACACCGCCGGGATCGTCGTAGTACGGACTGGATGGATCGGGCACGATGACCGTCTCGCCATCAACGTTGATCGGCTTGTGTCCGGTGTACCGCTGCCCGACCCCGACCATCGAGGCGGCTTCCGGATCATTCGTCCCCCCGACGATGATCACCGCGCCACCACCGCACTCGTCGGCACGCGCAGAACCGACCGAACCCGGCAGACAGAACGCGGCAACCACGGTGAGGCAGCTCGAGATCGCGATCAGAACAGCCGGAACCCGGCGAGTCAGCCGAAAGCGCGCAACCATGAGCTCTCCGTCCTCCATCCGCCCGGGCGACCGCGTCGGGGCTGTGACGCGAGTCGATCAGGCTGGCGACAGAGTAGATCCGTGATCTCAAATAGCGAATCCTCGTTAGTTCAACTAACGACCTTGAACAGGCCTTTTACGCTCGACGGAGGCAAGATTCATCCTTTTGGAGGACAGGCGTTGTCAGTTTGTGACCGTCATCAGCCCCGGTTTGTGACCACCACGATCGGGACGGTTCCCGGGCCATCTCGACCGTGCTATATCCTTGACGCCAGGTCATGAGCATCAGCGTCAAGCCCCGGCTTGCTGATCGGCAACCCTCCAACCGCGGTGGGGTGCTCCGGGTGATGACCGGGTTGAGGAACGCATACGCATTCCCCGGCAAGCGCGGGTCCGAAGGTCGGACCCCACCAGGGTCGTTGCACCCTGCCGACCGCAGAAAGCAGGACACTCATGTCTGACGCCACCGACGGCGCCGATCCGACGGCGAACTGGAGCTTCGAGACCAAACAGGTCCATGCCGGCCAGACCGCCGATCCCACCACCAATGCGCGGGCGCTGCCCGTTTACCAGACCACGTCGTACGTGTTCAACGACACTCAGCACGCCGCGAATCTGTTCGGCCTCGCCGAGCCCGGCAACATCTACACCCGGATCATGAACCCGACCCAGGACGCGGTGGAGCAGCGCATCGCCGCCCTCGAGGGTGGTGTGGCCGCGTTGTTGGTGGCATCGGGCCAGGCGGCCGAGACCTACTCGATCCTCAACATCGTCGAGACCGGCGGCCATGTGGTGTCGAGCCCACGTCTGTACGGCGGCACGTTCAACCTGTTCCACTACACCCTGCCCAAGCTCGGCGTCGAGGTGTCGTTCGTCGAGGATCCGGAGGACCTCGACTCCTGGCAGGCGGCCATCAAGGACAACACCCGCGCCCTGTTCGGCGAGACGATCTCCAACCCCAACAACGAGATCCTCGACGTCGAGGGCATCGCGGAGGTCGCCCACCGCAACAGTCTCCCGCTCATCGTCGACAACACCGTCGCCACCCCGTATCTGCTGAATCCGCTGGCACACGGCGCAGACATCGTCGTGCACTCGGCGACGAAATACATCGGTGGCCACGGCACCGCCATCGGTGGCGTCATCGTCGACGGGGGCACCTTCGACTGGCGCGCCCAACGCGACGGGAAAGACCTGTTCCCGGGGTTCACCACGCCGGATCCGAGCTACCACGGCGCCGTCTTCGCCGACCTCGGTGCCCCGGCGTTCGCACTGAAGGCCCGCGTGCAGTGGCTCCGCGACACCGGTGCGGCCATCTCGCCGTTCAACGCCTTCCTCCTGGCCCAGGGGCTGGAGACGTTGAGCCTGCGGGTGGAGCGGCACGTCGCCAACGCGCAGCGCGTGGCGCAGTATCTCGAAGCCCACGCCCAGGTGGAGTCCGTGGCCTACGCCGGACTGCCGTCGTCACCGTGGCACGAGCGTGCGCAGAAGCTGCTGCCGAAGGGACAGGGCGCCATCGTCAGTTTCGAGATCGCCGGCGGGCTCGAGGCCGGCCGGAAGTTCGTCGACGCACTGACGCTGCACAGTCACGTCGCCAACATCGGTGACGTCCGGTCGCTGGTGATCCACCCGGCGTCCACCACACACAGTCAGTTGACACCGGACGAGCAGGTAGGCGCGGGGGTGACGCCGGGCCTGGTGCGCCTGGCGGTCGGCATCGAAGGATTCGACGACATCATCGCTGATCTCGAACAGGGATTCGCGGCCGCGAAGTGAGTTGAGGGACAGAGGAAGTCGGAGTGTGCTGCAGAGTGAGTGAATTGTGTCGGTGAGTATCGAAACGCAAACCCAGTCCGTCGACGGACCCGACTGGGAAACGATGCCGGACGGGGCCACGGCCCGCGTCCACATCGGCGCGGTCTCCCTCGACAACGGTGACCGGATCGATGATGTCACCCTGGCCTTCCAGCGCTGGGGTGCGTTGTCGGCGTCCCGGGACAACGTCATCCTCACCCTGCATGCACTCACCGGCGACTCGCACGTCACCGGTCCCGCCGACGACGAGCACCCGACGGCCGGCTGGTGGGACGGGCTGATCGGTCCGGGCTGCGCCATCGACACCGACGAGTGGTGCGTCATCTCGGCCAACGTGCTGGGTGGCTGCCGCGGGTCCACCGGCCCGTCGTCACCCGCTCCCGACGGGCGCCCGTGGGGGTCGCGCTTTCCGCAGATCACGGTGCTCGATCAGGTGCGCGCCGAACGGATTCTGATGGACCGGCTCGAGATCGCCGGGGTCGGTGCCGTGGTGGGCGGGTCCATGGGCGGTGCCCGCGCGCTCGAATGGGCCATCGAGTATCCCGAGATGGTCAGGAGCGCACTGGTTCTGGCGGTGGGCGCGCGTGCCACTGCCGATCAGATCGGCACCCAGACCACCCAGATCGCGGCGATCACCGCCGACCCCGCGTGGCAGGGCGGCGACTACCACGACACCGGGCAGGCACCCACCGCCGGTCTCGGTGTGGCACGGCGAATCGCGCATCTCACCTATCGCGGTGAGGTGGAACTCGACCGTCGTTTCGGCGACGATCCCCAGGCCGACGAACAGCCGCTGACCGGCGGCCGCTACGCCGTCGACAGTTATCTGCAGCATCAGGCGACCAAGCTGACCCAGCGTTTCGACGCCGGCAGCTATGTGGTGCTCAGCAACGTGCTGAACCACCACGATGTGGGTCGCAACCGGGGCACCATCGAATCCGTGCTGCGGGCCTGCCGGGTCCCCGTGATCGTGGGCGGGATCGCGTCAGACCGCCTGTACCCCTTGCGGTTGCAGGTGGAACTCGCCGAGCAATTGGGCAACTGCGTCGGCGGGCTGCAGGTTCTGCACTCCGACAACGGTCACGACGGATTCCTGACCGAGTTCGACGCCATCAGCGATCTGCTCAAGCAAACCGTCGAGATCGCGCGGGGCTGAACAGAGATCGTCACGAAGGGACCCTTCGTGACGATCCTCCGCAAGCTCCGGATCTCCTCAGGGACCAGAAGGTCCACCCCCGGCCCCTGAGGGTCCACCCACTTCCCTATCGCGTCGGCGTGGTGGACACCGGCGCGCCCTGCTGCGGCGCGACGCGCGGTGCGGGCGGCGTGGTGGTGGTCTGCGGCACAACGCTTTCCGGCGCCGGCGGCGGCGCGGGCGTCGATGATTCCGGACGCAGATTCGGCGGAAGCAGTTCCGGCGGGATCGTGGGCGAGGGGCGACCCGGCGGCCACGGCAGCGTCGGCAGCGGATACGGCACCAGCGTGCGCGTGGGTGGCGACGTCGACGAGTCCGTCTCCGTCGTCGGCGGCAATTCCGTTGTGGCCCAGCCGGGATAGTCCTCCCAGCGAGACTCGGTGCGTTGCATCGGCGGCTGGGCGGGCTCGGGTTGTGCCTGGGTGACCCGCGGCTGCGGCGGCGCCGTGGTGGTCGTCGACTCCGATGTCGTTGTCGTCGTCGACATCTCGGACGTCGCGGTCGTGGTGGTCGGCGGCAACGGAGTGGAGGCCGGTTCGTTGTGCCCGGCCAGCGAGGAGCTCACCGCATAGATCGTCATCGTCGCGGCGGCGAGGATCGCCGCCACCACGGCCAGCGGCGTGGCCGACAACCACTCCCGGTGCCGACGACCGCCGATGAATGCAAGTCGCGTCGTACCCGACGAGGCCTTGGCCCTCGCCAGGATTGCGGCCCCGATCGACGCGGCGAGTTCCGGCGCATCCGGCACCACGACCTCGACATTCCGTCCGCCGAGTTGCGCACCGTCGAGCATCCGCGCGACGGCAGGCAGGTTGGCGATGCCACCGACCAGGACCACCGCCTCCGGGCGGCTGTCGCGGTCGGCGTTGTCGGCGAGATAGCGCATCAGCACGCTTCGCGCGTCATCCACCATGGGCGCGACCGCCGCGTCGATCACCGCACCGGTGAGACGGGTGTGTCTGCGGCCGTCCGCGAGCAGGACCGAGTCGGTGCCGGCGGTGCCCACCTCCTCCTTGCCGGCGCGGCAGGCCGCGAGCAGAGCGCTGCGTCCGCTCCGGCTGCCACGTCCGTCGGGAGTACCGCGGTCGGTGGTCAACTTGGTGAGGATCGCCCGGTCGATGTCGCGGCCGGCGAGCGCGCGCGACCGAACCGGCGCCGAGATGCGATTGGTGGACGGTTCCACGGTGTACAGGGACATGCCGGTGTCCCCGCAGTCGGCGACGACGACCGACGCGAATCGGTCGATCTGGCCGGTGGCCGACAGATACGCGGCCACCGCGTCGCCGTCGTCGACGAGATGGATCTGACGACGGGGACCGCTGCCACGAGACGCCAGTTCACGACGCTGCTTGGCCGTACGCGCGGCGACCCCGATCGGCCCGACCCGGCGGTCCGCGTCCTTGGCGGCCCCCAACATCAGGTCGATGCCCGCGTTCACCCGGCCGGCAGTGTCGAGTCCGTCGCTACGGTCGACGTCGATCACGCGGGTGTCGACCACACTGCGACCGACGTCGTCGCGCGTCAGCAGGACGTAGTGGATCATGCCATCGCCCGCGGACACACCCATCGACGTCGTTTCGTCGGGAGTGGTCGAGTTGCCGGTGGTGGTCGTCGGTGTGATGCGTTTTCTCCAGCTGTGTCGTCGCCGCAAGGGCCGTTAGGTCACGTATTGATCTCTATTGTAATCAATCTGTGCCCAAAGGATCGATGGACGTCGCCAACCAGAGGATCAGCGACCCCACCGACGCCATCACCGCGACGTCGAACAACTTGCTTCTTACCTGCAGCAGCCCTGCGCGCGAGGTGGGGATGAAGGCCCGCAGCACCGCTCCGAGCAACAGGACGGAGCCGAAGACGAATGCGCCGCGTCGCCAGCGGTCGAACAAGACGAGAACAGCCGCGGCAACCAGTCCGATCAGGACGACGAAGTACGGGATCTGGACCACGTAGCGGCGCACCCGCGCGGCGCTGCCCACTCGGCGGGAGTGGTCGAGAGTCCCGTCCGGTGTACGGGCGCCCCGGTCCGGCGTCACCCCGCGGTTCCCGCCCGGGTCCGCTCGGCCAGCTGCGCTTCGGCTCGTTCGACGACGTTGACCAGTAGGAACGCCCGCGTGAGCGGACCGACTCCGCCCGGGTTCGGCGAGACGTGCCCGGCGACGTCCCAGACGTCAGGCGCCACGTCGCCGGCCAGGCCATCGTCGGTGCGGCTGACGCCGACGTCGATGACCGCCGCTCCCGGCTTGACCATGTCGGCGGTGATCAGGTGCGGGACGCCCGCAGCGGCGACCACGATGTCGGCCCGCGACACCTCGGCCGCCAGATCGCGGGTGCCGGTATGGCACAGGGTGACGGTGGCGTTCTCGCTGCGTCGGGTCAACAGCAGGCCGATCGGACGGCCGATCGTGACGCCACGCCCGATCACCGTGACCCGCGCTCCGGCGATCGGGATCTCGTAGCGCCGGAGCAGGTGAACCACGCCACGCGGCGTACAGGGCAGCGTGGCCTCCTTCCCGAGTACGAGCCGTCCCAGATTGATCGGGTGCAGCCCGTCGGCGTCCTTGATCGGGTCGATTCGCTCCAGCGCCGCATTCTCATCGAGCTGGCGCGGGAGGGGCAGCTGCACGATGTAACCGGTGCACGCGGGATCCGCGTTGAGATCGTCGATGGCGGCGTTCAGGTCCTCCGTCGACGCGTCGGCGGGGAGATCCTTCCGGATGGATTCGACGCCGATACGTGCACAGTCGGCGTGCTTGCCCTTCACATAGGACCGCGACCCCGGGTCGTCACCGACCAGGACGGTGCCGAGCCCCGGTGTGATGCCTTCGGCGCGGAGTTTCTCCACGCGGGCGCCGAGATCGGAGAAGATCTCGTCGCGGGTGGCCTTGCCGTCGAGTCGTATCGCGCTCACGGGAGTCCATTGTTCCACCCCCGCTATCGTGACGGACGTGGACACTCGACGGACAGCGATGTCGGTGACGACCTCCGACATCGACGCCGCCCGCGATCGGATCGACGGCCGCCTGCGCCGCACCCCGGTGTTCCGGACGTCTGTCGACACCGCGACGGGTCCCATCGAGGTGGTCTTCAAGCAGGAGTACCTGCAGGTGGGCGGCTGCTTCAAGGCACGCGGAAGCCTCAACGCCGTCCTGCACGCCCGCGCACAGGGTCGGTTGGATCAGGACGGGGGCGTCCTCGTCGCCTCCGGCGGCAACGCCGCGATCGGTGCGGCGTGGGCCGCACGGATCGCCGGTGTCCCCGCCACCGTGGTGGTCCCGGTGACCGCGCCGGAGGTGAAGGTGCAGAGCCTGCGCGCACTGGGCGCGACGGTCCATCAGGTGGGCGACCGCTACCAGGACGCCGCCGACGCCGCCCTCGAACTCGCCGGGCGCTCGGGTGCCCTGCTCTTGCACGCCTACGACCAGCCGGACATCGTCGCCGGCGCCGGGACGATCGGGCCGGAGCTGGCCGGCGACGTCGACGGGCCGCTGACCACGGTGGTGTGCGTCGGGGGCGGCGGACTGCTGGGCGGACTGGCCGCGGCCCTGCGTCCCGGCGATCACCTGGTCGGCGTCGAACCGGTCGGGGCATCGTGCCTGCGACAGGCACTCGACGCCGGCGGCCCGGTGACCGTGGATCTCGACAGCGTCGCCGCCGACAGCCTCGGCGCGACCCGCGTCGGCGACATCTGCTGGGCGACGATCGCCGGGCGCAACGTGACCAGCGTGGTGGTGTCGGACGCCGACATCGTCGATGCGCGCCGGATGCTGTGGACCGACTTCCGTATCCTCGTCGAACACGGAACGGCGACCGCGGTGGCGGCCGTGTTGACGGGGCAGGTGCATGCGGAACCGGGGACCACGCTGTGTGTGGTGCTCTGCGGGGCGAACACCCGACTCGACGTCAACGGGTGAGGTGGGTGTCCCGCGCCGCATTAGACTTGCCCAACATGTTCCGCATCATGTTCTTCCAGCCATGCATCCCGCCGAACACCGGCAACGCGATCCGGCTGGCCGCCAACACCGGATGCGAACTGCACCTCATCGAGCCGCTGGGGTTCGGCATGTCCGACACCCAGGTGAAGCGCGCTGGTCTGGACTACCACGAGATGGCCACCGTGACAGTGCATCCCGATTTGGATGCGGCGTGGTCCGCGCTGCGGCCGGAGCGGGTGTTCGCCTTCACCGCCCACGCGTCGCGCTATCACTCCGACATCGACTACCAACCGGGCGACGTGCTGCTGTTCGGGCCGGAACCGACCGGGCTGCCCGCCGAGGTTCTCGACATGCCGCAGGTCACCGATCGCGTGCGGATCCCGATGCTGGCCGGGCGTAGATCGCACAACCTCGCCAATGCCGCCAGCATCGTGGTCTACGAGGCGTGGCGGCAGAACGGATTCGCCGGCGCCGTGTGATCACCCCGGGTCGGTGACCCGGGTGTGAGGTCAGTAGACGCGGAACCGCTTGGTCCGCGACGTCGCGCCGCCCACGAGCGCGATCTTGCTCTTGGGCACCCCGAGGTGCTCTGCCAGGATCTGTGCCACGGCCTTGTTCGCCCGGCCGTCGGTAGCCGGCTCGCGCACGTAGACGGTCATCGAACCCGTCGGATTCGTCTCCACCAGTGGCCCTTTGCTGCTTCCCGGCTTCACTGTCACCACGATCTGCCGCGGCATGGCTCCCCCACTCTCGTTGTCGGCATCCCTACGTCACTGCCAGTCGCGGGAACGTGTTCCCACGCGAAGATCCAAGCGCTGCAGTCGCTCCGCCACCACCGTCACCGCCCCCTCGGCATTCTGCACGGTGCCGCGGATCAGCAATGCCGACGCCGAGTGTGCCAGATTCCGGTGCCGGGTCCACAACCCGACCGAACACACCACGTTCACCATCCCGGTCTCGTCCTCCAGGTTGATGAAGGTGACACCCGAAGCAGTGGCGGGACGCTGACGATGGGTGACCGCACCGGCCACCAGCACCCGCGATCCGTCCGCCACCGCCAGCAACCCGTCCGCCGGGATCACCCCCATCGCCGCCAATCGTGGCCGCAGGAACTGCGTGGGATACGAGGTCGGGGTGATGCCGGTGGCCCACGCATCGGTGGCCGCCAGTTCCACATCGGAGAGTCCGGGAAGCGTCGGTGTCGATGCGGCCGCCTCGAGAGGTAACTGCTCGAGGCGCACCGTCGCCGCCGCTCCGGCCTCCCACAACGCCTGTCGGCGACTCACCCCGAAACACGAGAACGCCCCCGCACCGGCGAGGCCCTCGAGTTGACCCACCGACAGGTCCGCGCGCCGGGACACGTCGGTGACGTCGCGGAATTCGCCGTCCCGGGTGCGGCATTCGACGATCCGCTCGGCGACGTCGTCGCCGACACCGCGCACCCCGCCGAGGCCCAGCCGGACCTCGAGACCTTGGTTCTCCAGCGTCGCGTGCGCCAACGATCTGTTGATGTCGGGCCGATGAACCACCACCCCGTGCCGGCGGGCGTCGGCGACGAGGGACTGCGGAGAGTAGAAACCCATCGGCTGGGCTCGCAGCAGCGCCGCACAGAACGCGGCTGGATGGTGCAGCTTGAACCACGACGAATAGAACACCAACGATGCGAAGCTCTGCGAATGACTTTCCGGGAAACCGAAGTTCGCGAACGCCGACATCTTCTCGAAGATCCGGTCGGCCACCTCCCCGGTGATCCCGTGCAACTCCTCCATCCCCTCGTAGAACCGCGTGCGCAGACGTTCCATGCGTTCCGGCGAGCGTTTGGAGCCCATCGCGCGCCGCAACTGGTCGGCTTCGGATGCGTCGAACCCGGCAACGTCGACGGCCAGCTGCATCAGCTGCTCCTGGAACAGCGGCACACCCAGGGTGCGATCCAGCGCCTTGCGCATCGACGGATGTTCGACACTCGGCTCCTCGATGCCGTTGCGCCGGCGGATGTAGGGGTGCACCGACCCACCCTGGATCGGTCCCGGACGGATCAGGGCCACCTCGACGACCAGGTCGTAGAAGTTGCGTGGCTTCAGCCGCGGCAGGGTGGCCATCTGCGCGCGCGACTCCACCTGGAACACCCCGACCGAGTCTGCGCGACAGAGCATCTCGTAGACCTCCGGCTCGGTGAGGTCGAGCGTGGCGAGGTCCACCTCGATCCCCTTGTGCTCGGCGACCAGGTCGATCGCATAGTGCAGCGCCGAGAGCATGCCCAGCCCGAGGAGATCGAACTTGACCAGCCCGATCGCGGCGCAGTCGTCCTTGTCCCATTGCAGGACGCTGCGGTTCTCCATCCTCGCCCACTCCGTCGGACAGACATCGGCGATGGGCCGGTCGCAGATCACCATGCCGCCCGAGTGGATGCCCAGATGTCTCGGCATCCCGAGAATCTCCGACGCCAGCGCGGTGACGTCGTCGGGTGCCTCGTCGGGTATCCGGCTCCACGCATCCTGCTGGCCGGTGGCATAACCCAGCGCCCGCGACATGTCCCGGATCGCGGACTTGCCGCGGTAGGTGATCACGTTGGCCACCTGTGCACTGAAATCACGCCCGTAGCGGCGATAGACATACTGGATCGCCTCTTCGCGCCGATCGGATTCGATGTCGACGTCGATGTCGGGCGGCCCGTCACGCTCGGGTGCGAGGAAGCGTTCGAACAGCAGCTTGTTGGCGACCGGGTCGACATTGGTGATGCCGAGGGCGTAGCAGACCGCGGAGTTCGCGGCGCTGCCCCGCCCCTGGCACAGGATGTCGTTGGCCTTGCAGAAATCGACGATGTCGGCGACGACCAGAAAATACCCGGGGAAGGTGAGCGTCTCGATGATGGCGAGTTCGTGTTCGATCTGCCGATATGCCTGCGGGTGTGCACCAGGCGGTCCGTAACGGCGTAGCGCCCCGGCCATCGTCTTCTCCCGCAGCCAGCTGTTCTCGGTGTGACCGGCGGGCACGTCGAACGGCGGCAGCTGCGGTGCGATCAATCCCAGCCGGAACGCACAATCGGCCGCCAGTCCGACGGCGTTGTCGATGGCCTCGGGGTGCCCGGACAGCAGCCGGGCCATCTCGTCCCCGCTGCGCAGATGGGCGCCACCGACACCCGGCAGCCACCCGTCGATGGTCTCGATGTCGGTGCGGGCCCGGACCGCGGCGACGGCGGTGGCCAGCCGGCGTCGTCGTGGACCGGCGAAATGCGCGCCGGTGGTCGCCACCGTCGCCAGCCCGAAGTCGCCGGCCAGCGCAGCAAGGACGGCATTGCGTTCGTCGTCGACGGGCAGCCCCTGGGCGGTGAGTTCGACGACGACATCGTCGCGCCCGTACCGGTCGACCAACCCGGCGAGCGCATCCCGCGCCGCCGCCGGACCGCCGCGATCGAGCGCGCGCCGCACCGCGCCCTTGCGGCAACCGGTGAGGATCAGCCAATGTCCGCCCGCCCGATCGGGCAGCGTGTCGGCGTCGTAGCGCAACAGGCCCTTCTCCCCGCCGAGCATGTGCGCGTCGGCGATGGTGTGCGACAGGCGCCGGTAGCCCTCACTGTCACGGGCGATGACGAGAAGATGTTCGCCCGGCGGGTCGGCGACTCCGGTCCGGGCGGCATCGGGTTCCAGGGAGAGTTCGGCCCCGAAGACCGTCGGCAGGTCGAATTCCCTTGCCGCCTCGGCGAATCGCACGATCCCGTAAAAGCCGTCGTGATCGGTCAGGGCCAGTGCGGACAGGCCGAGACGCTGCGCCTCCTCCACCATCTCCTCGGGCATCGAGGCGCCGTCGAGAAAGCTGTACGCACTGTGTGCATGCAGTTCCGCGTACGCCACCGACGACCGTCCGCGATCGACCCCCTCGGCCCGATAGGAGCCGCGTTTGCGGGACCAGGCCGGGCTGTCGCCGCCGTCTCCGGTGTTGTCGCCGGGACCGAACATCTCCCCCGGGCGCCCCTGTCCGGGTGCCCGCCCGGAGAGCACCCGCTCCATCTCCGACCACGTCGGTGGCCCTTGGTCCCAGCCCACCCCTCCAGGTTATAGAACATGTGTTCGAATCCCAACCCCGGGGCGCTCGATTCCCTAAGCTCGAAGTCACAGCCCAGAATTGCGTGAGGAGGCCTTCCCCCATGGCCAGGAACCGATCGGCACACAGCCGTGACACCGGCGACACCCTCGACTATGACGAGGCCGATCTGCACGTCGGGAAACCGAAACGCAAGGCCGCGGGAGTGCCGGCCGTTGCGGTGTCGATGGCGCGGTCGCTGCGGGAGATGGGCATCCTCCGGACCGGGGAGGCACTGCTCGAACTCAACAAGGCCGAGGGCTTCGACTGCATGAGCTGCGCGTGGCCCGACCCGGACCCCGGACACCGTCATCCTGCCGAGTTCTGCGAGAACGGTGCGAAGGCGGTGGCCGAGGAGGCCACCAGGTCGCGCGTGACCCCGGAGTTCTTCGCCCGCCACTCGATCGAGGATCTCGCGTCACGCACCGACCTCTGGCTCGGCAAGCAGGGACGCATCACCCATCCGATGATCAAACGTCCCGGCGGCACCCACTACGAGCCCATCGACTGGCCGGAGGCCTACCGGCTCATCGGCGCGCAACTGAACGAACTCGACCCGGACGAGGCGATCTTCTACACCTCCGGGCGCGCCTCCAACGAGGCCGCCTTCGCCTACCAGTTGTTCGCGCGCGCCTACGGCACCAACAACCTGCCCGACTGCTCCAACATGTGTCACGAGTCGACCTCGATCGCACTCGCCGAGTCGATCGGCATCGGCAAGGCGAGCGTCGTCCTCTCCGATGTCCACGAGGCCGACCTGATCGTGTTGCAGGGCCACAATCCGGGCACCAACCATCCGCGGATGCTCACCCACCTGGAGGAGGCGAAACGCAACGGCGCGAAGATCCTGTCGATCAACCCGCTCAAGGAAGCCGGTCTCCTCCACTTCCAGAATCCGCAGAGCCCGTCCGGCGTCCTCGGGCGCGGCACCGACCTCAGTGACTTCCACCTCCAGATCCGACCCCGCGGCGACCTCGCCCTCATGCAGGCCATCGGCTCGCTGCTCATCGAGTGGGACGCTCTCGACCACGAGTTCATCGAGACCCACACCCATGGCTTCGACGCATGGCGCGATCACCTGCGGCAGCTGGACTGGGACGACGTGCTCGCCGAGACCGGCCTGACGCGGGCGGAGATCACCGAAGCCGCGCGCATGCTGCGCGACTCGCGCAAGACGGTCTTCTGCTGGGCGATGGGGTTGACCCAGCACCGCAACGCGGTCGCGATCATCAAGGAGTTGTGCAACGTCGCCTTCGCGCAGGGCAACATCGGCAGACCGGGAGCGGGTCTGCTGCCGCTGCGCGGACATTCCAACGTCCAGGGCGACCGCACGATGGGCATCTGGGAGCGTGCGCCGCAGGGCTTCCTCGATTCCCTGCAGCAGGAGTTCGGATTCGACCCGCCGCGCGAGCACGGCCATGACACGGTCGACTCGATCCGCGCCATGCGGGACGACAAGGCGAAGTTCTTCATGGGTCTCGGCGGCAACTTCGTGGATGCCGCGCCGGACTCACGGGTCACCGCCGACGCCATGCGCAAGACCCGCATGTCGGTCCAACTGTCGACCAAGCTGAACCGATCCCACCTGGTGACCGGGGAGACCGCGTTGATCCTGCCGGTCAAGGGCCGCACCGAGAAAGACATCCAGGCATCCGGACCGCAATATGTGAGTGTCGAGGATTCGACATGCTCGGTGCACGCCTCCCGCGGGCCGCTCGACCCGGCCAGTCCGCACCTCGAATCGGAGACCGGGATCATCACCCAGATCGCCCACGCCACCCTCGGCGACCGGTACGGGATCGACTGGCTCGCCATGCGCGACGACTACGCGGTGATCCGCCGCCACATCGCCGCCGTGGTCCCGGGTTGCGAAGGCTACGAGGTCAACGTCCGCAGGCCGGGCGGATTCATTCTGCCGCATCCACCACGTGACGAGCGGCGATTCGACACCGACTCCGGCCGTGCCGAATTCGCCGTCTCCCCACTGGACGTGATGCAGATCCCGGACAAGCACCTGCTGTTGCAGACGCTGCGCAGTCACGACCAGTTCAACACCACCATCTACGGGCTGAGTGACCGCTACCGCGGCATCGAGGGCGGGCGCCGGGTGGTGTTCATGCACCGCGACGACATCGCGGCGCTCGGGTACGACAACGGCGACATCGTCGATCTGGTGAGCGTGTGGGAGGACGACGAACTCCGGTACGCCACCGACTTCCGCATCGTCGAGTACGACATCCCCCGTGGTACCGCCGCGGCGTACTACCCGGAGACCAACCCGCTCGTCCCGTTGGACTCGACCGCGCTCGGCAGCAACTGTCCGACGTCGAAATCGATCGTCATCCGCCTGGAGCGCGAGGGCACGATCCGCGCCGAACATCTCGGTGGCCGCCAGGAATCGGTCGGCGAGGACTGGTCACACAAGAGCCGGCCGCAACCACGCCATCTGTCCTGACGGCAGGAGGCGCCGCACTCACACCCCGAACGCGGGCGGATACTCGATGACACCCGTCGGAATCGGCCGGTTCGGGTCGAGCGCGAGAAACATCAGCGCGTCGTCGGGAACCTCGAAGGACGCCGAGATGCCCACCTCGGAAGCTCGGCGAAATCCGAAGCGCGGATAGAACTCCGGGTGTCCGAGGACGACCACCAGGTTCTCGTCGGCACCCGCGGTCACCCGCGACCGGGCCGCGTCGAGCGCGGCGACGGTCACCGCCGTCCCGACACCTGTGTTCTGCAGGTCCCCGACGACCGCACACGGCGCCAACGCGAGGGCCGGCTCCGCACCGACCCGGCAGCGGGTCAGCAGCGCGAAGCCGACGACGAGTCCGTCGCGGTCGGTCGCGACCATCGACAACTCCGGAATCCACGCCAGCGCATCGGCACGGAGAGCGTCGACGAGATCGGCCTCGTCGGGCTGACCGAACGCGTCGGTGACGACCTGCCGGATCCGCACGATGTCGCCCGGAACCTCGGGTCGACACCGACCGGTCGGGATCTTGCCATTCGTCAATGTAAGTGTCACCCTGTCTGCAACGGATTTCTTACTCGGCAGTAAGAAGCGTCACGCTGGTCCAGCAGCCTCACGAGATCGGATCACCGACATCATGACGACCTACTTCATCACCGGCGGCAACGGTTTCATCGGGCGCCGGGTCATCGAACGCCTGCTCACCGTCGAAGCCGACGCCCGCATCTTCGCACTGGTCCGGACGGGTTCGCTACCCGTTTTCAGCGAGTTCCTCGCGACCGTCGACAACGCCGGCCGGGTCACCGCGCTGGCCGGGGATCTCACCACACCCGGCCTCGGGATCGATGCCGCCGACCTGCCCGAGATCGACCACGTCATCCATCTCGCCGCCGTCTATGACATGTCGGCCGACGCCGATGTCACGCACGCCGTCAACGTCGAGGGGACAGCACACGTCGCGGACTTCGCCCTCGCCGCCGGCGCCCTCATGCATCACGTGTCGTCGATCGCGGTGGCCGGCGACCACCGAGGGACCTTCACCGAGGACGACTTCGACTCCGGCCAGGGATTCCCCACCCCCTATCACCGCACCAAGTTCGAGGCGGAGAAGATCGTCCGGACGCGAGAAGGGCTGCGGTGGAGGGTATATCGACCGTCCGTCGTCGTCGGCGACTCGCGGACCGGGGAGATGGACAAGATCGACGGTCCGTACTACTTCTTCGGTCACCTCAAACGCCTGGGCGTCCTGCCGTCGTCGTTGCCGCTGCCCCTCCCCGATCTGGGACACACGAACATCGTGCCCGTCGACTTCGTCGCGCATGCCATCGTGGCGTTGTGTGCCGTGACCCCGGAGCGCAGCGGCCTTGTCCACCACCTCGCCGACCCACGGCGTCGGACCATCACCGACATGTACAACGCGATCGCCCCGGGTTTCCGAGGCCCCCACGGTCACAACGTGATCCCGAACGGCCTCGTCGCCCCGGTCGTCACGCTGTCGGGTGCCGGCGCCTTCCGGGTGATGCGAGATCTCGTCGCCACCCAACAGGGCATCCCACCGATTCTGCTCGACACGATCGCGCTGACCGTCGACTTCCGCTCCGACGCCACCATCGCCCGGCTTGGGGGACATGGCATCGCCCTGCCCGACCTCGACGACTACGGTCCGCGACTGTGGACCTACTGGGCCGAACATCTCGATCCCGCCCGCCACCGCCGCGACGATCCGCGCGGGCCGCTCGTCGGCAAGAAGATCGTGATCACCGGCGGTTCGTCGGGTATCGGCAAGGCGACGGCCCGGATGTGCCTCGCACGGGGGGCCGACGTCATGATCGTGGCCCGCGATCCCGAAGGACTCGACGCCGCGCGTGCCGAGCTCGCCGCGACCGCGACGAAAGCCGGTGTGCCGCCGGGACGGGTCCACGCCTACCAGTGCGACATCACCGACGAGGAGTCGGTCACCGGGTTGGTCAAAACCGTTCTCGCCGAACACGGTCACGTGGACATCCTGGTGAACAACGCCGGTCGTTCCATCCGGCGTGCGACGCTCAATGCCACCGACCGTATGCACGACTACCAGCGGGTGATGGCGGTCAACTACTTCGGTGCGGTGAACCTCATCCTCGCGCTGCTGCCGCACATGGTGGCGCGGCAGTCCGGCCACATCGTGAACGTGACATCGATCGCGGTGCAGGCCAAGAACGCCCGCTTCGGCGCGTACGCCGCCTCGAAGGCGGCGCTGGAGGCGTTCAGCGATGTCGTCGGGGTCGAGACCCTCTCCGATCACATCACCTTCACCAACGTCCGGCTGCCGCTGGTCCGCACCCGGATGATCGCTCCGACGGAGATCTACGAGGATGCCGGCGCATGGGGCGTCGACAAGGCCGCGTCGCGAGTGCTGCACGGCATCGTCGACCGCCCGCGCCGGGTCAACTCGGTCCTCGGTTCCCTGACCGAGATCGGTCACCGGGTCGCGCCGGGCCTCACCGCCCGGGTCCTCCACCAGGAGTTCCTGATGTTCGGCGAATCGGCCGCAGCACTCGCCCAGGGCTCCGAGGGTGGCGGCTACGATCGGCGGGCATGACCGACACCCCCTATCTCCGCATCGATGTGGAGTGTCTCGACCGCAACATCGCCGCGGTCGCGCACCGGGCAGACGAACTCGGCCTCACGGTGCGGCCGCACGCCAAGACCCACAAGTGCGCGGCGATCGCGCGCAGACAACTCGACGCCGGCGCGGCCGGCCTCACCGTGGCCACGATCGGTGAGGCGGAGGCGTTCGCCGATGCCCTTGGACCTGCGGCGCCGGATCTGTTCATCGCGTATCCGCTGTGGCTGACCGACCACAAGTCGGCGCGGCTGCGGGCCCTCGCCGATCGGGCGCGGATGCGGCTTGCGATCGACTCGGTGGCCGGCGCACGACAACTGGCCGATCGGCTCGGCGACGCCGATGTCGAGGTGGTCGTCGAGGTCGACTCCGGACAACACCGCACCGGGGTCGCACCCGACGATGCGGGCGAACTCGCTCGACAGGCGACCGATCTCGGCCTGCAGGTGATCGGCGTGTTCACCTTCCCCGGGCACGGCTATGGTCCGGGGGACGCTCGCCGGGAGGCCGCCGGCGACGAGGCGCAGGCATTGACACGAGCGGCAGAACGATTGCAGGACAACGGTATCGATCCGGTCGTCCGGAGCGGCGGCTCCACCCCGACGATCGGTTTCGCCAGTTCGGGAGTGCTCACCGAGATCCGGCCGGGCGTGTACCCGTTCAACGATGCACAACAACTGGAACTCGGATCGTGCACCGCCGACGACATCGCGCTGACCGCGATCGCCACCGTGGTGCATCGCAGCGGCACCCGGATCGTCACGGACGCGGGGAGCAAGATCCTGGGGGCCGACCGACCGGCCTGGACGTCGGGGTTCGGTCGGCTCCGGCACGCCCCGGACGCCCGCGTCACGTCGTTGTCGGAACATCACGCCGTGATCGAGTTCCCGGCGGATTCGCCCACGGACGCGATACCCGACGTGGGCTCCACCGTCGCGATGGTGCCGAATCATGTGTGCACAGCGGTCAATCTGGTGGACGAACTCGTGGTGTCGGATTCGGGCACCGCATGGCCGGTGGTTGCCCGCGGCGCGAACAGCTGAGAAGCAACTCACTCATACACTCCCTCCACCACCCAACTCCGCGAGCGATAGCGCAACAGCAGGGCTCGCGAATCGTCGAGCAGCACCTGCGCGCGGGCCGTGATCTCCTCGGCGCCGTCACCTTCACCACCGGCACCGCCCAGACCGAACGGCCACGGTCCGGCCCACCATCGCAGTTCCCAACTCTGCCTGCGTTTCCCCGCGCGCTCCATCGACACCGTGGTGGGCTCGGCGGTGAAACACCCCCGACCGGTGACCTCCACCGGCGTGCCCGTCAGGTCCAGAACGTGAATCGGGGTCTCCACCAGCACCGACGGTGTCGGCTGCGGCAACCTGCCCGGCCATGGCGCGGCCGGGTCGCGTGCCGGGAGACGCTCGTCGCCGAGTGCAACCATCGTGATCTGTTCCGCCGGGCCCCGTCCTCCGCTCGGGATGGGAAGTTGTACCGCGTCTCCGCCGAGAAGCCCCTGCACCCGCACCAGCGAACGGCGCGCCCGTTCGTCGATCTCTGGGTCCTCGGGTAACCCGTTGCCGCTCAACGGATACTGCAGCGTTCCGGCTTCGGCGACCTCGATCGGTTCGAGCCGCAGTGTCGCGATCGGCGAGTCCGGCCGGTCCTCGGCGCCGGGTCGTCCACCGGTCAGCCATCCCTCGAGCTGCCACCGGATGCGATCGGCCGTTGCGTCCGGGGTCAGCGGCTGCGCGCACCGCCAGGTCCGCGAATGTCGTTGCCCACGCTGGGTGATCGCCTCGACCGTGAGCCGCGTGCAGGCCGCCGACGCCGCTGCCAGGCGACCCGCCAGCTCGTCTGCCAGCCGGCGGCCGAGAAAGGCCGCGGAATCCACCCGGTCGATCGGCGGATCACACTGATGCTCGATGATCAGATCCACCGGCAGGGCCTGCCCCGACGGCGATCGTCCCGGCTCGGCATTGGCCAGGCGGTGCGCTATCACCGCGTCGGCGTCGAAGCGCGTCGCGACATCGCGAATCGACATCTGCGCGAACGCTCCGATCGTCGAGATCCCCAGTCGCCGTAGCAACTCGACCAGGTCGACGCGCGTGGGGGCACTCATGCTCGGTTCGACGGCGAGGTCGCCGATCGGGCGGTCGGACAGATAGATGGCGTCACCTCCCGGTTCCACATGCCGGCCGTGCCGAGCGGCGAGCACGGCGGTGAACAACTCATCGGCAACACCGCCCTGGACCTCCACCCCGGATGCGGCGACCGCGTCGATCAGGTTCTCCGCGAGTGCGTCCTCACCGCCGAAGTACCGGGATGCCCTCGCCGCGGGCACCACCAGCAGACCGGGTCGCAGGACCTCGACGACCGGCACCAGCTCGGTCACCACCGCGACCACCGGCTCGAAGATCCGACCGTCACGGTGATCGTCGGCGGAGACCACCGTCATCTCCGGACACGCCGACTGGGCCTGCCGCTTCCGCATACCGCGCCGCACCCCCGCGGTGCGTGCAGGAGCCGAGCAGGCGACGACCCGATTGGCGTGAAGCACGGCGATCGGGTGGTGCGGGCCCAGATCGGCGTCGATCGCCGCCGCTGTCGCCGGCCAGTCCGGGCACCACAGGGCCAGGATTCGCTTCTCCGAGGTGACGTGATCGGCCATCAGTTCGCCACCGCCAATCGTGGACGAAGCGGCGACGCCACCATCTCCACTCGTCGATCGGGGCCGAAACCGCTTGTCAGCAGGTCGATATCACCGACCGACCGACGGTGTCCACGATCGGTGACGGTCATGCGCAGCGTCATCCCGCCGATCCGGCCGACCCCGCGGCGCGCCACCGCGAGGTCGGCCGCGTCGGTACCTGGTAGATGCCGATAGGTCACGATCTCGGTGTCGAGCCGCAGCTGCGCCCCCGGCCACGAACCGCCCGTGATCATCAGCGCCGACATCTGCTTGCGTAGTCGCCCCATCATCACCCGGGTACGCGAGGGCGGTACCTGCGCTCCACCCAGGTCCAGCACGACCAGGTCCATCCCGTCGAGCAGGATGCCCGCCACCTCCACCGGATCCGCCCCCGGGTCCGGCACCGTGGCGATGCGGGTGAGATCACCACCGAGTTCGGCCACGGCTCCGAGATTCAGCTGCGGCATGCCCACCAGCCCCACCTGACGGCCCGCGCCGCTCACCGACGCGATCACCGCCAGCAGCGCCGATCGGGCGCCGGCGACGGCGGAGACGCTGCCTCTGGTCACCCCGCCCCGAGGCAGTAGGTCGGCCATCGGCGCCGGGACCGGGAGGACGTCGTCCGACGGATCCGACACCTCCACCGCCGCACGATCCGGACGCCCGGACATCGCCGCGATCTGGCGCCGAAGGCGATCCAGATCGTGGTTGCGCGTGGCATCCAACGGCACACTCATACACCCTCCTACCAGCGACTTTCCGCAATAGCGCGCCGGGAAGATGCACGTGCGTTCGAACATGTTTTCGAGTGATTTCGATACTAGGACGCGGCACCGACAAGCGCAACGCACGTGGTCAGCGCCCCGCCCCCAGCCCCCCCGGCCCCGCCGCCGCTTCGTCCCCCAGGTATCGACTCTTCCGCCGACTGCAGTTGGCCGACGAAGCGATACCTGGGGGACGAACCGAATCAGAAGAGCGGCGTCAGAAGAGCGTGAGAGCCGGCGGCGCGGCGGGCGACGACTCTGGCGCACCCTCAGCCGCCACCCGCAGACCCGGCGACCCGGCGAGCCCGTGCCGCTCCACGAGTGGACGCATCCGCTCGCGCAGCCACGCCGAGTACTCCGGGGTGACATAGGCGCCGCGCCCGTACAGACCTCGGTATCGACGCAACAGTGCAGGATGTTCGGCGGCCAGCCACTCCAGGAACCAGGGCTTGGTGGCGCCGCGCAGATGCATCGGGAACGCGGTCACCCCGGACGCGCCCGCGTCCGCCAGCGCCGCGATCAGGCGGTCGAGATGCTCGGTGGAGTCGGTCAGATACGGGATCACCGGTGCGACCATCACGTGCGGGGCGAATCCCGAATCCGCCACCGCCCGGATCAGTTCCAGCCGAGCCTTCGGCGACGGCGTCCCCGGTTCGATCGCCTTCTGCAACTCGGCGTCATGGAAGGCCAGCGAGATGCCGATGCTCACCGGAACCTTCTGCGCCGCCTGCCGCAGCAAGGGCAGGTCGCGACGCAGCAACGTGCCCTTGGTGAGAATCGAGAACGGGGTCGCGGACTCGGCCAGCGCGGAGATCACACCGGGCATCAACCGGTACCGCCCCTCCGCTCGCTGATACGGATCGGTGTTCGTCCCCAGGGCGACCGCCTCCCTGGTCCAGGACCGACGACGCAACTCCTTGCGCAGCACCGCGGCGACGTTCAGTTTGACGACGACCTGACTGTCGAAATCGCGCCCCGCGTCGAGGTCCAGATACTCGTGGGTCGGCCGGGCGAAACAGTACCGACACGCGTGCGTACACCCGCGAAAAGTGTTCACCGTGAACCGAAACGGGAGATTCGCGGCATCCGGGACCTGATTCAGCGCACTCTTCGCGAGCACCTCGTGAAAGGTCACGCCCTCGAATTCCGGGGTCTGCACCGACCGCACCAGGCCCGCCTTGCCCAGACCGGGCAGTGCACCGTCGTCGACCTCGACCCCCTGGTCCGACCACCGCATGTCCGAAGTCGAACACATGTGCGAGAGCGGTGTCAAGCAGTCGCACCCCACTGTGGCGTCCCGACTATCATGCAGCCTATGTCCACCACCCCCGACCATCGCCGTACGCCCGGCCCGCAATACCTGGTCGCCGGACGCTATCGGCTGCGGTCACGGATCGGTGGCGGCGGAATGGGCGCGGTCTGGCTCGCCCGCGACCAGCTCTTCGATCGCGACGTCGCGGTCAAGCAGGTGGTCTCGACCGAGGGGTTGAGCGACGAATCGGCCGAGGCCATCCGGCTGCGCGCGATGCGCGAGGGACGCATCGCGGCCAGGCTCGTCCACCGCAACGCCGTCGCGATGCACGACGTCGCCCTCGACAGCGGCGAACCCTGGCTCGTGATGGAGTATCTCCCGTCCCGCAGCGTCGCCCAGATCCTGCATGCGACAAAGACTCTCGATGCCCGCCAGGCCGCCCAGATCGGCGCGCAGGTGGCCGACGCGATGACCACCGCCCATGCCGCGGGCATCATCCACCGTGACATCAAGCCCGGCAACCTGCTCGTCACGACCACCGGACGCACCGCGGGCCTGATCAAGATCACCGATTTCGGCATCTCCCGCCTGAAGGACGACGTCAGCCTGAACAACTCCGGGGTCATCACGGGGACACCCGCATACTTCGCTCCCGAGGTGGCCCGGGGCGCCGAGCCGACCGAGGCGTCCGATGTCTACTCGCTCGGTGCCACCGTCTACACGCTGGTCGAGGGGCAACCGCCGTTCGGTGTCGACGACGACTCGCTGGCGTTGTTGCACAAGGTCGCCCGCGCCCGCATCACACCGATGACGAAGGCGGGCGAGCTCGAACCCGTGCTCCTGCGCATGTTGGAACCGAGTCCCTCACGCCGCCCGTCGATGGCGCAGGCCCGCGACCTCCTCGCCACCGTGGCGGCCGGGGAACGCGGTTCGGTGCAGCAGGTCCTGGCCGGCCCGATCAGCACGCCGGACGGCGGATTGCCCACCTGGGCACAACGCTCGCCCCGGCCGCCGCGAACCCACCCGACCGGTACGCACCTGGCGGTCGGCGGGCCGCTGCCCGCTCGGCCCGCTCCGTCCGTCGCGTCGTCGCCCGGTGACGACCGGCCGTCCGCGGTGTCGACCGCACCGTCACCGTCGACCCCACGACCTCAGTCGCGCAACAGGTTTCCATCGACCGGACGATCGAACGCCGCACTCGCCGTCGGCGGCGTGGCGCTGCTCGTGATCGTGGTCCTGCTGATCCTCACCCTGGTGTGACCACTACCCTCTGACCACAACTCTCTGACCACTATCCGATGTGCCGGGTGGCCGCCCATCGGGTCAGCGCGTTGCGGTTGGACTGCTGGGTCTTGCGCAAGACGTTCGACGCGTGTGTCTCGACCGTCTTGATCGAGATGAACAGTTCGTCGGCGATCTCCCGGTAGGTGTAGCCGCGCGCCAGCAGCCGCAGCACCTCGAGTTCCCGCTTGGTCAACGAATCGAGTTCGGGGTCGAGCGGTGGCTCCGGCGCGCCGGATTTCCCGGTGAACGAATCCAGGACGAACCCCGCCAGGCGCGGACTGAACACCGCGTCGCCGTCGGCGACCCGCCGGACGGCATCGGCGAGTGCCGTCCCGTCGATCGTCTTGGTGACATACCCCCGTGCCCCCGCCCGGATGGTCGCGATGACGTCCTCGGCGGCATCGGACACGCTCAGCGCCAAGAACACCGGGACCGGGCCGTCGACGATCGCGTCGGTGACCGCACGCAGGACGGCGACCCCGCCGCCGGACGGCATGTGCACATCGAGCAACACCACGTCCGGCCGGAGCGCGATGATGCCGTCCACCGCCTCGGCCACCGTGCCCGCCTCACCGGCGATCGCCAGCCCCGGTTCCGACGTGAGTTCGGCGCGGACACCGGATCGGAACACCGCGTGGTCGTCGACGAGGAAGATCCGGCAGACGGCCGGTTCGGTCATCATGACGCTTCCTTCCGTTGCTGCCGTTTCGTGGCCGTGCCGTCGGACGACGGGAGGTGATCCGATTCCGTTGCGTCCGATTCTGCTGCGTCCGCACCGTTTGTCGGTGATTCCTGTTCTGTACCGGCATGTTCGGCGCCGGACCGGCTTCCGGAACCTCGGGGCATGACCAGTTTCACGTTGGTGCCACGGCCCGGGGTCGATTCGATGGTCGCCTCGCCGTCGGCGCGATGCATACGCGCGGTGATCGACCGGGCGATGCCCTGCCGGTCGCCGTCGACGAGGTCCGGATCGAACCCGACTCCGCGGTCGCGCACGAACACCTCCACCCGGTCGTCGGTCACCTCACCGTAGACATCCACCTTACGTTCGCCGGAATGCTTGGCCGCGTTGATGAGTGCCTCGCGGGTCGCGGCCACGAGCGCCGCCCAGCGCCGTTGCTCGGCCGGGGGCGCGTCGTCGGGACGCAGGTCCCCGACGGTGATGACGTCGACCTCGATGCCGTAGTCGTCCTCGACCTCGGCACCGACTCCCTGCAGACTCGCCGACAGCGAACCCGCACGATGTGCCGGGTCACCGAACAACCAGCCACGCAGTTCCCGTTCCTGGCTGCGTGCGAGCCGTGCCACCTCGTCGGGTCTGGCCGCCTGCTTCTGGATCAACGCGAGGGTCTGCAGCACCGAATCGTGCAGGTGGGACGCGATCTCCTCGCGCTCGGCATTGCGGATGCGGGCGGCGCGTTCCTCGTTCAACGCCCGCAACATCCGCATCCACAGCGGCACCGTCAGCAGCACCACGCCGATGAGGGTCGCGATGACGGCGAACAGCGTTGTCGAGAGTCCGCCGAAGGAACGTTCACCGGCCAGCACGATGACCACCAGGCCACCGATGACCAGCAGTGCTCCACCGATGAATCGTGTCCAGGTCAGCAGCGGGGTCCGCGGGGATGCCCGTGAGGTGTCGAACTCCCGCCACACCAGGCTGGCGCCGACGGCGACGAAGACGAAGGGGACGAGATAGGCGGCGGGCGTCCCCGAGGTGGCGAACCCGACCACCGACATCGCGACCAGGCCGACGAGCGCGAGACCATAGGCCTGCCGACGCTCGCCCGGTGCCGGCGACGTGCGGTCGTCGCCGGGCGGGCAGAAGAACCACAACAATCCGTAGGCGAGAACCCCGGCCCCGGCGAGCGCGGCGAGCACCACGAACACCACCCGGACCCGGAACGCGTCGACGCCGAGGTGGTCGGCGATGCCGCCGGCCACGCCCGCGATGACTCGCCCGCCGTCGCGGCGCACCAGCCGGGGCGTCGGCGACACGGCCGACGTCACGGGCACAGGGGAACCACCACTCACACTTCGATAGTGGCACGGCAGGCGGGTCCCGCACATCAGGGACGTTCTCAGGGTCCTCCCCCGATGTGGCGCGCGGCGCGGGCCGACACCATGGACATCATGGACACCAAGCATCTCGAGGGATTGTGGGCGACCCGGCCGATCCGTCCCAGCACCAACCGCACCGTCGCGGGTGTGTGCGCGGGGTTCGCCCTGCGGTATCGCGTCGATCCGACGTTGGTGAAGATCGCGTTCGTGGTGGCGACGCTGTTCGGTGGCAGCGGCCTGATCCTCTACATCGCGGCCTGGGTGGCGATGCCGAGCGAGGACAAACAGCGCGACGAGCTCGGGTCGATCCGCAACGCAGGCCACGCCCTGGGACACCGGCCGAGCCATCTCCGTCACCGCAATCCGCAGCTCATCCTGCTGATCGTGCTGGCCATCATCGTGGTGACATCGTTCGGACCGAACGCGACGTGGAGTTCGGGTGGTCTGCTGGGCGCCGCCCTCATGCTGCTGGGTTGGTGGCTGCTCTATCAACGCACACCGGAACCGCCGGCGGGCACCAGTGCGGACACCCACTCGCCCGCCGCGTCGGGATCACCGGCACCGGGCCCGGGGGATGCGCTCACGCCGTGGATACCGCGCTCGTTGATGACCGATCCCGCGATCGGGTCATCCGGTCGGGTGACATCGGGGACCTCGGGCGGCACATCGTGGCCCGGCCCGTCGGCGACCACCGCGTTCAACCCTCCCGCCACGGCCGCCCGAACGCCGGATGCGGGTACGCCCCCGGTATCGCCCAGCGCGTACGGCGAGACCACGACCGACCAGTCGCGGCGCACGCCCCCCGCGTGGGACCCGTTGGGAACGGCCCGGTTCGCCTGGGATCTGCCCGAACCAGCCGCCGAGAACGCGGTCGTGCCGCCGTCGGAGCGCCGCTCGCCCTTGACGCTCGTCGTCGTGGGTGTCGCGGTCATCGTCGCCGCCGCCGGTGCCGCCCTGCACCAGGTGGGGGTCGATTGGTTCACCCCCGCGCGGATCATCTCGATGGCGCTGGCCGTGGTGGGCGCGGGCCTCGTGATCGCAGGGCTCCGTCGTCGACGGGCCGGCGGTCACAGCACCGGTCTCGTGCCGATCGCACTGCTCCTCGGGGTCGCGGCAGTGGTGGCCACGTCCGCGGTTCGGCTCGACCTGCCGGCCGGCGGCGTCGGTGAACGAACCTGGACTCCGGTGGCCGAGAACGACATCCGGGATGAGTACACACTCACGATGGGCAAGATGGTGCTCGATCTCCGCGACGTCGACCTGACCGCCGATCGCACGGTCGACCTGCGCAACGGCATCGGCGAGATCGAGATCCTCGTCGGCGAGAACACCAACATCCGCGCGACGTGCGACGCGAACGTCGGCGACTACGTCTGCCCCGAGGGACTCGACGGTGGCCGGGACGGTACCGACGGACCGGTTCTCACGATCGACGCGATGACCAATGTCGGACATGTGGAGGTGACCCGATGACCGGGAACGACACGAACACCGCCGGCGCGACGCCGGACACCCGCCACCGTTCGCCGGGGTTGGTGCTCCTCGGGATCGCCGCACTGCTGGTCGCCGGCTGGGGGCTGGCGGGCGGACCGGATCTGCCGCCGGCCGCCGACCTCGGGTGGATCGCGGTCGCCGGGGGCCTGGTGATCGGTCTGATCCTGATCGTCACCGGGACGCGGTCGTCGCGGCACTGACCGTCACTCCCATTCAATCGTGCCCGGCGGCTTGCTCGTCACGTCCAGCACGACGCGGTTCACGTCGGGCACCTCGTTGGTGATGCGGGTGGAGATGAGCTCGAGGACCTCGTAGGGCACCCGGGTCCAGTCCGCGGTCATCGCGTCCTCGCTCGACACCGGACGCAACACGATCGGATGACCGTAGGTGCGGCCGTCGCCCTGGACACCGACACTGCGCACATCGGCGAGGAGCACCACCGGGCACTGCCAGATCTGCGCGTCGAGGCCCGCCGCGGTCAGTTCTTCCCGCGCGATGAGGTCAGCCTTCCGGAGCGACGCCAGACGGTCCGCGGTGACCTCGCCGACGATCCGGATGGCGAGACCGGGGCCGGGGAACGGCTGGCGACCGACGATCTCCTCCGGCAGACCCAGCTCCCGGCCGACCGCGCGCACTTCGTCCTTGAACAGCAGCCGCAGCGGCTCCACCAGCGAGAACTCGAGGTCGTCCGGGAGACCGCCGACGTTGTGATGGCTCTTGATGTTGGCGGTCCCGCTGCCGCCGCCGGACTCGACGACGTCGGGATAGAGCGTGCCCTGGACCAGGAAGTCGACCGACTCGCCGTCTGAGGCGTGCTCACCGAGCACATCGGTGACGGCCCCCTCGAACGATCGGATGAACTCCCGGCCGATGATCTTGCGTTTGGTCTCCGGATCGCTCACCCCGGCGAGCTCGGACAGGAACGTCTCCGCGGCGTCGACGGTCACCAGCCGCGCACCGGTCGCCGCGACGAAATCGTGCTGCACCTGCTCACGCTCCCCCGCCCGAAGGAGTCCGTGATCGACGAACACACAGGTGAGGCGCTCGCCGATCGCGCGTTGGACGAGCGCAGCCGCGACCGCGGAGTCCACACCGCCGGACAGACCGCAGATGGCCAGGCCGTCCCCGATCTGGTCGGCGACGGCTTCGATCAGGGTCTCGGCGATGTTCGCCGCCGTCCAGTCCGCCTCGAGATCCGCGATCTCGTAGAGGAACCGGGTGAGAACCTGCTGTCCGTGGGGGGTGTGCAGCACCTCAGGGTGATATTGCACACCGGCCATCTGCCGCTCGACGCACTCGAACGCCGCGACCGGCGCCCCGGGGGTCGAACCGGTGACCGAGAATCCCTCGGGCGCGACCTGGACCGCGTCGTTGTGGCTCATCCACACCGGCTGGGTCTCGGTGAGCCCCTCGTGCAGCACGCCCTCGCCGGTGACGGTCAACGTCGTCCGCCCGAACTCGCGGCCGCCGGTGTTGGCGACCTCGCCACCGAGCTCCTGGGTCATCGCCTGGAATCCGTAGCAGATGCCGAACACCGGGACGCCGAGGTCGAACACACCGGGATCGAGCTTGGGCGCGTCCTCGGCGTACACCGATGCGGGGCCGCCCGACAGGATCAGCGCGACCGGGTTGCGCGCCTTGATCTCGGCCAGGGGCGCCTCGTGCCCGATGACCTCGGAGTAGATGCGCGCCTCACGCACCCGGCGGGCGATCAGCTGGGCGTACTGGGCCCCGAAGTCGATCACGAGTACGGGGCGGGGGCCGTCGGCAGGAGAAACCGTCACCCCGACGAGTTTAGTGAGTGAGGACGCCAGACATAATGCAGGCATGTCCCACACCACCGGCGCGTCCTCGTCGACGCGACGCCTCTCGCTGTCGGTGGCCGACCTGACGCAGGCAGCGGTGTTCGCCGCGCTGATCGCAGCGCTCGGACTGCCCGGCACCATCACGATCGGCTCATCGGGTGTCCCGATCACCCTGCAGACCCTCGGCGTGATGCTCGCCGGATCGATCCTCGGTCCCCGCAAGGGAACCCTCGCAGTGCTCATCTTCGCCGTCCTGGCCATCGCCGGGCTGCCGATCCTGGCTGGTGGCCGCAGCGGATTGGTCGCCCTCGCGTCCCCGACCGCCGGCTTCTTCGTCGGTTTCCTCCCGGCGGTGGTGGTGATCGGCCTGGCCACCGCGATGATGATGCCGCGTTACCGGGTCATCTGGGGCATCCTCATCAACATCGTCGGCGGCATGGTCGTCATCTACGCGTGCGGGGTCGTCGGGTTGCTGCTGCGCACGGACCTGTCGCTGTGGGCGGCGATCTCCACTAACGGCATCTACGTGCCCGGCGACATCGCCAAGTCCGTGATCGCGGCGCTCGTGGCCGCGCAGGTCCACCGCGCCTATCCCGGCCTGATCGCACCGATCCGGCTGCGCCGCGGCCGCTGATCCCCTGGCCATGGTCGAGGGCGATCGATGATCGAGTTCTCCGGTGTCGGGCATGCCTACGACGACCGGGTCGTCCTGCGCGACATCGACCTGGTGCTGTCCGAGCGCAGGATCGGCATCATCGGCGCGAACGGCAGCGGGAAGTCGACGTTGGCGCGGATGATCAACGCACTCGTCGTCCCGGATCGCGGTTCGGTGGTGGTCAACGGGATCGATGCCACGCGGGAGAAGCGCCGGGTACGACGTGAGGTCGGTTTCATCTTCAGCGATCCCGATCGGCAGATCATCATGCCGACCGTCGTCGAGGACATCGAACTGTCACTCACGCGCACTGTCCGCGATCGGGCCGAACGGTCTGCTCGGGCGTCGGCGGTGCTGGCCCAGTTCGGGCTGGACGGTCACGCCGATCATCCCGCCCATCAGCTCTCCGGCGGCCAGAAACAGTTGCTCGCGCTGGCCTCGGTGCTCGTGACGGGCCCGTCGGTGCTGGTCGCCGACGAGCCGACCACGCTGTTGGATCTGCGCAATTCATCGATGCTGCGCGACGTCTTCGCCACGCTGGATGAGCAGCTGGTGGTGCTGACGCATGATCTCGATCTGGTCGCCGACTACGACCGGGTGATCGTGCTCGATGACGGCCGCGTCGTCGCCGACGACGAACCTGCCGCCGCGGTGGCCGCCTACCGGGAGTTGATGGCATGAGTGCACTGGGCGTCTATCGGCCCGGGCGCTCCCCACTGCACCGTCTGCCGGCCGGGCCCAAGCTGGCGGCCCTCGGCGCGGCCATCCTCGCGATCAGTCTGACCGTCCGGTCGGTCACCGCGGTCGGGGTCCTGGCCGTCGCGGTGGTGTGTGTGTTCGCCCTGGGCGGCATCAGGCCCCGCGAGGCGTGGCGCCAGCTGCGACCGGTGGTCTGGATCGTGTTGTTCGTCTTCGTGTTCCAGGTGATCTTCACCGATTGGCAACGGGCGCTGGTGGTGTGCGCCGTGCTCGCGGCGTCGGTCGCGATGGCCGCGGCCGTCACGCTGACCACCCGGACCTCGGCGATCCTCGACGCCATCGTCCGCGGGCTGCGACCACTCGAAAAAGTGGGCGTCCGGATCGATCTCGTGGCGCTGTCGCTCGCGCTCGCGATCCGGTCGATCCCGCTCATGGTCGAGGTCGTCGGTCAGGTCGACGAGGCGCGCAAGGCCCGCGGGTTGCGCCCCGGCGCACGGATTCTCGTCGCCCCGGTGGTGATCACCGCGTTGCGAACCGCGGATGGGTTCGCCGACACCCTGATCGCCCGCGGCCTCGACTGACCGCGTCCGGCAGAACGCGCGCAGCGGCCACCCAACCGCGCACGTCGCGACATGCGCGCGAACCCGACGGCTGCGCGGATGACGCGGCCGGGAGTCGGCGATGGGTCAGACGTGGACGGTCAGACCGACCTTCTGGAACTCCTTGAGGTCGCTGTAGCCGGCCTTGGCCATCGAACGACGAAGCGCACCCACCAGATTGAGCTCCCCGAACGGGTCCTGCGACGGTCCGGTGAGCACGCATTCCAGACTCGGCCGCTCCTCGTCGGTCGCGACCTGCAGCAGCGCGCCGCGCGGGGTGTCGGGATGTGCCGCCGCCGACGGCCAGTACCAACCGCGGCCCGGCGCCTCCGCGGCCGCCGCGAGCGGGGTGCCGAGCACTGCGGCGTCGGCGCCGCACGCGATCGCCTTGGCGAGGTCGCCGGAGGTGTGGATGTCGCCGTCTGCGATGACGTGGACGTACCGTCCGCCGGTCTCGTCGAGGTACTCGCGGCGGGCCGCGGCGGCGTCGGCGATCGCGGTGGCCATCGGCACGCCGATGCCGAGGACCTCGCCGGTCGTCGTCGCACCCTCCGCCGAGCCGTAGCCGACGATGACGCCGGCCGCGCCGGTGCGCATGAGGTGCAGCGCGGTGCGGTGGTCGTGGACGCCGCCGGCGATCACGGGGATGTCGAGTTCGGCGATGAACGTCTTGAGGTTGAGTGGCTCACGCACCGGGCCGTCGTTCGGATCCGCCTGGGCCACATGCTCGGCGGAGATGATCGTCCCGTGTACGACGAGGATCTCGACACCCGCCTCGAGGAGTGCCGGGGTGAGCTCGGGAGCATGTTGCGGACTGACCCGCACGGCCGTCGTCACACCCGCGTCACGCACGGCCGCGACCGCCTCCCCGAGCAGCTTGGTGTCCAGTGGCGCCGAATGCAGTTGTTGCAGAAGCCGTACCGCGGCCGACGGATCGGGATCGTCGGCGGCGAGGGCGACGAGTTCCTCGATCTTCGCATCGACGTCGCGATGCCGGGCCCACAGACCTTCCCCGTTGATCACGCCCAGTGCGCCGAGACGCCCGAGTTCGATCGCGGCCGCCGGCGACACCAGCGCATCGGTGGGATGACTCAGGATCGGTGATTCGAACCGGTAGGCATCGATCTGCCACGCGGTCGACACATCCTTCGATGACCGGGTCCGCCGGGACGGGACGATACTGATGTCATCGAGTTCGAACGTCCGTCGGGCCGTCCGCCCCATGCCGATGTCGACGAGGTCACGCACCGTTGCGCCTTTCTGCTACGCGTTGGAGGTCGCCGTCGCACCCGGGTGAACCGGGTCGCAACGGGCTTCAGCGGGAATAGTAGTTGGGCGCTTCGGTGGTGAGGGTGATGTCGTGCGGGTGCGATTCCTTGAGGCCCGCAGCGGTGATCTGGACGAAGCGTGCGTCGTGCAGGTCGGAGATGCTCGACGACCCGGTGTAGCCCATCGCGGCGCGCAGGCCGCCGACGAGTTGGTGGATGACCTGGCCGAGCGGCCCGCGGAACGGCACACGGCCCTCGATGCCCTCGGGCACCAGCTTCTCCTCGGCCAGCACGTCGTCCTGGAAGTAGCGATCCTTGGAGTAGGACTTGCCCTGGCCGCGTCCCTGCATGGCGCCCAGCGAGCCCATGCCGCGGTAGCTCTTGAACTGCTTGCCGTTGACCAGGATCAGCTCACCGGGCGCTTCGGCGGTGCCGGCCAGCAGCGAGCCGAGCATGGCGGTCGACGCACCGGCGGCGAGGGCCTTGGCGATGTCGCCCGAGTACTGCAGACCGCCGTCGGCGATCACCGGAACGTCGTGCTGCTTGCAGACCGCGACGGCCTCGAGGATGGCGGTGATCTGCGGCGCACCGACTCCCGCGACGACCCGGGTGGTGCAGATGGAGCCCGGTCCGACCCCCACCTTGACGGCGTCGGCGCCGGCCTCGACGAGGGCGAGTGCCGCTTCCCGGGTCGCGACGTTGCCGCCGACGACCTGTACCCGGTCCCCCACCTCGGCCTTGAGCTTGGCCACCATGTCGAGGACGAGCCGGTTGTGCGCATGCGCGGTGTCGACGATGACCACGTCGGCCCCGGCATCCGCCAACGCCATCGCCCGGTTCCATTGTGGCTCACCGGTTCCCACCGCCGCACCGACGAGCAGGCGGCCGTCGGCGTCCTTGGTCGCCAGCGGATGCTGCTCGGTCTTGACGAAGTCCTTCACCGTGATCAGGCCGGTGAGCTTGCCGTTGCCGTCGACGATCGGCAGCTTCTCCACCTTGTTGCGGCGCAGCAGGCCGAGCGCCGCCTCCGCCGAGACGCCCTCCTGGGCGGTGATCAACGGCGCCTTGGTCATCACCTCGGACACCGGTCGTGACTGGTCGACCTCGAAGCGCATGTCGCGGTTGGTGATGATGCCGACGAGTTCTCCCGACGTATCGACCACGGGGAGACCGGAGATCCGGTAGCGCGCGCACATCGCGTCGACCTCGGCCAGGGTGTGGCTCGGCGAGCAGGTGACCGGATCGGTGACCATCCCGGCCTCGGACCGCTTCACCGTCTCGACCTGCCCGGCCTGGTCCTCGATCGACAGATTGCGGTGCAGAACGCCCATCCCGCCGGCACGCGCCATCGCGATGGCCATCCGGGCCTCGGTGACGGTGTCCATCGCCGAGCTCACCAGGGGCACCTTGAGAGTGATGTCCTTGGTGACCCGCGACGAGGTGTCCACGTCGCTGGGGATGACGTCGGACGCCGAGGGCAGCAACAGGACGTCGTCGAAGGTGAGGCCGAGCATCGCGACCTTGCCGGGGTCGTCTCCACCGGTGCGCACTGCAGTCATCTCTCCATGGTATCGGCATGCCGTGCGTGTCCGGGCTCACCCTGCGACGGTCGCGCGAACCCATTCATCCGGACGAACAGGCCTGTGGAGTCCTCGCTCCATCGGGGCCAGTTGATCGGTTACCGTGGTGGTGTGCGTGACCACCTACCCCCCGGCCTGCCGCCCGATCCGTTCGCCGACGACCCCAGCGACCCGGCGTCGGCACTCGACTCGGTGGAACCGGGCATCCCGCTCGACGAGAACGAGCGGGTCGCGGTCGAAGAGGATCTCGCCGATCTTGCCGTGTACGAGGCGCTTTTGGCCCACCGCGGGGTCCGCGGACTGGTCGTGGTGTGTGAGGACTGCCACGAGGATCACTATCACGACTGGGACATGCTGCGCGCCAACCTGCTGCAGTTGCTCATCGACGGCACGGTCCGGCCGCACGAACCGGCCGTCGACCCGCGTCCGGACGCCTATGTGACCTGGGACTACTGCCGCGGTTACGCGGATGCCCGGGCCCACATGGACGACGATCGCTGAGAATCACCAGCTGACGTCTGTCATCAGCTGACGCCGATCACCCGCCGACGGGCGGAACGATCTCACCAGAACCAGAACGGGGTGGTCGTCGTGGTCGTGATGGGCGGCGGCGACTGACCGGGCGGCGGGACCGACGACGAGGTCGGGGTCGGAGTCGTCGTCGGCACCGGGGCCGGCTCCTCCGGCGGCGTCGTCGAGGGCTCGCCCGTCGGGGTGTCCGGTCCCGACGTGGCCGGCGGCGGATTGCCCGGGGTGGGCACGGTCACGGTCACCGAATTGCTCGGGTCGCCCTGTCGGCGTAGGTCGTTGGGTGGGGCCGTGGGACCGGACGTCTCCCCGGGCGCCGAGGTCACTCCCGGCGCCCCGGCAGATGCCGACGACGACGCGGACTTCGCGGAATCGGTGTCCGCCTTGAGCCGCTTCATCCACTCGTTCATACGATCGCGGGTCTCGACATCGCGGAGCGGCCCCATCTGCTTCTCGGCCTTCGCGATCAGTTCGGCCGCCTCGTCGGCGTCACCGGCGGCCATGGCCGCCTCCGCCCGCTCCAGGTCGGACTGGACGTCCATCGCGGCCTGGGTCTCGCTGGCCGCCTCGGCGAACACCACCTTCTTGACGCCCCACAGGGGGTCACCGGGGGATGAACCCTCGGCCAGGACGGTGAGTCCGGCGCAGGCGATCACGACGACTGCGGCCACACCGGAGGCCACCCGCAGATGACGTACGACGCCGCGCCCGCGTTCGGCACGCTCGCCGGCCGCGATCGCGGACTCGACCTCGTCCACCGTCGGCAGCACCGGCAGCGGCTCGGCCATCACGTCATGTCGCCACCCGGACAACAGTTCCGCCAACTGGTACTCGGCGTCGTCGCGGGTCGCCACGGGCCGGTCGTGCGAGAGTGCCTCGATGAACTGGTCGTCGAGGTGTACCGACGTCATGTCGATCGGTTCGTTCATCTCCGCACCCCCCTTCTGCCCGGGGTCGGCAGGTTCACGCTCGTCGTTCATCGACCTCACCTGCCTTCCTCAGTTCGTTCTTCAACTTCGCCAGAGCCCGGTGTTGGGCCACCCGGACCGCCCCCGGCGTGCTGTCTATGGCGTCGGCCGTCTCCTCGGCCGAAAGCCCGACCACCAGCCGCAGGACGAGCACCTCCCGCTGCTTTTCCGGCAGTATCCCCAGGAGTGCCCGCATGCGGCGACTGGCGTCGGAGTTGAGGGCCATCTGCTCGGGTCCACCGGTGAACGACACCGCCTCCGGCAGCGTCTCCACCGGGTCGGACTTGACCCGACCGGCGACCCGCATGGCGTCGGCGACCTTGTGTGCGGCGATGCCGTACACAAAGGCCATGAACGGCCTGCCCTGGTCCTGGTACCTGGGCAGTGCTGTCATCACCGCCATCAACGCCTCCTGCGCGATATCGTCGGCGGAGAACAGATGGCGTTCTCCGACTCCAATTCGCCCTCGGCAGTAGCGCAGGATCGGGTCCTGCACACTTTCGAGAACTGACGTGAGCGCGGCACGATCGCCCTGCCCTGCGGCGCGGACGGCCTCGTCCAGCTCAACACCCGTCAGTTTCATCGTCAGCTGAGATCCCCGTGTTACATGTGTGGTGGTGTTGCTTGGCGCTCTCGTACCCACGTCACCTTAGCGATTGCCTCGCCCGGTCGGGTCACCCACCGCCGGTCGCGTCGCCGACGAAAGGCACCCCGTGCCGGACGAGTTGCGCACGTGCGTCCGACAGTCCGGCCCCGACCTCCGCGTCCGCCGGGTCGAGACCGTGCCGGAGGGCCAGCGCCGCCCACTCCAGCGGCAGGAGCCCTTCCGCCCGGGCACGTTCGGTCACCTCGGCGGCGCGCTCCACCGCGGTGCGGACATCTCCGGCAGACGCGGCGGCAGCTGCAGATATGAGCATTGTCTTGACCACGTGACGGACGGGGGTGTCGGCGGCTCGGCACAGTGCCACCGCGGCGTCGGCATGGGTCGCGGCGCCCGGCCCGTCACCGGCGTACATCGCGAGCTCCGCCGTCACCCACTCGATCCGGAGCCGCGGACGCCGCCCCGCCATCCACCCGGGGTCATCGTCGTCTGCGAGCTCGCGCGCGCGACCCAGCAGACGCCGTGTGGCTCCGAGGTGTAGCTGGCCGAGGTGGTCGGCGGCCAGGCCGACGAGCCCGTCGAGGATCGCTGCACGATGCTCGGCCGTCGGCCCCGGGCGTGCGCACCCGACCACCGCGAGGGCATGGCCGTCGACACCTGCGGCCTCGACATGACGACCCGCCTGACGCAGCAGTGAGGCGCGGGTGGACAGTGCCAGCGACTCGAGAGCGGTGTCGCCGGCCGGCCGCGCGGAACGGACGACGGACTCCAGAATGGCGAAGGCAGCCGCGGTGTGACCCATACCTCCCTCCTCGACCGCATCCCGCCACCCCTGGTACCCGAAGGAGCATTCGCCCATTTCACACCCTGTTTTTCGACATTCCGCAATTCTCGAAAATCGACTGTAACCTGTTCCAGTTAGCATGAATTTAACCTACGGTCACAAACATTAATCCGGACCAGAGGTCACACATGAATAAGCACTGAGTTTCGTGGATGTTACTTGCACGCCCTCTCGTCACCTTGCTGTCACGCACCCGATGGGACCGCGAAATCCGCCGTGCGCCAAGTAAATGCGCAGTTCAACCGGGGTGCGATGCACCGAAGGGAGGGGCGGATGTCCCATACCGAGTCGATGTGCTACTCCCCACCGGGCAGTCAACGCAGCGTTAACATTTCTGGAAGTTTCACCATCGTTGACCCTTGATTTGGCGGGATTGACTGCATTTCTCCTGCTTGCCTACTGTGTGCTTGCGCCGCTGAAAACGAGTGCCACCCACGCAGACAAGGAGTCGCTGTCATGCCTCAGCCGAATCATCTCCCTGGTCCGAATGCCGATATCTGGGACTGGCAAATGCAGGGCCTGTGCCGCGGCGTGGATTCGTCCATGTTCTTCCACCCGGACGGCGAACGAGGGCGCGCCCGGGCACAGCGCGAACGTCGCGCGAAGGAGATGTGCCATCAGTGCCCGGTCATCGCACAGTGCCGCGAGCACGCACTGGCGGTCGCCGAACCGTACGGCATCTGGGGCGGCCTCTCCGAGTCGG
Source organism: Gordonia prachuapensis (assembly GCF_036350515.1). Taxonomy (NCBI): domain Bacteria; kingdom Bacillati; phylum Actinomycetota; class Actinomycetes; order Mycobacteriales; family Gordoniaceae; genus Gordonia; species Gordonia prachuapensis. The sequence continues at coordinate 134,812 of NZ_JAZDUE010000003.1, read as the reverse complement.
AGCGCAGCATGCTGATGAAGCGTGGCGTCGGACGCCGCATCGCCAGCTAGCGTCGTCACTCGCCGAGCTCTCCGAAGCCGGTCTCTGAACGCCAATGGGGGCATCGATCCGATGGATCGATGCCCCCATTGGCGTTCTCGGGCCCGGCCCTTCGTGACGCTCGGCCAGCGCCTCGCCCCTCAGAGGCAGGGTGCGGGCCGGCCTCGCTCCTCAGGGACCGGGCGGCAGCTCAGTGCGCGTGCCCGTGACCGTGATCGTCGGCGCCCTCCTCGGGGCGGTCGGTGATGGCGGTCTCGGTGGTGAGCACCATGCGCGCCACCGAGGCGGCGTTCAGAACCGCGGAGCGGGTCACCTTGACGGGGTCGATGATCCCGTCGGCGAGCAGGTCGCCGTATTCGAGGGTCGCGGCGTTGAAACCGTGGCCCGGCTCGAAGTCGGCCACCCGGCTCACCACGACCGAGCCGTCGACGCCCGCGTTGGACGCGATCCAGAACAGCGGGGCACGGGCGGCGTCGCGCACGACACGGACGCCGAGTGCCTCGTCGTCGGGCAGACCGGCGGCCAGCTCGTCGAGCACCTTTGTCGCCTGCACGATCGCAGTACCACCGCCGGCGATGATTCCCTCCTCGACGGCTGCCTTCGCCGCGGCCACCGCGTCCTCGACACGATGCTTGCGCTCCTTGAGCGCGGTCTCGGTGGCGGCACCCACACGGATCACCGCGACACCGCCGGCCAGCTTCGCCAGCCGCTCGGCGAGCTTCTCACGATCCCAATCGGAGTCGCTCTGCTCGATCTCGCGGCGGAGCTGTTCGGCGCGCTTGGCGATGTCGTCGGAGGTCCCGGCACCCTCGACCAGCGTCGTGGTGTCCTTGGTGACGACGACGCGGCGGACCGTGCCGAGCAGGTCGAGGCCCGCCTCGGACAGGCTGAGGCCGATGTCCGAGGAGATCACCGTGCCGCCGGTGACGACGGCCAGATCCTCCAGGAACGCCTTGCGGCGGTCACCGAAGAACGGCGCCTTCACGGCGACGGCCTTGATCGTCTTGCGGATGGAGTTGACCACCAGCGTCGACAGTGGCTCGCCTTCGACGTCCTCGGCGATGATCAGCAACGACTTGCCCTCGCCCGCGACCTTCTCCAGCAGCGGCAGGAAATCGGGCAGTGAGCTGATCTTGTCGCGGTAGAGCAGCACCAGAGCGTCTTCGAGGACCGCTTCCTGGCTGTCGGGATCGGTCACGAAGTACGGGGACAGGTAGCCCTTGTCGAACTGCACGCCCTCGGTGACGTCGAGGTCGGTGGACAGGCCGGACCCCTCCTCGACGGTGACGACACCGTCGGCACCGACGCGGGACATGGCCTTGGCGACCATCTCGCCGACCTCTTCGTCGCGCGAGGAGACGGTGGCGACCTGTGCGATGGCCTTCTCGCCGTCGACGGGGGTCGCCGCCCGCAGCAGTTCTGCGTCGATCGCGTCGGCAGCCTTGCCGATGCCGGCACCGAGCGCGATGGGGTTGACGCCGGCGGCCACGTTGCGCAGGCCGGCCGACACCATTGCCTGGGCCAGCACGGTCGCTGTGGTGGTGCCGTCTCCGGCAACGTCGTTGGTCTTGGTGGCGACGGACTTGACGAGCTGGGCGCCGAGGTTCTCGAAGGGGTCCTCGAGGTCGACGTCGCGAGCGATGGTGACGCCGTCGTTGGTGACATTCGGTCCGCCGAAGGCCTTGGCCAGCACGACATGACGGCCGCGCGGCCCCAGGGTGACCTTGACCGTGTCGGCCAGCTGGTTGATGCCGCGCTCGAGGGCGCGGCGCGCTACATCGTCGAATTCAATCTGTTTGGGCATGATCTCTTTCTCGGTCCGGAGTTCGGGAGAAATGGCACCGCCCCGGCGCCCGACGAGGGCACCGGGGCGGCAGACACACGGAAGAGTTCGTGGGTCTTACTTGCCGATGACGGCCAGCACGTCGCGTGCCGACAGGATCAGGTACTCCTCACCGGCGTACTTGATCTCGGTGCCGCCGTACTTGCTGTAGATGACGGTGTCACCTTCCTTGACGTCGACGGGGACGCGGTTGCCCTGCTCGGTGACCCGGCCCTCGCCGACGGCGATGACGGTGCCCTCCTGGGGCTTCTCCTTGGCGGTGTCCGGGATGACCAGACCGGACGCGGTGGTCGTCTCTGCCTCCACGGCCTGCACCAGGATCTTGTCCTCAAGCGGCTTGATGTTCACGCTCGCCACGATGTGGTTCCTCAACTTTCGTACTGAGTTGTTGAACGATGAATCGAATTGCACGTTCATTGGCCCTGGGCCGAAACCCCGCCGTCGCGGGTGTACGAGGCTTCATCACAGTGCCACTAGCACTCTATACACGAGAGTGCCAGCACTCAAGGGCGGAGGCTGCGAAATTCTCCGACAGCGGAGCCGGCCTCGCTCACAGCTGGCTGACCTGCACCGACATCCCGGGGTCGGTGGCGACGGTCAGTGGTGACGGCTCGGCGCCACCACCGATCACATGGGCACCGAGGGTCGCGATCATCACGCCGTTGTCGGTGCACAGGCGCGGCCTGGGCACCCGCAGGGTGACCCCCGCGTCGGCGCAGCGCTCCTGCGCCATCGACCGGATACGGGAATTGGCGGTCGCCCCGCCGCCGAGCACCAGCGTGTCGACACCGAGATCGGTACACGCACGGATGGCCTTCATGGTGAGCACGTCGGCAACGGCTTCCTGGAACGAGGCGGCGACATCCGGGACCGACACCGCGGTACCGGACCGCTCACATTTCTCGACGTGCCGGGCGACGGCGGTCTTGAGTCCGCTGAACGAGAAGTCGTATCGGGCGTCGCGCGGGCCGGTCATACCGCGCGGGAACGCGATGGCGCCCGGATCTCCGGCGGCCGCGGCCCGATCCAGGGCGGGGCCACCCGGGAAGCCGAGGTCGAGCAGACGGGCGACCTTGTCGAAGGCCTCGCCCGCGGCGTCGTCCACGGTGGTGCCGAGTTCGGTGATGGGCCGTGCCAGGTCGGTGACGTGGAGGAGATGGGTGTGTCCCCCGGACACGAGCAGGGCGACACATTCGGGCATCGGCCCGTGCTCGAGCGTGTCCACCGCGACATGTCCGCCGAGATGATTCATCGCGAACAGCGGCACGTCCCACGCGAGCGCGTAGGCCTTCGCCGCCGCCACACCGACCAGCAGTGCGCCGGCGAGGCCGGGTCCGATGGTGACCGCGATGGCGTCCGGGCGGTCGATGTCGGCGGCTGCCCGCGCGCGTTGCATGGTCGGCACGATCGCCTCGAGGTGTGCGCGCGAGGCGATCTCGGGGACCACGCCCCCGAACCGGGCATGCTCGTCGACGCTGGAGGCGACCTCGTCGGCCAGCAGTGTGGCGGTGCCCCGGCCACCGTCGCCGATGCCGTCGGGCTCCCACCGGACGATGCCCACTCCGGTCTCGTCGCACGAACTCTCGATTCCCATCACGATCATGGGGCACTCCCGGGTGACTGCGTCGACGCGGCGGCGGGACGGATCATGGTGTACGCGTCTGCGCCGGACGGTTGATAGTAGTTGCGGCGGACTCCGGATCGGACGAAGCCGTTGCGCTCGTACAGTTCGATCGCCGTGTCGTTGTCGGTGCGGACCTCGAGATACACCGGGGCGCCGCAGTCGTCGGCGACCGCCAGCAGCGCGGCCAGCAACGCGCGCCCGTATCCCCGGCCGCGATGGGTCGGGGCGACGGCGATGGTGTGTATCTCGCACTCGAGGTCGCCCGGCGATCCCAGCGTGGAGATGCCCGCATAGCCGACGACCGGCCCACCAGGGGCCTCTCGGGCCGCGAAGTACCGGTTGTACGGCGCATTGAGTTCGGCGCGGAACGCCGCGACCGGCCAGGGTGAGTCGTCGGCGAACATGACGATCTCCAGCGCGGCACAGCGGGGGATGTCGGCATGGCCGAGATCGTCGACGATCAGTTCGGAGGTCGTCACCGGCTCACCTCCGCCGGTTGCGCAGGTCGCCGCGGCGCACGTTCGACCGCGTCGGGTCGACGCAGGTACAGCGGGATCAACGGTTCCGGCTGCGCACCACTTCGGAGGTCGCCGGCGGCCACGGAGGCGAGTCCGGCCACCGTCGGCACTTCGGCCGAACCGATCGGTCGTCCGAACAGGCCGGTGTGCGCGGGCGAACCGACGACGACGTCGATCGGGGCGCCGGCCAGTTCGGCGACCACATCCGCCGGCGCGCCCACTGCCGGGCCGGTTGTCCGTCGCCCCTGTTCGTAGGTGGCCCAGTAGATCTCGCGGCGACGTGCATCGGTCACGACCAGCATCGACGTGGGGTCGGTTGCCGACTGCTCGTGGGCGGCGATGGCGTCCGCCGAGCAGACGCCGTACACGGGCAGCCCGAGGGCGTCACCGAAAGCCGCGCCGGTCGCCATCCCGACGCGCAGACCGGTGAACGGCCCGGGGCCGCATCCGACGATCACCGCGCCGAGGTCGTCGCGGCGGACGCCGGCCTGCTCGAGAGCTTCGCCGATGAGGCTGGTGAGGACCTCGGCGTGGCGGCGGCCGTCGGAGACGGCGCGGTCGGCCAGGACCTCGGGGGCACCGTCGGCGGGCAGTCGTGCGACACCGGCGACCACCGCGTCGGTGGACGTGTCGATCGCCAGGACGTACATCAGCGTTCCACCCATTCCCACTCGGCGTCACGGACCTCGGACTCCGGCGCCCGGGTGAGGCGGACACGCAGGTGGCGCTCGGCCAGGCGTTCGGCCACCCCTTCGCCCCACTCGACCACGACGACGGAGTCGGCCAGGTCGGTGTCGAGGTCGAGGGCGTCGAGTTCGTCGAGACCCCCCAGACGGTAGGCGTCGACGTGGATCATGCCGGGCCGTCCCGGCTGTGCCGCGCGGTGCTCGCGGGCGATGATGAACGTGGGTGACGACACCCGGCCGACGACCCCGAGGCCGGCCGCGATCCCGCGGGTCATCGCGGTCTTCCCCGCCCCCAGTGGGCCGTCGAGGATCACCAGGTCACCGGCCTGCAGTTGGGTGGCCAGCTCCCGACCGAGCGCCTCGGTGTCGCCCACGTCCGGCAGCGTCCGGGCACCGGCCGTCGCCGGCTGGGTGGAATCCTCCTTCGGCTGGGTCGAATCGGCGTTCGGTTGGGTCGAATCGCTCACCGCGCCACCAACTTCCGCCACCACCGCCGGTGGGGTTGCGGGGCCGCCGCCCGCGCCCGGACCACCAGGTCGGCGATCGCCGCGGTGACCTCCTCGGGACGTTCCATCGGGACCATGTGGCCCGCTCCGTCCACCACGACCAGGCGGGAGTCGGCGCCGAGTTCGGCGTACATCCGCACCGACCTCGGCAACGGCGTCAGACGATCCTGATTGCCGCACACGACGACCGACGGCACTTGAGCGATGATCGGCAGCGCGGTCGTCTCGTCGTGGTCCTCGAGGGTGTGCAGGAAGTCCACCAGCGTCTCGATCGGCGTGTTCTGGATCATCTTCTCCACGGCCCGCCCGGCGTTGGGACTGTAGAAGTCGGCACCGAAACTCGCTGCGACAAGGACCGGTTCGAGCGCCTGTCGGGTGATTCCGCGCCCCGCGCGGACCACCGCCGGGATGCGCCGCACCGAGAGCCGGAACGCATCGACGAGCGGATTGTGCAGGCCCTCACCGAGTCCGGCCTCGGTGATCCCCCGCGCCGCGGTCCCGACCAGCGCGACGCCGGTCACGCGACCGTCCGGCCCGAAGAGGGCCGGGTCACGGCGGGCCAGCCCCATCACGGCCATGCCACCCATCGAATGCCCCACCAACACAACCGGACCGGTGGGTGCGACCGCGCGGATCACCGCAGCGGTGTCGTCGGCGAGCTGACTGATGGTGCAGGTATCCGACGGTGCCGGGTCGCTGCGACCATGGCCGCGGTGATCGAAGAACACCATCCGGATGGACCGGTCCGCCCACAGCTGCTCGAGCGCATACCGCTGGAAATGCCAACTCGCCATGCGCAGGCTGAAACCGTGCACGAACACGACGGTCAGGTCGGGTTCGACCCCCTCGTCCGTACCCGCGGGCCCGGTGCGGACGCAGCGCACGGCCAGCGATGCACCGTCGTCGGCGGTCACCAGGGTCGCCGGGTCGTCGTAGATCGTCGTGAAATCCACTCCGGCAAAGGGATCGGCCGGGCGGGAGCTGCGGCGCCGGGCGGCGTTGCGGGCGACGCCGCTCGCGGCCACCGCACCGAGCGCGCCGACACCGGTGACCCCGGCGAGCCAACCGAATCGTTCCGATCTGCTCACCGTTCACCACCCACATAGCGTCGGACGGCGCGAGCTCCGATACCGGACACGATCTCGTAATCGATGGTGCCGATGGTATCTGCCCAGTCCTTGGCGGTCGGGCCGCCGGAACGCCCGGTGCCGAAGAGTTCGGCGGTGTCGCCTTCGGTGACCCCTGCACCGTCGGGACCGAGGTCGATCACCAACTGGTCCATGCAGATTCGCCCGACACCCGGGAACAGACGGCCGTCGATCGCGACGCTGAACCGACCCGACAACAGCCTCGGCACACCGTCGGCGTACCCCGCGGGCAGTATCGCGATCGTCGTGTCGGCGGGCGCCACGAATGTGTGACCATACGAAACTCCCTGTCCGGCCGCCAGTTTCTTGACCAGCGCCACCTGGGCGGTCAGGGTCATCGCCGGAGTCAGCCCGAAGTCGCCACGCTCGGGGACCGGCGTGCGCCCGTACAGCGCGATCCCGGGCCGGACGAGGTCGCGGGCGAGGTCGGGGCGGGTCAGCGCCGCAGGCGAATTGGCGATGTGGACGACCTCCGGCCCGGCGCCCAGCCGACGCAGGTCGGCTGCGGCCTCGTCGAGGCGTGCGGCCTGCTCGGAGTTGAGTGGATGCTCGGGTTCGTCGCCGCGGGCGAGGTGGCACATGATGGCGCGCACCGTCACGGCACCGTCGGCACGGGCCTTGGCCAGTGACTCGGCGAAGTCCGACCACTCGTCGGGCGCCACCCCGCTCCGATTGAGGCCGGTGTCGACCTTCACGGTCACCGTCGCGGTGCGCGATCGACGTCTCGCCGCGGCGACCACGGCGTCGAGTTGGCGGAGGGAGGACAGCGCGATGTCGATGTCGTGGGAGATGGCGGCGTCGAAATCGGCGCCGGGCGTGTGCAGCCACGCGGTGAGGTGTGCGTCGATCCCGCCGCGCCGCAGGGTGAGCGCCTCGGTGATGTGGGCGACGCCGAGTTCGGCCGCACCCGCGGCCAGCGCAGCCCGAGCCACCGGCAGCGCACCGTGCCCGTAGCCATCCGCCTTCACCACCGCGAGCACGTCGGCGCCCGACGCAGTGCGCAGGACGTCGACGTTGTGGGCGATGGCATCGAGATCGATGGTCGCGGTGAGGGCTGCAGGAGTCATCGCGACCATTGTCCCAGACCGACGCGACTACATTTCACCAGCGCGTTCGTCGAAGTGTCGGTGGCCTCGATCACGATCATCGGGCACGTGTCGCGGATGTCGGGTGGCCGCGCCGCAACGCGCGGATGGCCGGGCGGACGGCCGCCAAGAGGTCGGACGCGCCGATCGGGGCGTCGCGGGCGGCCAGTTCGGCCGCGTGCGCGTGGACCCGAGCCGCCGCTGCCCCGGCCCGCGCCGACGTGAGGCCGGCGGCCAGCAGTGACCCGGCGATCCCGGACAGCACGTCCCCCGCACCCGCCGTCGCGGCCCACGACGAGCCCGCGTCGTTGCCCAGCACCGCACCGTCGGGATCGGCGACCAGGGTGATCCGGCCCTTGAGCAGGACGCTCACCCCCCATCGCCGCGCCAGGTCCCGGACCGCGGCGAGCCGGTCCGGTCCGAGTTCATCGCCGGTCAGCCGGGCGAACTCGCCGGCATGCGGGGTCAGCAGGGTCGGCGCACGCCGGTCGACGAGCTCGGGGTGGCGCGCGACCAGGGTGAGTCCGTCGGCGTCGACGAGGACGGGCAGGTCGGTGGACAGGATGTCCCGGAGCAGCCCGAGTGCATCGTCGTCGGTGCCGATCCCGGGTCCGACCGCCCAGGCCTGCACTCGGCCGGCGTCGTCGATCGATCGGGTGGCGACGACTTCCGGGAAATGCGCGACGACCTCGTCGGCGGCCGTCCCGACGTAGCGGGTCATTCCCGAGGTGGCCGACACCGCGGCACCGGTGGCCAGGATCGCGGCCCCCGGATACCGGGCCGAACCGGCGATCACGCCGACGACTCCCTGGCTGTATTTGTCGTCGGCCGGTCCGGGCACCGGCCACAGGGCGGCGACCTCGTGGTCGGTCAGCGACGACAGGGTGTCGCCGTCCGTCCCGGTCGGGTCGATCCCGATGTCCACCGTGACGGTGCGCCCGCATTGCGTCGCGGCCAACAGGTGGGCATTGCGCGGGGCCCCGAACGTGACGGTGACCGTGGCGCGCACCGCCGGGTCGTGCACCTGCCCGGTGTCGGCGTCGACACCGGACGGGATGTCGACGGCGACGACGATCGGGCCGCCGTCCGCGGGGCCGGTGAGCTGTCCGAAGACCTCGGCCGCGGCGGGCCGCAACGGTCCGTGGCCGCCGATACCGACCACGCCGTCGATCACCACGTCGAGGCCGCCCGCGAGCGTCTCGACGATCCGGCCACCGGTCCGACGGAAGGCGGCGAGACCTTCGCGGTGTGCACGGTCGGGTGCGAGCAGTAGTGCGGTGCAGGCGACGCCACGACGGGACAGCGCGGCGCCCGCATACAACGCGTCGCCGCCGTTGTCGCCCGCCCCGACGACGATGCCCACCTGCCGCCCGTAACAGCCGCCTGTGCGGCGCAGTTCGTCGATCACGACCTGCGCCACACCATGGGAGGCGCGGCGCATCAACGTGCCGTCGGCGAGAAGGTCGCCGGCGGCGTGCTCGGCGTCACGGACCGCGTCGGCGGTGAGGTAGCGGATCGGCATCGAGTCGCGTTCCTCCCAGTTCCGACTACTCGACGGTGACCGACTTGGCCAGGTTCCGCGGCTTGTCGACGTCGTAACCGCGGGCTTGCGCCACGGTCGCGGCGAAGACCTGCAGCGGCACCGTCGACACCAGCGGCTGCAGCAGGGTCGGGGTCTTGGGGATCGGGATGAAATGGTCGGCGACCGACGCCGCGGACGTGTCGTCGTGCTCCGCGATCACAATGGTCCGCGCACCGCGGGCCTGGATCTCCCGGATGTTGCTGACCATCTTGGAGTGCAGCAGTGCCCGGCCGTCGGCCGACGGCATCACGATGATCACCGGCAGCCCGTCCTCGATCAGCGCGATCGGTCCGTGCTTGAGCTCGCCGGCGGCGAAACCCTCGGCGTGCATGTACGCCAGTTCCTTGAGCTTGAGGGCTCCTTCGAGGGCGACCGGGTAGCCGACGTGGCGGCCGATGAACAGCACCGTGTTGTGGTCGGCGATCGAGCGGGCGAGTTGCTGGACAGGTTCCATCGTCGTGAGGACCTCGGTCACCGCGTCGGCCATGGCCTCCATCGCCGCGAACTCCCGCGACACCTCGTCGGCGTACTTGGTCCCGCGTGCCTGCGCGAGGGCGAGGCCCACCAGGTAGGCGGCGACGATCTGCGCCAGGAAGCACTTGGTGGATGCGACACCGATCTCCGGGCCGGCGTGGGTGTAGAGAACCGCGTCCGACTCGCGGGGGATCTGGGCGCCGTTGGTGTTGCAGATCGCCAGCACGCGGGCCTTCTGGTCCTTGGCATGCCGGACGGCTTCGAGAGTGTCGGCGGTCTCACCGGACTGCGAGATCGCCACCACCAGGGTGGAGCGGTCCAGAACGGGGTCGCGATACCGGAACTCGCTGGCCAACTCCACCTCGACCGGGAGGCGGGTCCAGTGCTCGATGGCGTACTTGGCCAACAGTCCGGCGTGATAGGCGGTACCGCAGGCGACGACGAACACCTTGTCGACATCGCGCAGGTCGTCGTCGGTGAGCCGCTGCTCGTCGAGGATGATGCGGCCGCCCTCGAGATGCCCGAGCAGGGTGTCGGCGAGGGCCGCGGGCTGCTCGGCGATCTCCTTGAGCATGAAGAAGTCGTAGCCGCTCTTCTCCGCGGCGGCGAGATCCCAGTCGATGTGGAAGGGCTTGCCGGCCCGCGGGTCGCCGTCGAAGTCGGTGATGCGGTAGTCGTCGGCGGTGATCACCACGACCTCGTCCTGACCGAGTTCGACTGCGTCACGGGTGTGTTCGATGAAGGCGGTGACGTCGGAACTGACGAACATCTCCCCGTCGCCGACACCGACGACCAGCGGCGTCGACCGCCGGGCCGCGACGATGGTGTCGGGGTGATCGGAGTGGGTGAACACCAGTGTGAATGCGCCCTCGAGTCGACGGAGCGCAGCGTAGGCACTGGACACGAAATCGCCCGCGGTGGGGCCGGCGGCGTAGAAGCTCTCCACAAGGTGCACGGCTGTCTCGGTGTCGGTCTCCGACGAGAACTCGATGCCGTCGGCCTCCAGCTCACCGCGCAGCGCGGCGTAGTTCTCGATGATCCCGTTGTGCACCACCGCGAGGCGCCGGTCGGTGCTCACATGCGGGTGGGCGTTGCGATCCGTCGGTTTTCCGTGCGTCGCCCATCGCGTGTGCCCCATCCCGGTGGTGCCGCTGAGGTTCTCGGGGCCGACGGTCGCGATCTGCTTGTCCAGATTCTCCAGTCGCCCGGCCTTCTTCTCGACCGCGGTGCCGCCCGCGCCGTCGAGGATCGCGACCCCGGCCGAGTCGTATCCGCGGTATTCCATCCGTCGCAGCGCCTCGACCACGATGTCGAGCGCGTCCCGCCGACCGACGTATCCGACGATTCCACACATAGTCAGTCAGCGTACCTGTGAAATCAGCGCTTTCTGAGTCGCCGCTTCCGTGGTTTGGCACCGAAGAGATGCGACACGGCGTCGACCGGCGGCGTCGGCGGATCCGACAGGTCGACGGTGCTCAGCTTCCCCACCGATGCCGAGGGGTCCGCGAAGCCCGCATAGTCCTTGTCGCCGGCGACGGTATGCAGGACGTATCCCGTACATGCGGCGCGCACGACGGCGTGCAGCGCACGATCGGACCCGTTCATACCCACCAGCGATTTGACCGTGCGACGTTCCAGAAGGTCTCGTGGATTGCCCCGCGGCACGGTGCGCAACACCACATCTCCTCCGTAGGCCTGGGCCAGCGGCAGTGCGTTGGATTCCATCGTGTCGAGCTCAGCCGCACCTGCGATGATCAGCCCGGGAGCCTGCACCAGCGCGGCCGCCGGCAGCAACGCCGAGGTGGTGGGAGCCGGGAACACCGCGACCACCCCGGCGACGTTCGGGGCGGCGTGGCCCCGCAGGGGCTGGTCGGCCGCGGCCATCACCGCCGCCGCGGCGCCGAAGCCGTGTCCGATGAGTCCGAGCCGAGCGGGGTCGACCGTCACCGCCCCGTGCCCGAGCGGCACATGCGCGACGATGTCGAGCGCTGCCCGGAGGTCACCCGCGAGGCCCACGTCGGAAGCGAAGAATCCGGCGTTCGCGTCCGGGGCGACCGTCACGAAACCCCAGGAGGCGAAGTGATACAGGAGATCCCGGTAGCGCTCACTGTCGGCCATCCATGTGTGCCCGACGGCGATCGCCGGCAGTTTGGCACCGGACTCCGGCGAGAACACCTGCCCGCGCATCCCGGCGATCCCGAGATCCCCGCGCAGCACGCGGTACGGGCCGCGACGCCCCAGTTCCGACATCAGCTTGCCGGGCGAACCCGATGGCATCGGGCGGCGCTGAGCCGAACTGGTCGGGGTGGACCTGGACTGACCTGGTTTGGTTGCCGGCACAACGACAGCCTATTCGTCCGGCGCCGCGTCGTCGGGGACCGGGGTATGCGGGCTGGCCTCCGCCATGTCGGCCGGTAACAGGATTCTCGGCGTGGCGCAGTCCGCGACCTCGGCATCACGACGCAGCTGGTCGCGCATGCGTTGATCGGGTGTGGCGACCGACGCCCGATGCTCGGCGACGTCGGCGGCGAGTCGCCGTTGTGCAGTGGAGAAGTCGTTGGACGCGGCGACGACGCGGGCGGTGGCGCGCCGGGCGATCGCCTCGATCTGGTCGGCGAGATTCATCGTGTTCCCCCCGGTGTCCCGCTGCCGACGTGTGGCGTGATCATTCTTCACCAGCCAGCGCGAGTTCCCCGGTGGATGCGGGAGGTTCCGAGTGCTCGGGGACCGTGGTGCCGTGGCGTGTCGCGTCCTCCGCGATCGGCGGCGCGACGGGGGCAGGGGCAGGGGGCTCCGGACGCGGTGGCACGTCCACCGGTGGGGTGTCGCTCGACGACGGTGGTCGCAGCCGGAGCGGCACGTCCGTGTCGGTGTCCGGGATGGAGGTGGCGACATCCGGGGCGTCGGAACTCGGCATCGACGGTGTGGCGGCAGGGCCAGGCGAAACGCGTGGTGCAGTCTGGGGCGGTGCGGTCTGAGGTGATTCGGTCTGGGATGGTCGGGCCTCATCCGCGGGGTGCACCGGCGAGCCCACTACCTCGGCGGATTCCGGTCGCCGTGGCCGGACCGACGGTGCAGCGGGTGAGCGGCCGGGATAGGGCTGCACGTCCATGTCCTCGGTGGCGCGGTTGAGGTGATCGAGAATCGCGTCGATTCCGCGAACCGTCGCTTCTGCCGAGGTGAAGTAGAGCGTCACGCGGGACGAGATGTCCTCGGCCACCACGCCCAGCGGGAGCCGTCCGGTGGCCACCGCCGCCGGGACCTCGGCCACCGGGACTCCTGCCACCAGCGGCGCGGAGAGGCGGGCGACGGTCAGGTACCAGGTGCGCAGCAACTGGTCGATGCCGGCGGATGCAGCAGCCGTCGCCTCCGCCAGGGTGCGCAGCACATGCAGATCGGCCTCGGCACGTCGCTGATGCTCGATCACCGCACACACCGCGCCGGAGCCGGTATCGCCCACCCAGCCCCGGCCGATCCGGACCTGCTGTTCGGGGAGGCGGTGCAGCTGGTCTGCCACGGCGCGATACGCCACCGACAACCGCCTGCTGTCGGCGGCCAAACCCGCGGGGTCGAAAGACCCGACGCGGTGGAAGGGTCGGCGGGCGTCGGCGGGCGATGCCATGGCCATGCCGAGGCCGGCCCCCAGAGAGAGTAGGTCCACCAGATCCTCGAGACCGGCGACTGCGTGATCGCGAAGCGCGGGAAGCGAATCCGGAGATCGACTCATCGTGATCCCGCCTCCTCGGCGCCTGCGCTCCGAATCGACGCCTCGGCGATCTCGTCGGTCCGGATCAGTGACGTCATCGCATGGTGAAGGGCTGCCGCCAGCCGGTCGGCCGCGTCGGCCTGTTCGGCCAGTCGGTCCGCGAGCATCCTGCCCATGTCGCGGTACCGCTCCCCCATGTCGTGGTAATCCGGGCCGATCGCCCAGTCGCCGAACTCGTGGGCCTGCAGGTCCCGTGCCGCCGACCCGACCACGTCCGCGGCCCGTTGATAGAAGGCGACCACACCGCTGACCTCATCGACGTCGACCGCCGTTCGCGCATCGCCCACACCGGCCCCCTCTCCGACAGGTGCAGTTTAGACGCGCCACACCCCGTACTGGTTCCGAACGATGTGCGATGTTCAGCGCGGCAGGTCGACGCCGTGCGCGGCGACGGCGTCGAGCAGTGCGGTGGGTCGATCACCCGGGGTGACATCGTGCACCAATTCGAACTCGCATCCGAGGCTACGACAGCCGCCGTCGGCGTGCTCACTGTCGCCGACCATCAGCGCCGCCGTCGGGTCCACCCCCAATGGGTCGAGCGCGGCGTGGAAGATCGCGGGGTCCGGCTTGATCGCACCGACCTCGTAGGAGAGCGCGAACGCGTCGACCAGGTCGATCACGCCGTGCAGTTCCAGGACCTCGCGGAGATCGAACGCGATGTTGCTGACCACCCCGATGCGCACGCCGGCCGTACGCAGACCTTCGAGCACCGCCCGGGTGTCGTGAAAGGTGACCCACGACTGCGCGTCGACGACCCGCGCGTACAACTGTTCGGCGTGGCCCGGCACGGACAGACCGGACGCCCGCAGCATCGACAGATATGCGCGACGATGCTGCGCCGGATCGAGATCGCGCTGCTCCCAGGCGATCCGGTCGTCGTCGGACAGGGCGGCCGGAATTCCGACCGGTTGGGTCATCCGCCGGATCAGTTCCGCCTGCGCATCGAGATGCAGCGCGTTGCCGTCCTCGTCGTGCAGGCCGTCGAACCATTCGTCGCGGGCCTCGAACCGGAAGAGGGTCCCGGAGAAGTCGAAGAGCACCGCCTGCGGCGTGCTCATGCCCCCACCGCCTCGACCACCGTGGCGATCCGCCGGGCGATCGACTGCGCGGTGTCGGCGGTGCCGGCCTCGACCATCACCCGCACGAGTTGCTCGGTGCCCGACGGACGGAGCAGAACCCGCCCGTTCTCGCCGAGTTCGGACTCCGCCTCGGTGACCGCGTGCTGCACCTTCTCCGACTGTGCCACCGCATGTTTGTCGGCGACGCGCACGTTAATCAGTTCCTGCGGCAGCACACTCATGATCGCGGCCAGATCGTCGAGCCGCCGGCCCGTCGCGGCCATCTGCTCCATGAGCAGCAACCCGGTCAGGATCCCGTCACCGGTCGTCCCGGAACCGGGAACGACGATGTGCCCGGACTGTTCACCGCCGAGCGAGTAGCCCCCGCGGCGCAGCTCCTCCAGCACGTACCGGTCGCCGACAGCGGTGGTGCGCAACGTGATTCCGGCGTCACGCATCGCGATGTGCAGTCCGAGATTGCTCATCACCGTCGCCACCAGCACGTTGTCGCGCAGCTCACCACGCGTACTCAGAGCGGTGGCGAGGACGGCCATGATCGCGTCTCCGTCGACGATCTGCCCGGACGAGTCGACCGCGAGGCACCGATCGGCGTCGCCGTCATGGGCCAGACCGAGGTCGGCGCCGTGTTCGAGCACTGCGGTCTGCAACTTGCCCATGTGGGTGGAGCCGCAGTCCTCGTTGATGTTGAGGCCGTCGGGTTCGGCATGGATGGGGATGACCGTCGCACCGGCGTCGGCATACGCGAGCGGCGCGAGGTCGGAGGCGGCACCGTGCGCGCAGTCGACGACCACGGTGAGGCCGTCGAGTCGCTGCGTGATCGCCGACCCGAGGTGGGCGCGATAGCGGGCACCGGCATCGGTCGCGTCGACCACGCGGCCGACCGCCGCCCCGATGGGACGGGCGAAATCGTCGTCGGCCATCGCGGCCTCGATGCGGTCCTCCACCGCGTCGTCGAGCTTGTGACCGCCGGCGGAGAAGAACTTGATGCCGTTGTCGGGCATCGGGTTGTGCGAGGCGGAGATCATCACCCCGAAGTCGGCGCCGTAGTCGGCGGTGAGGAACGCGACCGCCGGTGTCGGCACGACGCCGACGCGGATCGCATCGACACCGGTCGCGGCGAGGCCGGCGCAGACCGCCGCCTCGAGCATCTCACCCGACGCACGCGGGTCGCGGCCGACCACCGCACGGGGACGGACGTCGCCGGCCGACGAAAAGTTCTCGAAAACGACCGCGGCGGCCGAGGCCAGGCGCAACGCGAACTCTGGGGTGAGCTCGTCGTTGGCCAGACCTCGGACGCCGTCGGTTCCGAAAAGGCGAGCCACTCTCAGCGCTTGGAGTACTGCGACGCCTTGCGGGCCTTCTTCAGGCCGTACTTCTTGCGCTCCACCGCACGCGGGTCACGCGTGAGGAATCCGGCCTTCTTCAGCGCCGGACGATCCTCGGGGGTCACCTCGATCAGTGCGCGGGCGATGCCCAGGCGCAGCGCGCCGGCCTGGCCCGAGGGGCCGCCGCCGACGAGCTTGGCGAAGATGTCGAACGACTCGGTGCGCTCGACGGTGACCAACGGCGCCTTGATGAGCTGCTGGTGCACCTTGTTCGGGAAGTACTCCTCGAGGCTGCGGCCGTTCAGGTCGAAATTGCCGCTACCCGGGACGAGGCGAACGCGGACGACCGCTTCCTTGCGGCGTCCGACGGTCTGGACCGGACGGTCGATGACCACGGGAGCCGGGGCCTCGGCCTCGACCGCGACATCGGTGTCGTAATCGTCGGCGGCCTGCTCGACGGCCTCGGCGGCGACGGTGTCGGCCGCGGCAGCCTGGACCTCGTCGTCGATCTCGACGGCGGGTTCGTTGATGTTCTCGTTGCTCACTGGGCCACCTGCTTGATCTCGAAGGGCACGGGGCGCTGGGCCTCGTGGGGATGGGTCGGGCCGGCGTAGACCTTCAGCTTGGACGCCATGGCGCGTCCCAGCTTGGTGTGGGGCAGCATGCCCTTGATCGCCTTCTCGACCACACGCTCGGGATGGGTCTCCAGGAGCTCGGCGGTCGTCTGGACCTTGAGCCCACCCGGATGCCCCGAGTGGCGGTAGTTCAGCTTGCGCTCGGCCTTGTTGCTGGTCAGCACGACCTTGTCGGCGTTGATGATGATGACGTAGTCACCACCATCGACATGGGGTGCATAGGTCGGCTTGTGCTTGCCGCGGAGCAGATTCGCGCTCTGCACGGCGAGCCGGCCGAGCACCACGTCGGTGGCGTCGATGACATGCCACGCGTGGGTGATGTCACCGGCCTTCGGGGTGTAGGTAGGCACAGTTGTCCTCAACTCTGTCGATGTGGGTGCTGGTCGGGTGCGATGGCAGAGGCTGTTCCCGGCGACCAGTGGGGACCCGGGCCTCGGCTATCCCCGCCCGATCATGGGCCGAGATGCCACGCACCAGCGATCCAGACTACGCGAGCACGCAGGTCAGGGTCAAAACGCTCACTTCGGTGCGATCCGCACCGACGACACCGCCTGCGCGCACTCGGTGTCCACCGACTCCCCTGCGCTGCCGGGCTGGCACCCGATCGACACCTGCAGGCCGTCCTGCACGAGGACGTACCAGCGGATGGCACCCCCGGACACCGGCGCCTCGCGATAACTGACGACGTCGCGGCCGACGAATCGGGTCGACGGCGAGAATTCGGTCACCACGTCGTCGCCGCGCTGGCGGATGCGATTGCCGAGACTGCGCGCGACGGTGGCGAGCGTCGAATCGGCCCGTACCTCGCTCTGGACCACCAGGATGCGACGGCCGTCGTCGGGATCGACGAACACGGTCCGGGTGGTCTGCTGGGCATCCTGGCCGTCGGGGGTACCCAACTCGCTGCGTCGCCAGTCGGCGGGGACGGACACGCTGGTCCGGCCCAACACCACCGTCTGTTCGGACACCGGCGCCACGCCCCGCTGAAGGAACCCGACGACCGCCGCGACGATGGCGATCGTCACCGCCACCGCGCCTGCCGCCCACAGCAGCCGCCCCGACGGACGGTTCCGCGCGTCCGGCGCCGCGGGCGGCGTGGGTACCGTCGCCAACCGGTCGTCGTCCGACGGCGGGCGGCCGGTGCGCCACCCGTAGCGCCGGATCAGGTCCTGGTCGACGGCGACCACCCGGCCGGCGAGCGCATGAGTGGCGACGACCTCCTGGGCCCGGGCCACGTCTGTGGGCTCGGCACCGTCCACGAAGACCGCCTCCACCGAGTCGTCGACGATCGACTCCGTGCGCGGCCCGATGTCCGGCGCGTCGGGCTCGAGCACCTCGGTCGCGTCGATCTGCCATCCGGCCGAGGTCCGTCGGAGGCGGGTGACATCCCAGGTCGGTGGCCGGGCCCGGGCGGGGTCGAGCGGAACGGCCGGGACGTGGGTGGTCTCCACGACCGCGCACCGCTGCATCGCGCCGTCGGCGTGAGCACGCGCGATGAGCACGGCGCGCGGCACCAGTTCGACCGGAACGGCGATCTCTGCCACCGAACGCGCGAGCACCGATGACCGCAGCCGCCCCCAGGTACTCGGATACCCCACGACGATCGGCAGCGGCCCGGCCGGTGTGGAGTCCGGCAGGCCCAGCCCGTCCCACACCTCGCGCCACGCCTGATGGGCGAACACCCGCACCCCACCGGCCACGACCGTCGCCGAGTCGACCGCATGGAGCAGACCACCGATGTCCGCGCTGCGGCCGCCGGCGAGACGGACCCGGCCGTAGGCGAGGTCGACCACGGTCGGGCGCGGCACGGTGGGGCGCGGCGGCACGGCAGGTCACTCCTGGGGTTCGACGAAGCCGACCTGGATCATCTCCTGCGGTCGGGTCCGCGACACCAGCTCGCCACGTCCGGGCACGAGTTGCTGCATACGCACGCGACCCGTGATGTAGCCCTCGTCGCGGTCGCCGCTCATCAGCAGCATGTCGGACGACAGGTCCTTCAGCCGGCCGATCAGCGGGTCGAACATCGCGCGCCCCAGGCCGCCGGAACGGCGCGCCAGGATGATGTGGAAGCCGATGTCGCGGGCGTGCGCGGCCAGATCCACGATCGGCAGCAGGGGGTTGCCCGAGGCGGTCGCCACCATGTCGTAGTCGTCGATCACGAGGTAGACGTCGGCGCCGGTGTAGTAGGACCGTTCGCGCAGTTGTTGTGGTGTCACATCCTCCGGCGGCATGCGACCGTTCAGGATCTCGGCGAGCTGCGCGACCATCGGCGCCGCCTTGTTGGCGGAGCTGGCGTAACCGCCGAGGTGATCGGTGTCGAGGATGCCGAGCATCGTTCGCCGGTAGTCGATGAAGACCACCTTGACCTCGTCCGGCGACGCGTCGCGCACCAGCCCGCGAACGATGTTGCGCAACACCGTGGTCTTGCCGTGCTCGACGTCGGCGAACACCATGAAGTGGGGTTGGGAGGTGAAGTCGAGGATCACCGGGGCCAGCTCCAACTCGCCCACGCCGACGGCGACCTGGTTGGGCGACAAAGCCATCCCGGCCCGATCCACCAGCTCGTCGACGTCGCGCTGAGCGATCTCGACACCGAGCTTGCGCACCGCCATCGCCTCTCGGCCCCGGTAGGCCACCCCGAGCTTGTCGACGGCGTTCTGCACACCGGCCGGCAACGACTCCGGCACGCTCACGCCGTCGAGACGCGGTAGAGCGACCAGCATGTGGAGTTCTTCGGGGGTGAGACCGCGGCCGGGCCGGTTGTGCGGGACCAACGCCGCAGCGCGCCTGCCCATCTCCGAATCCATCGCGTCGCCGAGTTTGAGTTCGATCCGACTGCCGATGAGGTCCTTGATCGCGGGGCGGACCTCACCCCATCGGGCCGCGGTCAATACGACATGGACGCCGTAGGACAGGCCCTGCTGGACGATCGTCGTGACCTGCTCCTCGAGGAAGTCGAGTTCGTTGCGCAGCACCGACAGCCCGTCGATGACCAGGAAGACGTCGCCGTGGCGGTCGGCGTCCAGCGGGTCGCCCGCGTCGCGCCCGTGCGTCCCGGTGAACCACGCCTGGCGCCGCGCACGGAAGTCGCGCATCGATTCGATCCCCAAGCGGGAGAACAACAACTCGCGGTTGCGGACGATGGCACCCACCTCGGCGACGGTCCGTCGCACGGCATCCATGTCCCCACGCGAGGCGACCGAACCCACGTGCGGCAGACCCGCTACCGAGGCCAGGCTGCCACCACCGAAGTCCAGACAGTAGAACTGCACCTGTTCCGGGGTGTGGGTGGCGGCGGCCGACATGATGATCGTGCGCAGTGTGGTCGACTTGCCCGACTGCGGACCGCCGACCACCGCCACGTTGCCGGCCGCGCCGGCCAGGTCGAGAACCTGCACGTCGCGCCGCTGATCGTAGGGCCGGTCGACGTGCCCGATCGCGAGCCGCAGATCGCCCACCCCTCCCGGGGTCGACCAGTCACGACGTCCGACGAGCTGATCGACCGTCGGCGACTCGTCGAGCGGATCCAGCCACACCTCGTGTGCGGGCGGACCGTGGCCGGCCATCCGCCCGACGAGGGTGTCGAGCAGCGTCGGGACCCCGGCCGCTGCCGGGTCGTCGTAGGTCGGGGTGTCCAGTTCCTTCGGGGGCTCCTCGTCGAGCAGCGCCTGCGCGTGATCGAGGACCGACGAACTCGCGGCGCCGTCCTCCAGCGGTACCGGTAGCGCGGTGAACACCTTCATGCGTCCCATCGGGCCGGTGTAGGCGGGGCCGTCGTCGATCATGCCGTCGGCGGCGACCGGCGCGTGGTACGGCCCCGACACGTAGGAGGTGTTGAACCGGACCGGTTCGGCCGAATCGCATTTCAGGTACGCCGATCCGGGGACGCTGGGCAGGTGGTACGCGTCGGGGACGCCGAGAACCGAACGGGACTCGTTCGCCGAGAAGGTCTTCAGACCGATGCGGTAGGACAGGTGACTGTCCAGGCCGCGGAGCTTGCCCTCCTCCAGCCGCTGCGAGGCGAGGAGCAGATGGATGTGCAATGAGCGGCCCAGTCGGCCGATCGCCACGAACAACTCGGCGAAATCCGGTTTCTGGGCGAGCAGTTCGGAGAACTCGTCCACGACGATGAACAGCGCCGGCAGCGGCTCGAGGCGCACGCCGGCCGCGCGTGCGCGTTCGTACTCACTGACGTTGGCGAAATTGCCTGCGGCGCGGAGGAGTTCCTGCCGGCGGTTCATCTCACCCGAGAGCGCATCCTTCATCCGGTCGACCATCGAGAGTTCCTGCTCGAGGTTGGTGATGATCGCCGCGACATGCGGTGCCGACTCCAGCCCCAGGAACGTCGCACCACCCTTGAAGTCGACGAGGACGAAGTTCAGTTCGGTCGGCGAGTGGGTCGCGAGCATCGCCAGAACGAGCGTGCGCAGGAACTCGGACTTGCCGGAACCGGTTGCGCCGATACACAATCCGTGCGGCCCCATGCCGCCGTGGGCACTCTCCTTGATGTCGAGATCGACCGGGATGCCCTCGGGGGTGATACCGATCGGGACCCGTAGCCGGTCGCGTCCGGTACGCCCACGCCAACCCACCGTCGGATCGAAGCGAGTCGCATCCGGGATCCCGAGCAGCGCCGGCAGACCCGGATCGCTCGAGGTCGCCTCACTCTCCAGGTTGGCCAGCGCCGCGGCGGTCGCGAGCCGGTAGCGCGCCAACCGACGTGCCAGCGTCTCCGCCTCCGGGATCGTCAACGAGTCCATGTCGGCGATCTCCTCGACGCCGGCGGCGCTGCGTGCGGACACCTTCCGGTTGCGCACGACGAGTTCCAGGCCGCGCCGGGCGGCCAACCCGTCCGGCGGCGCGGTCAGGTCGACGACGGTCACGCCCTCCATCCCCGCATCGTTGATGAGACGCTCGTCGCCGGCCACGTACCCGTCGTCGAGCACCACCACCAGGTGCGCACGGCCGGGGGTCGGTGGCGCCGACCTGCTGAAGCGCCCGCGCTCGAGAAGATCGGTGGCCAGCGAGTTCTCGAGATCGGCCAGCGTCGGATAGATCATCCGCATCGCACCGACGCCGTCGCGCAATGTCGGATGTCCCACGTGCGGAAGCCACTTCGCCCAGTCCCAGGCCTCCCCGGCCGGGTCACCGGTGACGATGGCGACGTGCAACTGATCGGGTCCGTGGAACGCGCACAGTTCGACGACCATGGCGCGAACCAGATCTCGCGTCTCCTGACGGGCACCCTCGATGTTGACCGCGGGAAATCCGCGCAGCGACACCGTGGTCGGCAGTCGATGAACGGACGAGTAGGTACGGACGAAACGGCGTAGCGCCACCATGGAGACCGGTTCGATGTCCTCGAGGGGGCCGGTTTCCGGCGGCATCAAGCGGGTGGCGAGCCCCTGCGTCCCCAGCCCGACGCGGACTCGGGCGAAGTCGCTGTCCGTCGCGCGCCGCTCCCACATCCGACGTGTGCCGATCACATCGAGCAGGGCGGCGGGGTCGGGGTGACTCCACGTCGCCGCCGCGCGCTGGGCCTCCACCGTGTCGAGGACCTGTTCGCGGGTCTGGCCGAGATACCGGAAATAGTCCTTGCGCTCCTCGTTCAGCTCCGCCGCGCGTTTCCCGCCGCCACGTCCACCTGCGGCGAACATGCCGAACATGGACATCAGCATCATCAGCGGGAACATCATGAACAGCGGATTGGTCAAGATGTTGCGCCCACCGGTGACGAACATCAACGCGATCATCCCGACGACCGCGACGATCATGACGACCGGCAACAGCTTCAACAACATGTTGCCGGGCACGACCCGCGGCACATCGGGCGGCGGCTGCAGATTCAGTTCGCCGCCGGGCATCCGCGGCGGCGTGATCCGCGCACGACGGACAAACCCCTCCGTAGTCGTCACCACGCGATCTTCCCCCCGACCGATCCGGCCGCCCGGTTTTCTCCGCCCGGGTGGCACTGGTACACAATTGACGCGGTTCGCATGCTATCTGTGAACAGGGCGGGGAGGATCCACCAGATGTCGACTCTGGACGCGCACACGATGATGTCGCAGGCACCGGGCTCGGGGCCGGCCGGCGGCGCACGCACCAATCACGGGATCGAACCCGAACTCGTACGGGTCTCGATCCTCGGCGGCAACACCCAGCTCGATGTCGCCCTACCTGCGGCGATGCCGATCGCGGGCCTCATCCCCGACCTCATCGCGCAGATCGAGTCACGCAACCCCGCACGTCGCGACCCCGACGACCCCGATGCCGGTGACGACCGTCCGACCAACCGTCAACTGCGCTGGACATTGGCCCTGGTGGGACAGGAACCGATCGCCCCGAACCGGTCGCTGTCGGAATCCGGGATCCGCGACGGCGACCTGCTCGTCCTCCGCTCGACGCGGACCGGTGAGGCCCCCGCACTGTTCGACGACGTCGTGGATGCTGTCGCCCGTTTGAATGAATCTCGATTCGCCGGATGGTCGGCGATTTCCGCCCGCTACGCCGGCTACACCGTCGCGCTGCTGGCCGCGATCGCGGCCGCCGTGGCGCTCGGCGCCTACCGCTCCACCAGTGGCGCCCTGTGGATCGCCGCGCTGAGCGCCCTCGGTGCGGTCGGTCTGCTCACCGCGAGCACCATCGTGGCCCGCTATTACCGTGACGAGGCCAGCGCCACGATCCTCGTGGCCACCGCATCACCGATGGTCTTCGTCACCGGCATGCTGCTGACCCCCGGTTCCTTCGGTGCCGCACATGTCACCTTCGGATGCGCCCTCACCCTCGTCGCGACCGTGATCTCCTACCGGCTGACCGCCGTGGGCCCGTCGCTGCACAGCGCGCTGACCACGGCGGCGCTGCTGGGCTGCGGTGGTGCCGCCGCCGAACTGCTCCTCGACGCCGACCTCGCCGACGTGGCAGCGGTTCTCGCCGCCGTGGGACTGCTCGTGGTGGCGATGGCGCCGCGCGCGACCATCGTGCTGGCCAAACTGCCACTTCCGCCCGTTCCCACAGCCGGGGCGCCCCTCGATTCCGACGACGTCGAGCGGAGGCCGGTGATCGAGGGCATCGGCGCGATCGGCGCGATGGCGCTGCCGAAGGCCGACGCACTGGAACGCCGCTCCTTCGTCGCGAACGCCTACCTCACCGGCATCATCGCGGGCACCGCGATCGTGACCGCGATCTCCGCGGTACTCGCAGCCGCCCCGCTGTCCGGGTTCGCCCCCAAGGCAGCCGCTTACGCGGCCATCGTCGCCGTGGTGTTGTGTCTGCGCGGACGCTCCCACAGCGATCTGGCGCAGGCCGCGTTCCTCATCGGTTCGGGGTCCCTCGCCCTCATCGCGTTGGCGACGGGTCTCGCATTCGGTGCCGGCGACTGGCCGATCATCAGCTTCGTCCTCGCCATGGTGATGGTGGTCGCGGCGCTGGTCCTCGGCGTCGTCGCACCGGCGCAGGAGTTCTCCCCGGTGATGCGACGGACCGCGGAGATCTGCGAGTACATCCTCGTCGCGATCATCGTTCCGCTGCTGCTGTGGATCCTGGACCTCTACCGGATCGTCCGGGACATCTGACGTGCGCGGTCGGTCCGTCAGGCCGCGCGCCGCAGGCGGCCGCGGTCGTCGCCACATCGGCGTCGCCGCTGCGCTGACCTCGACGATCACCCTGACACTCGGGCTCTCCGGCGCTCCGGCCGCAGCGGTGACGCCGCCCGACATCGTGCCGGAGGCGATCGTCCGGGCAGCTCCGGTCGCGCCGCCCGAACCCACCGAGCAGCGGACCCTGTGCGCCAAACCGCTGGCATCCGAGCGCCACGACAACGCGAAACCCACAGCCGCACAGCAGATGATGAACCTTCCCGAGGCCTGGCGCTTCAGCCGCGGCAAAGGACAGAAGGTGGCCGTCATCGACACCGGCGTGACGCCGCATCCGCGGTTGGGCCGGGTGCAGCCGGGCGGCGACTACGTGTCGTCGGGCAACGGCCTCACCGACTGCGACGCACACGGCACCCTCGTCGCGGGGATCATCGCGGCCGACCCGAGCAGCCGCGACGCGTTCGCCGGGGTCGCCCCCGACGCGTCGTTGATATCGATCCGACAATCGAGCGGTGCCTACTCGGCAAAGGATCGGGACTCCGACGATTCCGATCCGACCGTCGGCTCCGGTTACGGCTCGGTGCGCACGTTGGCCAAGGCAGTCGTCCGTGCCGTCGACCTGGGTGCGACGGTGATCAACATCTCCCAGGTGGCGTGTGCGCCCGCCGGGGCCGAACTCGACGACGAATCACTCGGGGCGGCGGTGAAGTACGCCTACGACCGTGACGTCGTGGTGGTTGTCGCGGCCGGCAATCTACAGCGGAATTCGCTGTGCGGACAACAGAATCCCGAGCCGTCGCCCGGCGACGTCGGCGGTTGGGGCGCGGTGTCGACCGTCGCCAGCCCCGCCTGGTTCACGCCCTACGTGCTGGCCGTCGCGTCGGTGGACCCGGCGGCCGGGACACCCAGCAACTTCAGCCTGCACGGACCCTGGGTGAGCGTCGCGGCCCCGGGCAACGGAATCGTCAGCCTCGACAGCACCCGGGGTTCGTCGAAACTGGTCGACTCGCAGATGGGCGAGGACGGACCCACGCCGATCTTCGGGACGAGTTTCGCGACCCCGTATGTCAGTGGCACGGCAGCTCTGGTGCGTGCCCGGTACCCCGACCTGGGGGCGAAAGAGGTGATGGAACGGATCATCCGCACCGCTCATGGTCCCGGTGCCGGACAGGACTCGGTGATCGGCCACGGCGTCATCGATCCGGTCGCCGCGCTCACCAGCCAGATCCCCGACGAGCGGCCGGATGCGACCGAATCGAAGGCGATCGCGGCGCCCACTCCGGAGACGCCGCCCGATCACACCGCGCGCAACGTGGCCCTCATCGGGGCCGGGGTGTCCGTCGCGGTGATCGCCGCGGCCCTGGCGATCGCGCTACCGCACCGACGGGTCAAGCGCCTCGATCCCGACGACTTCTGACCGCCGCCGTCGGCCGGCTCGCCGCGGCCTGTGTCACCTATGCCCGTGTCACCGCGAGGTGCGCGCCGGACGCAACTCGCGCGGCAACGCGAAGGTGACCGTCTCGTTCGCGGTCGTCACCGGTTCGACCGTGTCGAAACCGTTCTCCGCGAGGAGGTCGAGCACACCGCGGACGAGCACCTCGGGTACCGACGCCCCCGAGGTGATTCCCACGGTGGTGATCCCGTCGAGCCACTCGAGGTCGATGTCGCGGGCATAGTCGACGAGGTGCGAAGCCTTCGCACCGGCCTGCAGCGCGACCTCGACCAGGCGAACGGAGTTCGAGGAGTTCTTCGAACCGACGACAATCACCAGGTCGCAGCGCGGGGCCATCGCCTTCACCGCGACCTGGCGGTTCTGGGTGGCGTAGCAGATGTCGTCACTCGGCGGGTCGTTGAGCAGCGGGAACTTCTCCCGCAGCCGGTTGACGGTCTCCATCGTCTCGTCCACCGACAGCGTGGTCTGCGACAGCCACACGATCTTCGACTCGTCACGCACGGTCACCTTGTCGACGCTGTCCGGGCCGTCGACGAGCTGCACGTGCTGTGGCGCCTCCCCCGCGGTGCCCTCGACCTCCTCATGACCTTCGTGACCGATGAGCAGGATGTCGTAGTCGTCGCGGGCGAAGCGTTTGGCCTCCTGGTGCACCTTGGTGACCAGCGGGCACGTCGCGTCGATCGTCTTGAGGCTGCGTTCTGCCGCGGTGCGATGCACCTCCGGGGAAACGCCGTGTGCGGAGAACACGACGAGCGCCCCCTCGGGAACCTCGTCGGTCTCACCGACGAACACCGCGCCACGCTCGCTCAGCGTCTCGACGACATGCCGGTTGTGCACGATCTCCTTACGCACGTAGACCGGCGCACCGTGCTTGTCGAGCGCCCGCTCGACGGTCTCCACGGCACGGTCCACCCCAGCGCAGTACCCACGCGGCTCGGCCAGCAGGACACGTTTACGATCAGCCATGGTCTCCAGGGTACGGGTTGACCGCACTCACTCCTGCCCGCCGTTCGACGCTCGGGACGAGCGCCGCGCCACCATGCGGGCGTCGGTGGACCCTCGTCACACCGAATGGCAGAGTATGGGCATGGTTCGCGCACCCTATCCGGCCCGCATCGCCGCCGGGCTCGTCGTCACCGCGATCGAAGAGACCAGAAAACTGCCCGCATTGGTGGTGACGCTGCCCATGACGGCGGTGAGCCAGACCGTGCAGGCCGGCATGCGGATGCAGCAGAGCATCGCCGAGCTCGCCATCAAGGGAGACCTCGCGCTGGAGACGCTCTTCGACCGCCCCGTCGATCAGCCCGAGTGGGCCCGCTTCGACGAGGACGACGCCGCGATCGACGCCGAGGCCGACCGCACCCCGATCGAGAGCTCGCAGGGCGAGCGATCCGACGCCACGACCACCGAGACCGTGTCGCCGGAGACCGAGGGGCCCGAAGCCCCGAAGGCGCCGGCGAAGAGCGCACCGGCAAAGAAGACAGCGACGACGAAGGCCCCGGCAAAGAAGGCAGCTTCGGCAAAGAAAGCAGCGGCCCCGAAGGCTGCGGCCCCGAAGGCGGATGCGGTGGAGCCGCCCGACGCCGCACCCGGACGTTTCGCCCTCTACAGCACGCCTCCCGACGACCTCGTGAACAGTGACGGCGCCGCCGGGGGTGACGGCGACGACCCGGCAGGCGGCCAATCGCCCACCGGCACCGGCGATCCGGTGCCCGAGATCGTCGAGTACATCGAGTACGACAACCTCACCCTGGCTCAGTTGCGCGCCAAGCTGCGTGGCGTCGGGGTCGCCGAACTCGAACAGCTCGCCGCCTATGAGCGTGCGAACAAGTCGAGGGCGCCGTTCGTCACGATGATCGACAACCGCATCGCGTCGCAGACCAGCAAGCGGCAACCGACCACGTGAGGGCGACAACCACGTGAGTGGGACGAACTCGGCCGAGAATCCATGGCCGGTCCGGACCGTCAACACCAAGATCGCCGACTGGATTCACCGCCTCGGCCAGATCTGGGTCGAGGGCCAAGTCACCCAGATCAACCGTCGACCGGGCACGAGAGTCGCGTTCCTCACCCTCCGGGATCCGGCTGCGGACATCTCCATCTCGGTGACGTGCAGCCCGGATCTGTTGTACCGCACCGAAGTCCAGATCACCGAGGGCAGCCGGGTGGTGATGCTGGGCCGTCCGACCTACTTCACCGGGCGCGGCACCATCTCGCTCCGCGTCAGCGACATCCGGCCGGTCGGCGTCGGTGAACTCCTGCTGCGCATCGAACGTCTGCGTCAACTGCTCAACGCCGAGGGACTGTTCGACCCACGACTCAAGCGGCCCCTCCCCTTTCTCCCCCGGTCCGTCGGGCTGATCAGCGGACGCGCCAGCGCGGCCCAACGCGACGTGATGACGGTGGCCACCGAACGCTGGCCGGCAGTCCGCTTCGCGGTCCGCGACGCGCCGGTACAGGGCCCCACCGCTGTGCCCCGCATCCTCGGTCATCTCGGTGACCTCGATGCCGATCCCGACGTCGAGGTCATCATCATCGCCCGCGGTGGTGGCAGCGTCGAGGATCTGCTGCCGTTCTCCGACGAGGCGCTCGTCCGGGCCGTGGCCGCCTGCCGAACCCCGGTGATCAGCGCGATCGGGCACGAACCCGACACACCGCTGCTCGATCTCGTCGCCGACCTGCGCGCTGCGACGCCGACCGACGCGGCCAAACGGGTCGTCCCCGACGTCGCCGCGGAACTCGAGGGGATCGCGGAGCTTCGTCGTCGAAGCGTGCACGCCCTGCGGAACTGGGTGCGCCGCGAAGCGCATGTGGTGGACGGGTTGCGCGCCCGACCGGTCCTGGCACGCCCGTTCACGATGGTCGACGCCCACGCCGACGACGTGGACCGGATGCGTATGGACATCCGCCGCGACATCCGGCGAACGGTGGATGCCGAACACCGGCGCCTGGATCACCTGTCGGCCCGATTGGCCACACTGGGTCCTGCACAGACACTCGCCCGGGGGTACGCAGTGGTGCAACGGACCGACATCGCGCAACCCCACGTGGTGGCGACGACCGCCGAGATGCCCGAGGGCGCGCACCTGCGAATCCGGGTCGCCGACGGTTCGGCCACCGCGCGGGTGACGATGGACGATCCGTCGACGAGCGCGAAGGGCTGATGAACGACACGATGAGCGAACAGAATTCGGATCCCGAGGACGACTGGACGCCCGTCGAGGAGATGGGCTATGAAGCCGCCCGCGACGAACTGGCCGAGGTCGTCGCTACGCTCGAGCACGGCGGTCTCGACCTCGACGCATCCCTCGCCCTCTGGGAGCGCGGCGAGTCCCTGGCGAAACGGTGCGAGGAACACCTCGCGGGCGCCCGGGAGCGGATCGAGGCCGCCATCGCCGACAACGACCCCGCCGACGACTGAGCCGCGGGTGCGGCCGGAATCGGTGCGAACCTCAGGCCGGCAGGGGCTCCTTGGCGAGCGTGGCGGTGGCGAGGGTGGCCATGTCCTCGTCGGGGCCGCGGGAGAGCACCGCGATCCGGACGTCGCCGAGATCGGTGATCCAGAACTTCTGCTCCTCCGCAGTCACATACGTCACCCACTCACGGCCCGCCACCTGTCGGGTACCCGTCCCCAGCGCATCACCGTCGCCGAGGTGCACCACCAGGTCGTCCTCGGCGGCGTCGGTCTGGCTGAGCTGCACGTAGGCACCGGCCTCGGAAATCCATCCGGCGTTGCTGACCATCGTCCCGCCGACGGGCACGGTGGACCCGGAGTTCGGCTTCCACCCGCTCGGGGTGTCGGGTAGCCGGATCGGGAAGGTCAGGTCGCGGGCATCGGCCTGCAGTGCGGTCGTCACGTCGAAGTCAGGGGTCTGGTCGTCGCCGGCCTGACCGGTCAGCCCCACCGAGCAGTTGCCCGACGCGATCGCCACGAACGCGCAGATGACCAGCAGCGGGATCAGCGACCACATCATGTCCTTGCCGCTGTGCAGGATGCGGGGTTTGTCGGCCATGGCGGCCAGTATTCCAGCCGGGGTGGCTGACGGAACCTCCGGTGTGACATGCAAGGATGAGGGAAACCTGCCGCCGAAGTTCGATCACCGTGCCGCCGTGCCACGCCGAGGAGTTCGAGATGTCACCTTCACCACAGGCCCCCGACCGCAACCTCGCGATGGAGCTGGTTCGGGTCACCGAGGCGGCTGCCCTGGCGGCGGGCCGCTGGGTCGGCCGGGGCGAGAAGAAAAAGGGTGACGGCGCCGCTGTCGACGCGATGCGTGAGCTCCTCTCCACGGTGTCGATGCGCGGCGTGGTCGTCATCGGCGAGGGTGAGAAGGACGAGGCGCCGATGCTCTACAACGGCGAGGAAGTCGGCGACGGCGACGGCCCCGAGTGCGACGTGGCGGTCGACCCCATCGACGGCACCACGCTCATGGCAGAGGGACGCCCGAACTCGATCGCCGTGATCGCGGTCAGCGAACGCGGCACCATGTACGACCCGTCCGCGGTCTTCTACATGGACAAGATCGCGGTCGGCCCCGAGGCCAAGGGCGCGATCAACATCGAGGAATCCGTCGAGTGGAACATCAACTCGGTGGCGAAGGCCAAGGGCATCGACATCGCCGACCTCACCGTGGTCGTGCTCGACCGTCCACGCCACGCCGGTCTGATCAGTGAGATCCGCCAGGCCGGCGCCAAGATCAGGCTCATCTCCGACGGCGACGTCGCCGGCGCGATCGCCGCCGCCGACAACTACAGCACCGTCGACATGCTGATGGGCGTCGGCGGCACCCCCGAGGGCATCATCACCGCCGTCGCGATGAAGTGCATGGGCGGCGAGATCCAGGGCAAGCTGTGGCCGCGCGACGACGCCGAACGTCAGAAGGCGATCGACGCCGGACACGACCTCGACCGCATCCTCACCAACGACGTCCTCGTCGCCGGCGAGAACTCGTTCTTCTGCGCCACCGGCGTCACCAACGGCGACATGCTCCGCGGCGTCACCTACCGCCCCAACGGGGCCACCACCCGGTCGCTGGTGATGCGCTCGAAGTCCGGCACGATCCGCCGCATCGAGGCCGTCCACCAGATCACCAAGCTGCGCGAGTACGCACGCCTGGACGTCTGAGTCCCAACTCAGTCACAACCTCTGCAGCCCAACACGTCACGAGCACACACGAGGATGGTTGTCACCCCATGACCGAACAGCAGTACCGCATCGAACACGACACCATGGGCGAGGTCAAGGTTCCGATCGACGCCCTCTGGCGTGCGCAGACCCAACGCGCGGTGGAGAACTTCCCGATCAGCCACCGACCGCTGGAGCGCACCCAGATCCGTGCGATGGGACTGCTCAAGGCGGCGTGCGCCCAGGTCAACAAGGATCTCGGTCTGCTCGACGCCGAGAAGGCGGATGCGATCGTGGCGGCGGCCAAGGAGATCGCCGACGGGCAGCATGACGACCAGTTCCCGATCGACGTGTTCCAGACCGGTTCGGGCACCAGCTCCAACATGAACTCCAACGAGGTGATCGCCTCGATCGCCAAGTCCAATGGCGTCGACGTCCACCCGAACGACCACGTGAACATGTCGCAGTCGTCGAACGACACCTTCCCCACCGCGACCCACGTGGCCGCCACCGAGGCTGCGGTCACCGACCTGATCCCCGCACTCGATCATCTGCGACTGGCCCTGCTGGACAAGGCAACCGAGTGGCGCGAGGTCGTCAAGAGCGGCCGCACCCACCTGATGGACGCCGTGCCGGTGACCCTCGGCCAGGAGTTCGGCGGCTACGCCCGCCAGATCGAGGCCGGCATCGAGCGGGTCACCGCATCGCTCCCCCGCGTCGGCGAACTCCCGATCGGCGGCACCGCGGTCGGCACCGGCCTGAACGCTCCGGACGGCTTCGGCACCAAGGTCGTCGACGAACTGCGCAAGCTCACGGATGTCGACGCACTGTCGTTGGCGAAGGACAATTTCGAGGCGCAGGCGGCTCGCGACGGTCTCGTCGAGCTCTCCGGCGCACTGAAGACCATCGCGGTCTCACTCACCAAGATCGCCAATGACGTCCGGTGGATGGGCTCCGGTCCGCTGACCGGACTCGGCGAGATCATGCTCCCGGACCTGCAGCCGGGCAGCTCGATCATGCCCGGAAAGGTGAATCCGGTTCTGCCCGAGGCGGTCACGCAGGTGGCCGCGCAGGTCATCGGCAACGACGCCGCGGTCACCTGGGGCGGCGGCAACGGCGCATTCGAGCTCAACGTCTACATCCCGATGATGGCCCGCAACGTGCTCGAGTCACTCAAGCTTCTCGCCAACGTCTCCCGGCTGTTCGCCGATCGCTGCATCGTCGGACTGGTGGCCAACGAATACCGGCTGCGCACCCTCGCGGAGAGCTCGCCGTCCATCGTCACCCCGCTCAACAGCGCGATAGGCTACGAGGAGGCGGCAGCGGTCGCCAAGCAGGCCCTCAAGGAGGGCAAGACGATCCGCCAGACGGTGATCGACCGGGGCCTCATCGGCGACAACCTGTCGGAGGCCGAACTCGACAAGCGCCTCGACGTGCTGAAGATGGCGAATCTCGACCGACAGCGCTGATCCACGAATCGGTGGCAATCGTCCGCGACGGCTGCGGACGCGTGCCACCGATTCGTACGCTGGTCGCATGGAGGAATTCCCCGACGACTGGCAGACCGCCCTGGTTCTCGTTCCGCATCCCGACGATCCCGAATACGGCATGGCGGCCGCAGTCGCCCGCTGGACATCCGCCGGCAAGCGAGTGGTCTACGCCCTCGCCTCGAGCGGAGAAGCCGGCATCGAGGGTATGGCTCCCGAGAAGGCCGGGCCGGTGCGGGAGATCGAACAGCGGACTTCGGCGGCCGTGGTCGGCGTCGACGAGGTCGAGTTCTGGGGCTTCCCGGACAGCGACATCCGCAACACGCCCGAGCTGCGGACCACGATCACGGACACGATCTCCCGGGTTTCACCCGAACTCGTCATCTCGGTGTACGGCGGGCCCGAGTGGGCCCCCGAGATGCCCAACCAGCGCGACCACATGGAATTCGCAGCGGCCGTCCTCGACGCCTACGACGGTCTCGACGGGGCCGACCGCCCGCGGTGGCTGTTCGAGAGCAGCCCGGACGCCACCCATGCCGTCGAGGTCACCGATCAGATCGGAATCGCGGTGCGATCGCTGGCCGCCCACGATCAGTACCTCTCGGTGCTCGACCCGGACACGCCGGTCATCGATCAGGCCCGCGCACAGATCGACATGGTCACCGCGGCCCGCGAGGACTTCGGTGGCGTGCGGGCCAGCTGTTTCGAGCTGAAGCGCGGACCCAGCTGACGAGCCCGACCCGGGAGCAACAGGGTTCTGGCCGCAGTTTCCGCTTCCGGCTTGGACCTGGAACTGCGGCCAGAAGCGGAAGGTGCGGCCAGAACTGTCAAGAGAATGGCGCCGATGTCGAAACGGGGACCGGCCCACACGCCGGTCCCCGCCTCTCGCTCGCGGGCGCTGCGCCCGCCTCGAGGGATTACGTCGTCAACAACGACGGGATCAGGGTGACGAGCTGATTCAATAGCTGCGTCAGCGACTCGGCACCGGGTATGCCAGTGGCGCTCGGCGCGCCTGATTCAGGGGCAGGGGTGCTCGGCGTAGATGTACTGGGCGTGGTCGAGTTCGGTGCAGTCGAGTTCGGTGCGGACGACTCCGGCACCGAGCTTCCCGGCGCGGACTCCGCCGGCCCCGCCTGGTTCACGCCGATGGCGATCTTCGGGTTCTTCGCCGGGTCCAGCCAGGTCAGGACCTTCCGCATCGCATCCCGGTCGATGGCGACGCAGCCCATGGTCGGCTGGTTGTTGGTGACGTGCAAGAACATCGCGGTCGCCTTGCCCGGGATCCGTTCCGGGTTGTGCGCGATGTTGACGGCGTAGTCGTAGACCGGGCCGGAGTCGTACAGGTTCTCACTGTCGCCGCCGGGACTCTGCGGTTGCCGCACCATCGTGTTGTAGGTCGGGGACTTCATGTTCGAGTCCCACCAGTCCTGCCGGTCGACCTGCTTGTACGGCATCTTGGTCCCGGGATTCGGCTGACGTCCGAAGGCCTGGTCGAGGTCGAACGTGCCCTCGGGAGTGCGGTACACGTTGTCCTTGGGCTCGCCCATCCCCAGCGACCCGAGGAACGCCTTCGTGGGCCCGATGACCGGCTTCCAGGCGTTGTCGTCGCCGCGCTCGAAGGCGGTCAGGGTCGCGGTCGTGTCACTCGCACGCGGTGCGGTGACCACGATCATCTGGCTGCTGTCGGCCTCCGCGCTACCCGAGCCGCCAAGTCCCAGGTTGCCCGCGAGGGAGTTCAGCAGGTTGTCGAGCATCGGGATGCCGGTCTCCGGCACCACCGAGCCGCCGGGCGCCGCTGGTGTCGTGGGAACGGTCGGCGTGGTCGACGGTGACGTCGTTCCGGGTGCGGCGAGTGCGTTGCCGGCACCGCCGGCGACTGCGGCCAGCACCGCGATCGCCAGTAGTCCCACTAACCTCATTCGCCTCATCAGTAACTTCAGCACCACACCAGTGTGCCAGGGCGCGTCAACTCGTGAGTCTCGTGGGGATCACGGTGCGGTTGTGATCGGATCACTGCCGGACCTGATGGTGAGTCGGCGGGGTATATGCGACAACCGCGCACCCGCGGCGCTGCCGGTCACGCTCGACCAGCGATGTGGTGCGATACGTGCGCGGCAACGCGACGAGTGCGCGGTTGTCGACGGATCGGCCGGCAGATGCCGGCGCGGTCTATGCGCCCGGCGCGAACTCCTCGAGCATGTCGGTGACCAGGGCCGCGATCGGGGAGCGCTCACTGCGGGTGAGCGTCACATGTGCGAACAGCGGGTGTCCCTTGAGCTTCTCGATCACCGCTGCGACACCGTCATGCCTGCCGACGCGGAGATTGTCCCGCTGGGCCACATCATGGGTCAGCACCACCCGGGAACCCGAGCCGAGCCGCGACAACACGGTCAGCAGGACGTTGCGTTCCAGGGACTGGGCCTCGTCGACGATCACGAACGAGTCGTGCAGCGACCGCCCGCGGATATGGGTGAGCGGCAGCACCTCGAGCATGCCGCGGCTCAGCACCTCCTCGATGACCTCCGGCGACGCCAGCCCTTCGAGGGTGTCGAAGACCGCCTGCGCCCATGGGCCCATCTTCTCCGCCTCGCCGCCGGGCAGGTAGCCGAGTTGCTGACCTCCGACCGCGTACAGCGGGCGGAACACGACCACCTTGCGTTGGGTTCGGCGTTCCAGGACGGCTTCGAGCCCAGCACACAGGGCGAGCGCCGACTTGCCGGTACCGGCCTTGCCGCCGAGCGACACGATGCCGACGCTGTCGTCGAGGAGCAGGTCGAGCGCGACCCGCTGCTCCGCCGATCGGCCGTGCAGCCCGAATGCCTCCCGATCGCCGCGGACGAGCTGCACACGCTTGTCCGGATTGACCCGTCCGAGGGCACTGGAGGAATGGCCGAGCAGCCGGATTCCGGTGTGGCACGGGAGTTCTCGCGCGTCGTCGATATCGGCCGCGCCTTCGGCGAACAGGCTGTCGATGGTGGTGCTCTCCACGTCCATCTCTGTCATGCCCGACCACCCGGACACGACCACGTCCTGAGCGTGGTATTCGTCTGCGTCGAGACCGACCGCGCCGGCCTTGACGCGTAGCGGGGTGTCCTTGGAGACCAGCGTGACGTCGCTGCCCTCGGCCCGAAGATTCAAGGCGCAGGCCAGGATTCGGGCGTCGTTCGTGTCCGTGCGGAAGCCCGCCGGAAGGACCGCGGGGTCGGTGTGGTTGAGCTCCACCTGGAGGGTGCCGCCGTCATCACCGATCGGGAACGGCACATCGAGTCGACCGTGCTCGAGACGGAGGTCGTCGAGCAACCGGAGCGCCTCGCGTGCGAACCAGCCGAGTTCGTGGTGGTGACGTTTGCCCTCGAGTTCGCTGATGACGACCAGCGGCAAGACCACATGGTGTTCGGCGAAACGGGTGACCGCCCAGGGATCGGACAGCAGGACGGAGGTGTCGAGGACGTAGGTGCGTGTGGTCACGTAGGGCTCCTACGTTTGTGCGGGCCCCGCACAAACCAGTTGCGACGACCGGCTGGTTCTTGCCCGTCCCGGCTGGTCAGCCGAGGTGGACGAGGACCGGGGCCGGTCCCCTCGCGTTGCTGGTGCACACCACGAATCGAACCTCCCGAACGAACCGCTTCCCCGCGGTCCGTCACACGCCAAAGTACGCCGACACACCCTTGTCCGGCGCGCCGGAAAGGGGTGTGTCGGCGTGAATTGTGCGTTAACGCAGGTTGCGCGGCGACTACGTCGCGTTCGTGGAGCCGGCCCGCGCGAGGATGCGCAGACGTGCGGCTTCGGCGTCGGGGCCGAGCCCCTGCACCGAGTCGAGCTTGAGCTGATCCACGATTGCCGCGGCGATGGCGGTACGGGTCTCGTCGGTCTCGTACCCGGCGATGAGCTCGCGTTCGGCATCGAAGTCGGCGATGTCGTGTCCGATGTTCTCGGTGTCCAGGCGGGCCAGCACGCGGTCCACGGCCAGCACGGTGCTCTCCGGATCGGCGACGAGCCCAGCGTTGAGGAAGGCGCCGAAGGTGGTGGCCTGCACCGCGTCGTCGGCGGCGATCTTGCCGAGGATCTGCTTGAACGCGTCGTCGGTCACCACATCGCGCAGCTTCTCGGTGAAGGCGACGCACTGGTTCTCGTGCACCGCCATCAATGCGAGCACATCGAGCGGGCCGAGTTCGGCGACCTCCTCGGGGTGCTGGCGATATCCCGCGGTGACGTGGATACGACGCCGTTCCTCCGCGTCGACCGGATCGATGGCCCGGGTGACGACCAGGTAGTCACGCAGCACGATCGCGTGGCGGTTGTCTTCGGCGGTCCACACGCCGACGAGCTGCCGCCAATCGGAGAACGCGGGAAAGTGCTTGGCCAGCACGCGATGGAAGGACGGCAGATTGTCCTTGGTCAGCAGCAGGGCCAGGACGCCCGCACGGGCCTCGTCGGAGATCGTGGCCTGCGACGGATCCCAGTCCTCGCCACCCAGGAACGCGAAGTTCCGACCGAGATCCCACGGCACCCAGTCGTGCGGGTTCCACGGAGTGGCTGCCGCTTGGTGATCCTCGGCGATCTCCGGTAGCGCCTTCTCGAGCGCGATGATCAGCTCATCGGTGGTCAATGCGTTCACCGGAGCAAGGATAGAGAACCGACGGGCGCTCTGGCCATCCGGGTGCGTGCGAATCCCGCGGGTACGTCAGGCTTCTTCGGTTCTGCGGGCAACGCGCGTCACACGCGACTCATCAGGCCCCATTCCTCCAGGCCGTCGTAGAGGGGGAAGTCGAGCGCCAGTGCGGACACCCGGCCACGCAGTGCCGAGACGTCCGCATCGGAGCCGGCGGCCAGGGCCGTCGCGATGATGTCGGCCACCTCGGTGAACTCGGTGTCGCCGAAGCCACGGGTGGCCAGCGCCGGCGTGCCGATCCGCAGCCCCGAGGTGACCATCGGCGGGCGCGGGTCGAACGGAACGGCATTGCGGTTGACGGTGATGCCGATCTGGTGGAGCAGATCCTCGGCCTGTTGTCCGTCCAACTGGCTGTTGCGCAGGTCCACCAGCACCAGGTGGACGTCGGTGCCGCCGGTGAGCACCGACACCCCGGCCTTCTCCACATCGGCGCCGGTGAGGCGTTCGGCGAGGATTCGGGCGCCCGACAGGGTGCGTCGCTGGCGTTCGGCGAACTCGTCGGTGCCGGCGATCTTGAGCGCGACGGCCTTGCCGGCGATCGCATGCATCAGGGGTCCGCCCTGCTGCCCGGGGAACACCGCGGAGTTCAGCTTCTTCGCCCAGTCCTGCTTGGCGAGGATCAGGCCCGACCGCGGTCCGCCGAGGGTCTTGTGCACGGTCGTCGACACCACGTCGGAGTACGGCACCGGCGACGGGTGCTCGCCGGCGGCGACCAGGCCCGCGAAATGGGCCATGTCCGTCCACAGCAGCGCACCGACCTCGTCGGCGATCGATCGGAAGGCCTCGAAGTCGAGGGTGCGCGGATACGCGGACCAGCCTGCGCAGATGACCTTCGGCCGGGACGCGAGGGCGATCTTGCGCACCTCGTCCATGTCGATGCGGAAGTCCTCTTTGCTCACACCGTAGGACTCGATCTCGTACAGCTTGCCGGAGAAGTTCAGTCGCATCCCGTGGGTGAGATGCCCGCCGTGCGCGAGGTCGAGACCGAGCATCTTGTCGCCCGGGTTCATCAGCGCCATCAGCACCGCGGCGTTGGCCTGGGCGCCCGAGTGCGGCTGAACATTGGCGAAGTCCGCGCCGAAGAGGCTCTTGGCACGGTCGCGAGCGATGTCCTCGACCACGTCGACGTACTCGCATCCGCCGTAGTAGCGACGGCCGGGATAGCCTTCCGCGTACTTGTTGGTGAGCACACTGCC
Organism: Gordonia prachuapensis; assembly: GCF_036350515.1. Lineage (NCBI taxonomy): Bacteria > Bacillati > Actinomycetota > Actinomycetes > Mycobacteriales > Gordoniaceae > Gordonia > Gordonia prachuapensis. The sequence goes on along the minus strand of NZ_JAZDUE010000003.1, from coordinate 96,977 downwards.
CTGCGCCTGCAGCACGGCCCGCGGAACGAAGTTCTCCGAGGCGATCATCTCGAGGGTGTCGCGCTGTCGGCTCAGCTCACCGTTCATCGCCGCGGCGACATCCGGGTCCAGTTCGGCCAGCGACATCGAATTCAGGCTCATGGGTGACAAGTCTATGGTCCTGGCCGCGCCGCCCCGAGTTCGGCTCTCAACTGGGCCGGGGTCAGCGGTTCGTCGAGCAGCCGCCCGAAGCGACCCAGACGTTCGGGCGCGGGCACCGAGTCGAGCCACTCCCCGAGGAGCCGATAACCCTCGACGTAGGTGGAGATGTAGGCGCGCCACAACGGCGAGGTCAGGAACCGCAACATCTGGCGCGCCCGTTCCGGTGTCGCGAGCAGCCACTGCTGCAGGAATTCGGCGACCGTATCGGCGCCCGCACGGCGGTCGTGCAGCAGCAATGCCGCGTCCTGGCGGACACCGAGCAGGCCGCTCGATGCCCGCGCCATCCGCTGGGCGCGCTCGCCGTCGAAGCGCAGACCGAGGTCGGCGTAGATCTCCTGCGCCCACACTCCCCAGTCGTCACCGATCGCGGCCACCAGGGCGTGATCGGCCAGCCCCTCGGCCATCAGGCACTGTGGCGTGTTCACGAGGAAGATCGTCTGTTCGTGCTGCCCACCGCCGACCAGGATCTGCTCCTTGCGGCAATGCTCGGTGTGATGCCCCGGGTAGGCCTCGTGCGCGATCAGGTGCGGCAGTGTCGACATGTACTGCGTGAGATCGACATTGATCGCCACCCGGGAACGGTAGTCACCGAGGTAGTAGTTGAAACCGGACCAGGGCTTGTCCGTGACGACCTCGAAATCGACGATCTCTCGATCCGGCAACGGGTATGTCGACCGGACTCGTTCGCGCAGCGCACCGGTGAACGCCCGCACGCAGTCGTCGACCCGTTCGGGCGGGATCTCGTCGGAACGCCGGTGGTTCAGGTACGCCTCGGCGAGCGCCGCACCGGACGCGCCCGGCACACCCAGCTCGACGGCCATCGCGGCGTGCGCCTCGCGGTAGACCTGCTGATCACCCAGCGCGATGTCGACGTCGAAGTAGCTGCGCACCTCGTCGACGAACGCGATGTCGTCGCCGGCGAACTTGCGCGCCGAGCACTCCATCGCGGACAGGTGCGCTCGCAGGAATTCGGATCGCGCCGCACCGAGTTCCGCGGGGATGTCGGCGCGCAGTCCCCGGGCACGGTCGGCCAGAGCGGCGGGTTCGGGCGCCGGACCGTTGAGCACCTCGGCGCGCAGGGCGGGGTCACCCGTGTACGCATCGACGAACCCCTCTTCGAGACGGTCGAACGCGAGACCCAGCCGCAGATACTCCGTGATCGGCGACGACGCGGCAGTGGAGATGATCGGAGGGGACATGATCGGAGGCTACCGGCGGTCGATGGATCCGTCCGACCTAAGCTGTAGGACCATGGCACGCGACACGACCGGGCGCGATCCCAGTCTGTACCTGGAGCTCGACCGTCGGCAGTGGCGTGACCTGCGTGAATCCATGCCGATGGTGCTCACGGATTCCGAACTGCAACAACTCGTCGGACTCGGCGAGCAGGTCGACCTCGACGAGGTCGCCGATGTGTACCTGCCGCTGTCGCGTCTCATCCACCTCCAGATCGCGGCACGGCAACGACTGTTCGCCGCGACCTCGACCTTCCTCGGCGAGCGCCAGACCAACCGGCAGGTCCCGTTCATCATCGGCATCGCGGGCAGCGTGGCAGTCGGCAAATCGACCACCGCGCGCGTGCTCGCCGCATTGCTGGCCCGGTGGGAGTCGCACCCCAAGGTCGATCTCGTCACCACCGACGGCTTCCTGCTCCCGACCTCCGAACTCGAACGTCGGGGAATCATGCACCGCAAGGGTTTTCCGGAGTCCTACGACCGGCGCGCACTGCTCCGGTTCGTCACCGAGGTCAAGTCGGGCGCGCGCGAGGTCACCGCACCGGTGTACTCGCACATCGCCTACGACATCGTGCCCGACGTGAAACAGTATGTGCGCCAACCCGACATTCTCATCCTCGAGGGACTCAACGTCCTGCAGACGGGCCCGACACTGATGGTGTCGGACCTGTTCGACTTCTCGGTGTACGTCGATGCGAAGACCACAGACATCGAGCAGTGGTACATCTCGCGCTTCCTGCAGATGCGCACCACGGCGTTCGCCGACCCCGATTCGCATTTCCACTACTACTCGTCGCTGACCGACGCACAGGCCACCGTCGCCGCCCGCGACCTGTGGACGTCGATCAACCTACCCAACCTGATCGAGAACATCCTGCCCACGCGACCGCGGGCAACTCTGGTGCTACGCAAGGACGCCGACCATTCGATCAACCGGGTCCGGCTGCGCAAGTTGTGATCTGCGCGGTCACCGGAGCACCCGTTCGTCGAGTCCGACCGGGTAGTCCCCGGCGACCGCGAGTCGGTTCCACGCGTTGATCATCACGATGACCGCCACGATCTGGCCGAGTTGTCTGTCATCGAAAATCGCTGCGGCGCGGTCGAAGACATCATCAGGGACGCCTCGCTCGCCGAGCCGGGTCACGCACTCGGCCATCTCCAGCGCCGCTCGTTGACCGTCGGAGAACAGATGCGGCGACTCGCGCCACACCGCCACCATGCCCACCGTCGTCGGATCCAGCCCCGCGGCCCACGCATCCGTCAGATGCATGTGCAGACAGTACGCGCACCCGTTGATCTGCGAGACCCTGATCCGTACCAGTTCGGCCAGATCCGGCGGCACCCCTTCCGACGATGCCCGCTGCAATGCGACCAGTGCCTTGTACACCGCCGGGTTCGTCTGCGGAATCCACATCCGGGTCCGCGGTGCACCGTCGGTGGCCGCGGTCATGCCGCGTATTCGGTGTCGAGCCACTGGCCGAGCGTCGTCGAGGCGACGACCGAGGGCTGCTCGGGGACGAGCGCTCCGTCGCGAATCGGCGCACCGCCGAAGTTGATGGCGATCACCCATTTCGGTGAACCCGACCGTCGTGCAACGGCTTTGCCGATGTCGGCCAGATCCAGAACGTCCGGTCCGGCGACCTCCACCTCGCCGGCCGGAGCCGCCACGGCAACGTCGGCGAGAGCGGCGGCGGCATCGGCAACCGAGAGCGGCCGGCAGCGCATGTGCGGCACGGCGGCCACGGGACCGAGACGGAGGGTTCCCATCATCTGCTCGGCCAGTTCGAAGAACTGCGCCGACCGGACGATCGTCAGGCGATCGGCGGCCAGGGCCGCGCGGTATGCGTCTTCTTGTGCCGCCTTGCCCTGGTAGTAGCCGAACTTCGCGTTGATCGTCGGGTCCGCAGCATTGATGATCGACAGGCAGACCACGTGCGGAACGCCGGCCTTCGTGGCGGCATCCCCGACGTTGCGCGCGACCGTGCCGAAGAAGTCGATCGCCTTCTTCGCGCTGGTGGTGGTGACGTTCATACAGTCGATCACCACGTCGGCGCCGGCGAACACCTCTGCCAGTCCGGTGCCCTCGTAGGCGTCGACGCCGCTCGCGCGATTCGCCGCGACGACGTCGATCCCTCTCTCGCGCAATCGATCCACGAGTACCGAACCGATCACCCCGGTCGCCCCCAGCACCACCACTCGCATGACATCTTCCTTCCGTCGTTGTGTCCGTGATTCCACGATAAGCGCGAATTGCACCATGAAAGTGGTTCAATCAAGCCATGGCAAAGAGTGTCAATCCGGACCCGTGGGAGCAGGTGGCACGACGCCTCGGTGTCGACCTCTACCTGGACCTGCAGCCCGATCCGGGCGACGGGCCACGCGGGCGGGGCGGACGGCGCCGGCGCTCTCTCGCCGAAGCCCTCCGCGAGGCCATCAGCGACGGGCGGCTGACCGCGGGGACCCGCCTGCCGCCCTACCGGTCGCTGGCCGCGGACCTCGGTCTCGCACGTGGCACGGTGGCGGCGGTGTATCAGGAGTTGATCGCGGAAGGATGGCTCGTCGCACGCCAGGGATCGGGCACGCGGGTCGCCGACACCCCACGCCCGGGTTCGGCCTCACCCGCCGCAGCAGGCGCGACGCCGGGCACACCGCACCACGATTTCGGCCTGGGCCAACCGAATCCGTCACTTTTCCCGCGTGCGGCGTGGATCGCCGCGACCCGTCGGGTGATCACCGAGGTCCCGGACACCGCGTTCGGACCCGGGAATCCCCAGGGCAGCCCACGTCTGCGCCAGGCCCTCGCCGGCTACCTCGCCCGCGCACGCGGGGTGCGCACCGACCCCGATCACATCGTGTTGACGACATCGGTGATGGGAGCCCTGGGGTTGCTGTCACGCACCGTGTTCGGCGATGTCCTGGCCGTCGAGGGTCTCGGTCTGCCGTTTCATCGACAGGTGGTGGAGCGAGCCGGGACCCGAACCGTCCCACTGCCACTCGACCGCGACGGCGCCGAGGTGCGCCGATTGACCGCTGACACCTCCGCGGTGTTGCTGACACCGAGTCACCAGTTCCCCACCGGCTTCCCATTGTCGCCGGCGCGGCGGGCCGACGTGATGGAGTGGGCGCGCGCCCACGACGGACTCGTCGTCGAGGACGACTACGACGGCGAACTCCGATACGACCGTGAACCGGTGGGCGCGCTGCAGGCGCTCGGCCCCGACGAGGTGATCTACACCGGTTCGGTGAGCAAGAGCCTGTCCCCCGCGCTGCGCATCGCGTGGCTGGTCCTCCCACCACGACTCGTCGATACCGCGCGAAATGCGAAGGGGCCGCGCGAATCCGACGCGAGTATCGTCGATCAACTGATCCTGGCGGACATGATCGAGTCCGGCGCGTACGACCGGCACATCCGCCGTAGTCGTCAGTACTACCGCCGCCGACGCGACCACCTCACCGCCCGGCTGGCCGCCGCCGGCATCACCGTCCCGGGGATCGCCGCCGGCCTGCACGCGGTCATCCCGCTGTCGGCGGACACCGAACAGGAAGTGTTCACCGACGCGTGGCGACGCGGATTCGCACTCGCCTCGCTCTCGCTGTATCGCCACCCCGCGGCACCTCCCGCATCATCCGGGGACGGCGGGCTCGTCGTGGGATTCGGCACACCTCCGGCGTCGACGTTCCACGCGGACGTCGAGGCACTCATGCAGCTGATCGCCGACCATCGCCCGCGCTGACGGGGTCCGAGCCGAACTCTGACCGCGCTACTTCTCCAACCCTGACCGCGCTCCGCGCTACTTGCCGAACCGGCGGCTGCGGGCGGCGTAGTCACGCAGCGCCCGGAGGAAATCGACCCGCCGGAACTCCGGCCAGTACGCATCGGTGAACCAGATCTCCGAATATGCGCTCTGCCAGAGCAGGAATCCCGACAGGCGCTGTTCACCCGAGGTGCGGATGACGAGATCCGGATCCGGCTGGCCCTTGGTGTACAGGTTGCGGTCGATGGCGTCGACGGTGACCGCGTCGATCATCTGCTCGCCGGCCGCGCCCGATTCGAGACTCTCGCGCAGCAGCGACTGCACCGCGTCCACGATCTCCTGCCGACCGCCGTATCCGACCGCGACGTTGACGTTCATGCCGACCCGGTCACGGGTGCGTTCGGATGCGGTGCCCAAACGGTCGGCCACCGGAGCCGGCAACTGACCCAGGTCACCGACGACACGCACCCGCCAGTCGCCGGACGGACCGGAGATCTCGTCGACGATGGCCGGGACGATCTCCATCAGGGCGTCGAGTTCGTCGGAGGCGCGACTGAGATTCTCGGTCGAGAGCAGGTAGATGGTGACCGTGGAGATGTCGAGTTCGGAACACCAGCTCAGCATCTCGGCGATCCGCTGCGCACCGACACGATGCCCATGGCTGACGTCCTCGAAGCCTGCCTCGCGCGCCCAGCGCCGGTTCCCGTCGCAGATGATCGCGACATGGCGCGGCAGGCGCGTGGTGTCCATCAGCTGGATGAGCCGTCGCTCGTACACGCTGAGCATGGGACGACGGAGCCGATCGGGAAGAAGTTTCATCGCTGCCTGATCTTATCCGCTCAGAAACTTACGGTACCGTAGGTTTCGTGACCATCCTGGGGGAAGAGACCTCGACGCTGTCCCCGCCGCGACTGCGGGGCGTGATCCACCAGTACGCGGCGTGCGCTGCGGTCTGCGCCGGGATCGCCGTGATCATCGGGGCCGCCGTACTGCGCGGACCGGGCGCCGCGGCGGCATGTGCGGCGTATGCCGTCACCACGTTCGGCGTGTTCGCCGTGAGTGCGAGTTATCACCGCATCTCGTGGCGGACTCCGCGGGCACGCGTCCGGATGAAACGCGCCGATCACTCGATGATCTTCCTGTTCATCGCCGGCACCTACACGCCGTTCTGCGCGCTGGCCCTGCCGACAGACGTCCGATGGTGGGTGCTCGGCATTGTGTGGGCCGGAGCACTCGGCGGCGTCATGCTCAAGATCGCGTGGCCGGGGTCTCCGCGGTGGCTGGGGGTGGCGCTGTATGTGCTGCTCGGCTGGGTGATCATCGCCGTCGCACCCGCGTTGGTCGCCGAGGTCGGTTGGACCGTCATCGTCCTGCTCGCACTCGGCGGGATCTTCTACACCGTCGGGGGCATCCTGTACGCGGCGCGCTGGCCGAATCCGTGGCCGAACACCTTCGGCCACCACGAGGTCTTCCACGCCTGCACGGCCGTGGCCGCAGCGCTGCACTACGCGGCGGTCTGGCTGGTCCTGGCCGGCTGATCCGCTACCAGACGGCAGCGACCCCGGCCGTCTCTTCACCAACCCCTCACGTGTCGGACAACCGGCCGTGGCGGCCCGGACAGTCGACATTGATCGGCTGTCGTCATGCCCAGCTCGTCGCCGGACATCGTGGTCACCCCGGACCGGGGAATCCGGGTCGGCATCACCCGTCGGCGGTTTCTCAGCTGGACCGGAGCCGCCGCGGCGCTGGCCTTCACCCCCGGACTGCTCGCCGACACCACCGCGTCCTCCGGAGCCATGCGGCCCGGGGGCGACCTGTTCGGCCTCGGGGTGGCGTCGGGTGATCCGCTGCCCGACGGTGTGATCCTATGGACCCGGCTGGCGCCGAATCCGCTGGCCCGCGGCAGCGGGATGGGACCGGACATCATCGACGTCGACTGGGAGGTGGCCGACGACGAGTCGATGCGGCGGATCGTACGGAAGGGGCGGACCCGGGCAACGCCCGCGGCGGGCCACTCCGTGCACGTCGACGTCCGCGGACTCGCTCCGGCCCGCGAGTACTTCTACCGCTTCACCGCCGGCGGTGCGCGATCCTCGATCGGCCGGACCGTCACCGCGCCCGTCGGCACCGCATCGTCGATGACCTTCGCCCACGCGTCGTGCCAGTCGTGGGCCGACGGCTTCTACGTCGCCTACGCGGACATGGCAGCACACGCCCCGGATGTCGTGTTCCACCTCGGCGACTACATCTACGAGAAGCCCATCCACCGCGGCGGCGGGGCACGGGAGACGGCCGAGATGCCCGAGTCGGCGGCCCGCGAGTGCCTCGACCTCGACGACTACCGCGACCGCTACGCGCTCTACAAACTCGATCCGCACCTGCAGGACATCCACCGGACCAGCCCATTCGTCTGCGCCTTCGACGACCATGAGGTCGACAACAACTGGGCCGCGACGATTCCCGAGGACGGGATGCCGGTGCCCGACTTCCTGGTCCGCCGCGCGCATGCACTCCGGGCGTGGTGGGAGAACACACCGGTGCGGCTCACGCCGCGCGCGCCCGGCGCCGACATCCGCGCCTACCGACGTTTCCGCTACGGCACGCTCGCCGAGTTCAACGTCCTCGACACCCGAAGTCACCGCACCGACCAGCCCAACGGCGACGGCGACACCGCCCAGAACACCGCCACCGCCGACCGTCGCCACACCATCCTGGGGTCCACGCAGGAGCGTTGGCTACTGGACGGCTTCGGTCGCAGCCCGGCACGCTGGAACGTGCTCGCCCACCAGACCACGATCGCCGACCTGGCCCGCGACGACGACGGCGTGCGCGCGGTCAGCATGGACGGATGGAGTGGCTACGAGGCGTCGCGGAAGCGGGTGCTGGAAGGTGCCCGCGACCGCGGGGTGTCGAACCTCGTGTCCGTTGTCGGCGACATCCACCGCAACGTGGTCGCCGACCTCCGCACCACCTATCGGTACGAGTCGCCCACCCTCGGTGTGGAAGTGGCGGCCACGTCCATCGCCTCCGGTGGGGACGGCGAGGACAGCGACAGATCCGACCGGGCCCTCAAGGCCGCCTCGCCGCATGTCCGGTTCGGCAACGCCCAGCGCGGCTACGTCCTCAATCGGGTCCGCCCGGATCGCTGGGAGGCCGAGTTCCGGGTCGCCGACTCGATCCGCTCCCCCGACGAATCGCTCCACACCCGGGCCGTGGTGACCATCGCCCACGACCAGCCGGACGTCGACGTCGTCTGATCGGACACCCCTGCTGCCGACGGCGGCATCGTGCTGCGGACAGCAGCACGCCCCACCGCCGGTGCCCGGGCCGGATGATCCTGGTGCCATGAGCGACGACAAACATCCCTTCCCCCTCCGCCGACGGACCGCCGAGGGCCTGCTGAGTCAGCGAATCCTGATGCTGGACACCGCACTCGACGACGAGATCGGCAGTCAGCTGTGCGCCCAACTGGTGATGCTGGCGTCCGAGGACCCGGTCGCCGACATCTCGCTGTGGATCAACTCCCCCGGCGGCTCCGTCCCCGCGATGCTCGCCATCATGGACACGATGCGACTCGTCCCCAACGACGTCAGCACCGTCAACCTCGGAATGGCCTACAGCGCAGGACAATTCCTGCTGTGCAACGGCACGCGCGGCAAACGGTACGCACTCCGTCACGCCAAGGTGCTGATGCACCAGGGCTCGGCGGGAATCGGTGGGTACGCACCCGACATCGAGTTGCAGGCCGACGACCTGCGTCACGTCCGGGACACCGTTCTGGGGATCATCGCCGACCAGACCGGCCAACCGGTCGAGGAGATTTTCGCCGATTCACTGCGCGACCACGTGTTCAGTGCGGAGGAGTCGCTGGCCTACGGATTCGTCGACCATGTCGTCGACGATCTGGGCCAGATCCTGCCCGCCACTTCGGTCTCCGCCGGATTCGGGGTGGGCAGATGAGCACCTACACGATCCCGAACGTGATCAGCCGCAGTCCACAGGGCGACCGGGTGATGGACGTGTACAGCCGTCTGCTCGACGATCGGATCATCTATCTCGGCACCGAGATCGACGACGGCGTCGCCAACGCCCTCATCGCGCAGATCCTGCACCTGGACTCCGACAACCCGGATGCACCCATCGAGCTCTACATCAATTCGACCGGCGGTTCGGTGACGGCGACGTTCGCGCTCTACGACACGATGCAGTTCTGTCATGCGCCGATCGCGACGACCTGTGTGGGACAGGCGCTCTCGTCGACCGCGCTGCTGTTGGCTGCCGGCACACCGGGCCGGCGGGCGGTGCTGCCGCATGCCCGGGTGCTGCTCCACCAACCGTCCGGTCAGGGACGGGGCACCATTCCGGATCTGATCCTGGCCGCCGAGGAGATCTTGCGGATGCGTGCCGAGATCGAGCAGGCGATGAGTCGACACACCGGCCAGGACGTGGAGACCCTGCGTCGCGACACCGACCGGGACCGCGTGCTGCGCGCCGACGAGATCGTCGCCTACGGGCTGGCCGATCGCATCATCGACCAGACCCCATCTAGGGGTGCCTGACCGGCCGTCAGGCGGCCAGGGCGACAGGTCCGCGCAGATCGCGAGCCGGGGACGGAGCGGAGGCGGGCGCGCCACCACCGATGGCCCGTAACACCGGGACCGGCGCGGGCCGCGACAACTCCAGCGTCACCTCACGCGCCAGGTCGACCAACCCCAGACCGAGTGCACCGGCGACCGCCGCGAGCAGTTCCGACGAGGCGTCCTTGCGACCGCGCTCCAGTTCGGAGAGGTACTGACTGGAGACCCCGGCGCGTGCGGCGGTCTCCACCAGTCGCTCACCCCGGTCGTGCCGCGCCCGTCGCAACACACGCCCGGCGACCTCCCGCCACAGCGGTTCGGGATCGCGCGATCGGTCGTCCATGCGCCGATGATAGGTCGGCGTGAACGCTGCGGTCAGGCGGTTCTGCTCACGGCAGAACGCGTACTCGCGGGTCATCGTCTCCGGCGGCCCCGATATGCTGCGCCGGTGATCACGACGCAACCCGCCATCCGCCGCATACGCGGCGCTGTGGCCGGCGCTGCGTCTGGGATCAGCGCGATCGGTGCGCATGCCGCGGCCCACGGCGGACTCCCGGGGACCAGGGAACTGACCTTCCTGGTCGCGGTCTGCGCTGCGGTCGGTGCCCTGGTCGCGGCGTGGCGTAGCCCGGCCGCCGGGCGTCTCGCAGTGCTCGCCGGTGTGCTCGGCGGCGGCCAGATCGCCGCGCACCTGTCTCTCGCGGCACTCGCCGGCGGCCACGGCCTGATGATGTCGCCGCACATGGCGACCGCCCACGCCGCCGCCGCGGTCGCGACGGCGGTGACGTGCCGGGCACTCGAATCCGCCGTCGTCGTCGCGCTCACGGCTCTGATCAGGGTCATCCGGGTCCTGCTGTCCACCGCCGTCACGCAGGTGTCGGGGTGGACGCTGCGCACGGCGTGCGACGTCGACCGTCGCCCCGCCATCGCCGTTCACGCGACATCGGGTAGGCGCGGACCACCATCTGCGTGGAGTCGTCCCATCCTTCCGGCCTGACCCGAGACGCCTGACGCGCGGGTCGGGCGCCTCCCTGTCCGCACGTCACCTCGCGGTGACCCGTGCGCGCATATCCGAAAGGTCAACTCCGCGTGTCCCTCACCCAGGAACCGTCGGTTCCCTCCGCTCCACCCGAAAGCCCACCACCGTCGCGCTCCACCGGCGCCGGACGACTGTTGTTGCGTCGACTGCACTTCTACGCCGGCATCCTCGTCGCCCCGTTCCTCGTCGTCGCCGCCGTCAGCGGCGCGCTCTACGCCATCGCACCGACCCTCGAGAACGTCGTCTACGACCGATATCTGCACACCGACTCCACTGGAGCGCCGCAGCCACTCGCCGACCAGGTCGCGGCGGCCGTCGATGCGCGGGGAGACCTCGAGTTGTCGGCGGTGCGGCCGTCGACCGAGCCCGGCGACACGACCCGCGTCCTGTTCACCGACCCCGCCCTCGGCAAGTCGGAACGTCTCGCGGTGTTCGTCGATCCGGTCACCGCAGAGCCGGTCGGCGAACTCGTCTCGTACGGCGGCAGCGGCGCACTGCCCCTGCGCACCTGGATCAGTCAGCTGCACCGCCACCTGCATCTGGGCGAACCGGGCCGCATCTACAGCGAGCTCGCGGCATCGTGGCTGTGGGTGATCGCGCTGGGCGGTCTGCTCCTGTGGATCGCGCGGTACCGCAAGGGACGCGCCAACGGGAACGACCGTGTCCGACTCGCCACCGTCGACCGCAGGGTACGCGGACGCAACCGCACCCTGAGCTGGCACGGTGCGATCGGTGTCTGGATCGTCGTCGGGCTGGTGTTCCTGTCGGCGACCGGGCTGACCTGGTCACGGTTCGCCGGCGAGAACGTCAGCGACCTGCGGACCGCGCTCAGTTGGACGACCCCGGCGGTCGAGACCGACCTGACCGGCGGGTCTGCGGAAGCCAGTGGTGACCACGGTGGACACACCGGGCATGACGTGACTGCCCAACCCGAGACCGCACCGGCGGTGGATGTCGTGCCGCAACTCGACAGCGTGCTGAGCCTGGCCAGATCGGCCGGCGTCGAGGACAAGGTCGAGATCACTGTCCCCACGGACGCACAGACGGCCTACAAGGTCACCGAGACGCGGGAGCCGTGGCAGTTCTCGCCGAACTCGGTCGCCATCGATGCCGACGGCGGCACCGTTGTCGACACGTCGTGGTTCGCCGACTGGCCCCTGGCCGCCCAGCTCACCAACTGGGGCATCGCGCTGCACATGGGCCTGCTGTTCGGGCTGTGGAGCCAGATCGCACTGTTCGTTCTGGCGGCGGCGCTGGTCGTGCTGATCGTGCGCGGCTACCAGATGTGGTGGCAGCGGCGGCCGCGCAACGGCTCCCGCCCGGTCGGGCGCGCACCCGGCCGCGGTGGCCTGCGTGATCTCGGGGTGCCCGCGGCCGTGGGGGTCCTGGTGGTCGCGGCGGTGATCGGTTGGTTCGTACCGCTGCTCGGTATCAGCCTCGCCGTATTCCTGGCCGTCGACGTCGCGATCGGTCTCGGGCGCAGGATGCGGACGGGCTGAGACGGGAAGTCAGGCGCGTCAGCTGCGGGCCAGCGTCGCCAGCACGGCGGCGCTGGTCTCCCAGCCCATGCACTTGTCGGTGACCGACTGCCCGTAGGTCAACGGCTGCGCGTCGGGCGACTGCGCACCCGGTTCGAGGAAGCTCTCCAGCATCACGCCGCTGATCGTGACCGGGTTCCCGGCCACCCGCGTCGCCCGGACCGCGGCGGCGATCTCCTCGGCGACCTCGGCCTGACGGACATGGTCCTTGCCCGAGTTCGCGTGCGAACAGTCGATCATGATCCGTTCGGGCAGACCGGCTTTGGCGAGCGATGCGACGGCGGCGGAGACGGACTCCGGGTCGTGGTTGGGGCCGCTCGTGCCGCCACGCAGGATGACGTGGCAGTCCTGATTGCCCGCGGTCTCCACGACCGCCCCGCGGCCGAAGTCGTCGACTCCGAAGAACACGTGACCCGCCGCGGCGGCCTTGACGCCGTCGATCGCCACCTGCACGTTTCCGTCGGTGCCGTTCTTGAAACCGACCGGCATGGACAGACCCGAGGCGAGTTGACGGTGCACCTGCGACTCAGTGGTGCGGGCGCCGATGGCGCCCCAGGCGACCGCGTCGGCGATGTACTGCGGGCTCGTCGGCTCGAGGAACTCGCAGCCGACCGGCAGCCCGAGATCGATGATGTCGAGCAGCAGCGACCGCGCTGTGCGCAGGCCACGCTCGACGTCGAACGAGCCGTCCATGCCGGGATCGTTGATGAGACCCTTCCACCCGACCGTGGTGCGTGGCTTCTCGAAGTACACGCGCATGACGATCTTCAGACGATCGGCGTGGTCGGCCGCCAGGGGCGCGAGGCGGCGTGCATAGTCGATGGCCGCGATCGGGTCGTGCACGGAGCACGGCCCGACGACGACGAGCAGGCGGTCGTCGCGGCCGGCGAGGATGTCGGCGCTCTCGTCGCGATCCTTCTGCACCGCGATCGCGCGGCGCGCGCTCAGCGGGAGTTCGGCGCGGATCGTGTCCGGCGCGGGGATCGAACGGAACGACTTGATCCGGCGATCGGAGGTCGATTCTGCAGCGGTCAAGTCCGGGATGGTGGTCACGTCATGCCTTTCGGGGTCAGGCCGGTCTGTCGGGCGGCCCCCGGTCGGTCGTCGATCACCAGGGGCCCTCAAAAATGACAAGAGCAGCAACCTGAGGGTCGCTGCTCTGGGCTCCGGGTGTTCGCGCGCGGCGATTCAGCGCTTCATCGCGGCCCCACCCGGAGCCTCGATAAAGCGCCAATAGACGCGTGCGGTGTTCATCACGGCGACCAGGCTAGCACGAGGAGACAGGCGCTCCAACCGACGACGATCGCGGCGGCAACCCCGGGCGCCACCGCGGGCGGTCATGGATGTCCACGGTCGATCAGCTGGCTGAGCACGATGATCGACTCGGAGTGGTCGACTGGGCCCGCGCTCCGGATCCGTTCGAGGGCCCGCTCGAGATGCCGGACGTCGCCGGCGCGCACGCGCAGCAACGCATCTGCCTGCCCGGTGATGGTGGCAGCGCTGACCACTTCTGGGATCGGCTCCCAGGCCTCTTTGAGGACCTCGGGCGAGATGTTGCCGCGACAGAAGACCTGCACGTAGGCCTCGGTGGTCCACTGCATGGCGTCCGGGTCGATCACCGCGGTGAATCCCTTGATCACGCCGTCGTCGAGCAATCGGTCGACGCGACGCTTCACCGCGGGCGCCGAGAGCCCGACCACCTCCCCCACCTGCGCGTAGGTCGCCCGCGCGTCGCGGGTGAGGCAGGCGAGGACTTTCTCGTCCAGTTCATCGAGGTGACGCAACGTATCTCTGCCTCCGATTGAAATACAGGTGATCTGTTCCGGTAATGCGCAATGTACGGCGATTGATTGCACCACTGTGGCACGATAGCGTCGATTCATGACGATCACGAGTCCTTCCGCCGTGCCCGCGATCACCCGGATGCCCCGGGTCCGCACCTACGCGATGACGCCTCCGATCCACTTCACGGTCGACTACGCCATCAACCCGTGGATGGACCCGTCGACGCCGGTGGACACCGAACTCGCTGTCGCGCAGTGGCTGAAGCTGCGGGAGGTCTACGAATCACTCGGCCACACCGTGCACGTCGTCGACCCGCAACCGGGCCTGCCGGACATGGTCTACGCCGCCAACGGCGGGCTGAGCGTCGGCGGTTGCACGGTCGCCGCGCGATTCGCCTTCTCCGAGCGCGCGGCGGAGGCCGATCACTACGCGGCCTGGTTCGCCGACGCGGGCCTCGGCCCCGTCCATCAGACCACCGACATCCAGGAGGGCGAGGGCGACTTCCTCGTCGTCGGCGACCGCATCCTGGCCGGAACGGGTTTCCGCACCCACCGCGACACCCACGCGGAGGTCGCCACGCTCACCGGGATGCCGGTCGTCACACTGGAATTGATCGACCCGCGGTTCTATCACCTCGACACCGCGCTCGGCGTGCTCGACGACGACACCATCGCCTACTACCCACCGGCATTCTCGCCGGCCTCCCGGGCCGTTCTCGCCGAACTCTTCCCGACCGCCATCATCGCCACCGATGCCGATGCGCTCGTGCTCGGACTGAACCTGGTGTCCGACGGCCACCACGTGGTGATGACGGACGCCGCACCCGAACTCGCTGCGGCGATTCGCGACGCCGGCTACGAGCCCATCGGGGTGGACCTGTCCGAACTCCTCAAAGGCGGCGGCGGGATCAAGTGCGCGACCCTAGAATTGAGACGACTCGACAGTGACGTCGACGCGCTCGGCGTAGAAGGGGAGGCGGACGTGCAGACCATCGCCGAACCGCATGTGGCGCACAACTATTCGCCGCTGCCGGTGACCGCTGCGACAGCGGAGGGCGCGTGGATCACCGACGTCGACGGCCGCCGCTACCTGGACTGCCTGGGCGCCTACTCGGCGGTCAACTTCGGCCACCGGCATCCACGGATCGTCGCCGCCGCCATCGAGCAGCTCGATCGCGTGACCCTCACCAGCCGGGCGTTCCGGTCCGATCGACTCGAGCCGTTCTGCGCGTCGTTGGCGACGCTGTGCGGCAAGGACATGGTGCTACCGATGAACACGGGCGCCGAGGCCGTCGAGTCCGCGCTCAAGGTCGCCCGCAAGTGGGGCTATGACGTCAAGGGCGTGCCGGACGGACAGGCCACGATCATCGTCGCCGGCGGAAACTTCCACGGACGCACGATCAGCATCGTCAGCTTCAGCGACGACCCGGACGCGCGCAACGGATTCGGTCCGTTCACACCGGGTTTCGTCCAGGTGCCCTACGGTGACGCCGACGCCCTGGCGGCGGCCGTGGACGACACCACCGTCGCCGTGCTGGTGGAGCCCATCCAGGGCGAGGCCGGGATCATCGTCCCGCCCGACGACTATCTGCCACGCGTACGTGCCATCTGCACCGAGCGGAATGTGCTGATGATCGCCGACGAGATCCAGTCGGGCCTCGGGCGGACCGGCACCACCCTGGCCGTCGCGCACTGGGGTGTGGAACCCGACGTGTACACGCTGGGCAAGGCGCTCGGCGGCGGCATTCTGCCGGTGTCGGCGGTGGTCGCGAACAGCGACGTCCTCGGCGTCCTGCATCCCGGTGAGCACGGGTCGACCTTCGGCGGCAATCCGCTGGCTGCAGCGGTCGGCCACACGGTCGTGGACATGCTCGCCGAGGGAACCTGGCAGGCCCGGGCGACCACGCTCGGTGACCGGATGCACGCTCGGCTGCGCGACCTGATCGGCCACGGTGTGATCGCGGTGCGCGGACTGGGACTGTGGGCGGGCATCGACGTCGACCCGTCGGTCGGCACCGGCAAAGAGGTGTGCCTGCGCCTGGCCGAACGCGGAGTCCTCGCCAAGGACACCCAAGGCAGCACCCTGCGGCTGGCGCCACCCCTGGTCATCACCACCGATGAGATCGATTGGGCGGTCGATCAGTTGGCGGAGGTCGTAGGCTCGTCTGCGTGACCGATGAATCAGCCGGGGCTCCGGCGCGAACGACCGGCCGGGTGCTGCTGATCCGGCACGGGCAGACCGAGTGGTCGCTGACGGACCGCCATACCGGCCGGACCGACATCGGCCTGACCGCCCACGGCGAGACCGACGCACGCGCCCTGGCCGGCATCGCCGACAGACTCGGGCTGACCGACCCGTACGTGTTCGCCTCACCGAGAACGCGTGCGCGCCGAACCGCCGAGTTGGCCGGGCTCACGGTGGACGCCGTCGACGACTGCTTTGCCGAGTGGGACTACGGCGATTACGAGGGACTCACGCGCGCCGAGATCCACACACGCCACGACCCCGACTGGGCGATCTGGACCTCCGGCGCTCCCGGCGGCGAATCGGTCGACGAGATGACCCAGCGGGTGGACCGTGCCGTCGACCTGGTCGATGACCGGCTGGCCGCCAACGACGTCATCGTGGTGTCGCACGGGCATTTCTCCCGGTCGTTCATCTGCCGCTTCCTCGGCTGGTCCATCGCCCACGGCGCGGAGATCGACCTCCGTCCCGCCGGAGCTGCGCTGCTCATTCATCTGGCGTCCGGTCGTCGGTTGAGCACTCTGGTCGGGCCCGAGGGTGCCGCGGCGACGCATGCGGCCTTGTGATGTGTGTGGCGCTGTGATGTGTGTGGCTGTGAGTTGGTGACCTATTCCCGCGCCCGGATGACGTCACCCAGCACCTGCGCCGTCGCACGCTGACCCGCCTTGGTCGGGTGATAGCTGCCGAGCGACCAGTTCAGCAGCGACAGATTGTCCGGGCCGTACTGCGGCGCATGCAGCCGTGGCCCCCAGATCCACGGATCGGCGCTGCACAGGTCGTGACGTTGCCGCCACGGGGAACCGGCGCGATCCAGATCGACGAAGGTCTCGCCGAACAGTGCGGCGTTGGCGCGAGAGATCTCGTCGACCTTGTCGATGAAGTTGTTGAGCAACACGACTTCCCGGTCCGACATGAACCAGCCGCACCGTGCGCGGTACTCCTGCCCCACCCGGGGCACCACCTGCGGGGCGCCGAGGGTGTAGATACGCGCATCTGGCGCCCGCGCTTTGATCTTGCGGTAGATCCGGCGCTCGTCGTGCCGTTGCTGCTCGTCGAGGACACGCATGGAACGCCGTACCGTGTTCGGTTCGCATTCGCGCAGCTGTACACACGCAACGACGTTCAGGAATTCCGGATTGCCGATCACCTGCATCACCACGATGTCGGTGTCGGCCGGCAGATGGTCGATCTGCCGTCCCTCGTCGAACTGCGCGGTCCGATCCACATGTTGCGGTTGCGCATTCGCGCACGTGACGTTGATGAGCGGAGCTCCGAGTGATCGGGCGACGAGCTCGACGGCGGCATGCCGGCTGCGGAAACAGTAGTTGTCGGGACCGGTCGTCCCGGTTTCGTACGACGACGTGTCCGCCGGCAACGGCCGGTAATCGTCGGCGCCCTGGCCGGAGATGTAGGAATTCCCCAGCGCCACCATCCGCGGAGCCGGCGACGCCTCGGCGTGTGTGAGCACCGAACTCGCGCAGAGGCCCGCGACCACTGTGACAGCGATGACGGTGAGCGAACGCATGTGCCGCCCGATGTACCTTGCGGCAGTATGCATCCCGTCACGGTACCGGCATACCTCCCAGCTCACAATGGTCCGGACGGACTACACAGCCTATGGTTGACTGGGCGCCGTTCTCCGTCGACTGGGCGCCACTTTCCGTCGACTGTGCGCTACTCCCCGTTGACTGGGCGCCGTCTGGTTGACTGCGCAGACGGTTCACCCGCCGTCGGTGGGCCGTCCCGGCATGGGGTGAAGGTGCCACTGTCCCGGCGGATCCAGTTCGAATCAATCAAGACGACCTCGCGGCAGCCCTCGACGAGCCTCTTTCAGATGCAGCCGACGGTCATTTCAGGTTACGTGCGCCCAGTCGACGGAGAACGGCGCACAGTCAACGAAAAGTAAGGCACAGTCAACGAAAAGTAGCGCACGGTCGACGGAATGTGGCGCCCAGTCGACGAGTACCACTACACGAGTTCCAGACCCATCTCCACGATGTCCCACAGCTCACCGTTGCGACGCCGATACTGCCTCGGCCGCAAGCCTTCCCGGACGAACCCATGCCGTTCGTACAATCCGATCGCAGCGTGGTTGTGCGGCCACACCTCCAACACCACTTTGTGCGTACCCCGCTCGCGGCTCCAGGTCAGGATCGACTGCAGCAGCGCGGAACCGACCCCCTGCCGACGATGCTCGGCGAGCACATGCATGCCGAAGGTCACCGGCCCGGGGTGCTGATCGAATCCCGATGCCATACCGATGAACCGATCCGCGGCGTCCACCGCCACCACGACATGTGCGGTGTCGTCGTCGAGGACCCGTCGGAAGACCTCCATCGCCGCATCGATGTCGACCGGAGGTTCGGCGAGTATCCAACGCCCTTCGGCGGCCACTTGGGCCCGCGACTCGGCCACGGCGCGGGCGTCGTCGGCGTTCGCGGCACGCACCTCGAACTGCAGGTGCCCGGTCATCACGTCACGCCAACTGGGCAAGCAGCGCGCCACCGTCGGTGACGGGCAGACCGCACACGGTGCCCCGGCACACGTATGCGGCGTCGGCCCCGTCCACCGTGCCCCGGCCGTCCAGCAACGGGATCGAATCACGTTTCCCGGCAACGACGATCGATCCGCCGGGTGCGATGGCGCGGGCGTGGGCGGCCAGGTCGCCCGGGCTGCCCTCGCCCTGGGCCACCGCGATCTGCAGCGGTCCCGCCACCCGTGCCACGGCCACCGACAACCAGTGGCCCGCCGATCGCGGCACCTTCGCGAGTAGCACGACCGCGCGTGCGAGCGTCTGGTCGAGCAACTCCGCATACCGTGTCGCCGGACCGAACTTCGCCAGCGCGGATGCGGCCAGCAGGGCTTCGGCCATCAGCGACGCGCCGGCCGGCGTGGCTCCGTCGACCGGATCCCGGGGCCGGGTGATGAGGTCGCTGTCGATCGAGTCGAACCATGTACCGGGATGGTCGGGATCGGCGAAAGCCGTGATCGCCGTGTCGATCAGGCTCAGTCCTTCGTCACGCCACACCGGGTCGCCGGTGACCTGATGCAGCGTGAGCAGTGCGGTGACCAACGCGGCATGATCGTCGAGCGCCGCGACCGGTGCCCCCACCCGACCGTCGAGAGACGAGCGACGCAGCACACCGTCGACGTTGTGGGTGTCGAGAAGTGAACGCGCACACCATGCGCCGAGTTCGATCCAGTCGGGACGGCCCAAACCTGCACCCGCCTCGGCCAGGGCCGTGACCGTCATCGCGTTCCACCCGGTGACGACCTTGTCGTCGCGCGCCGGCTGCGGTCGACGCGACCGTGCCTCCAGCAGGCGGCGTCGCACCGCGTCGAACCACTCCGGGTCATCCGCATCGTGCGCCAGCTGCAGCGTCGACTGGCCGTGCTCGAAGGTTCCCCCCTCGGTGACCCCGAAGAGATCGGCTGCCCGACGACCGTCATGTTCACCGAGCACGCTGATCAGTTCGTCCGGCGACCACACGTACGTCGACCCCTCGACCCCGTCCGCGTCGGCATCGAGCGACGAGGCGAACCCGCCTGCGACCTGCAGGTCACGCCGCAGGAACTCGACCATCTCCTCGGTCACCCGGCGAGCGAACGCGTCCCCGGTACGGCGCGCGATGTGGGCGTAGACGCGCAGCAACTGCGCATTGTCGTACAGCATCTTCTCGAAATGCGGTACCACCCAGTCGTTGTCGACGGCATAGCGCGCGAAACCGCCGGCGAGCTGATCGTGGATGCCGCCGCGCGCCATCGCCGAGCATGCCCTGCGGACCGCGTCGAACGCGGCGTCGTCGCCGGTCCGTTCCGTCCAGCGCACCAACCCTTCGAGCAATGCAGAAGGCGGGAACTTCGGTGCGCCACCGAATCCTCCGGACGTGCGGTCCTCGTCGTCGAGTGCGGTCGACACCGCATGAGCGAGGAGACGGTCGTCGAGGCCGACGTCGGAGAGCGGTAGTGCAGAGCTGTTGGCCTCGAGGTGATCGGCCACCCGCTGCCCCATCGCGTCGATCTCGTCGCGGCGCTGCGTCCACGCCTCGGTGACCGCGCCCATGATCTGCGGGAACGACGGCATCCCGCCACGCGGCGAGGACGGGAAGTACGTCCCGCAGTAGAACGGGTCGCCCGACGGCGTCAGAAAGCACGTCATCGGCCAGCCGCCCTGACCGGTCATCGCGACGGTGGCGTTCATGTAGATGGCGTCGATGTCGGGCCGTTCCTCGCGGTCGACCTTGATGCACACGAAATCACGATTCATCTGCGCGGCGATGACGTCGTCCTCGAAGGACTCGTGCGCCATGACATGGCACCAGTGGCAGGCGGCGTAGCCCACCGACAGCAGGATCGGGACGTCTCTGCGCGCCGCCTCCGCCAGCGCCGCGTCTCCCCACTCCTGCCAACCGACCGGGTTGTCGGCGTGCTGGCGTAGGTAAGGACTCGTCGACGCGCCGAGCAGGTTAGGTGTCGGCGGACCTTCGCTCATCGGCATGCACCCCATCTGTCGTGTCCGACGTGTTGTCGGGGTCTGCTGTGTTCTCCCGGTCGGCGACGCCGTCGTCGCCCACCGAATCCGTTCCATCGTCGAAAGCCTGATCGGGTTCGGGATGATCGGCGTCGAAATTCTTCGGGAGCTTCTTCAGTCGGGAATTCATCGACCGGATCAGGAACCCCGTCGCGACGAGCAGCACGATGATGATCAACAGGCCCAGCGGCGACGCCTTGCCGAACTCCGGCCCCTGCGGCTCCTGGGCCAGGACGAGCCCGACAGTCGTACTCAACGTGCTCACGGTTCCTCGATTCCGGCGAACAGATCGGTCTCCGGGATCGACGTCTTCACCCGCGTCTTGGCCAGCTCGAACTCCTCGGTCGGCCACAGCCGCTGCTGCCATTCCAGCGGTACCGCGAAAAACACCCCGTTGGGATCGATCTGGGTCGCATGGGCCCGCAACGCGTCGTCACGCTGCGGGAAGTACTTGCCGCATTCGACCTGCGTGGTGACCCGACCCATCAGGTCGCCGCGGCTCGGGTCCCACTTGCTGAGCCACTCGGTGAACGGAGATTCCTGCCCGTGTCGTTCGAACTCGTCGGAGAACAACACCATGCGGTCCCGGATGAAACCGTGCGTGTAGTACAGCTTCGACACCGTCCACGGCTCACCGGTCCCCGGATACGCCTCCGGATCGCCGGCCCGGTCGAACGCCGCCACCGACACCTCGTGGTCACGGATGTGATCCGGGTGCGGGTAACCGCCACGCTCGTCGTAGGTGATCATCACGTGCGGACGGAACTCGCGGACGACCTTCACCAGGGCCTCGATCGGTTCCTCGATGTCGATGTCGGCGAACGAACCCTCGGGGACCGGCGGCAGCGGGTCTCCCTCCGGGAGTCCGGAGTCGACGAAGCCGAGCCACATCTGATCCACCCCGAGTGCCGCGGCGGCGTTGGCCATCTCCTCTTTGCGGACGTCGCTCATGCGTTCCTTGACGCCCGGCCGATCCATCGCCGGGTTCAGGATGTCGCCGCGCTCACCACCGGTGAGTGTGACGACGAGCACCTCATGTCCCTCGGCCGCATACTTGGCCGACGTCGCGGCACCCTTGCTGGACTCGTCATCCGGGTGAGCATGCACCGCCATCAGACGAAGACCGGCATGGGGTCCACCTGTGTGAGTTTCGGTCACGCTTCCTCACCTTCGGATCGATACTCCTCCCATGGTAGGTATTGACCCGTGAACAGTTCAGTCGGGGGCGGTGACGATGGGCCCGCTCGCTCCGCTCCCGGCGCCGGCGACGATCGTCGGCCCGCCCGCTCCGGCCCGCGGGCTTCGTACCCCGCCGCCCAGTCGGCGTCGAGCCGGCGGGCATGGTTCGTCGGACTGACTGTGCTCGTGATCGCGGCCGGGGTAGGGATCGCCATCCTCGGCTACTCCCGCTTCGCCGCACCCGACGTCTCCGGGGAGGCCACCGCATACGACATCGTCGACAACTCGACGGTCGCCGTGCAGTTCACCGTGACGCGGGCGGACCCCGGTAGCCCGGTCGCCTGTGTCGTACGTGGCCGTTCCGTCGACGGCGACGAGACCGGTCGACGCGAAATCCTCATCCCGGGCGGAACCGAGAGCCAGGTGGGGATGCGCACCGAGGTCACCACGTCGAAACCCCCGGTGATCGGTGAGGTCTTCGGCTGCACCATCGACGTGCCCGCCTACCTCACCAGCACGACACAGTGACCGGGAAGGTCCGCGACCGCGCGGTCTTCGCGACCGTCTCGAGTCCCTACTACGCCTACCTGCTCGCGCTGTTCGTCGGCGTGATGCTGATCAGCAACATCACCGCCACCAAAGGCGTCGTTCTCTTCGAGGACTGGCTACATCTCTCACTCGGGCCCATCCAACTCGACGGGCTCGTCACCGACGGGGCCTTCTACCTCTTCCCGCTCGCCTACGTCCTCGGCGACGTGATCAGCGAGGTCTACGGATTCCGCGCCATGCGCCGCGCCATCCTCACCGGTTTCGTCGTCTCCCTGCTCGCATCGATCTGCTTCTGGCTCACCATCGAGCTGCCCGCGGCGGAGTTCTACGAGGGCCAGGAGGCCTTCCGGACTGTCGCGGGTGTGGTGCCACAGTTCCTGCTCGCGGGGCTGGCCGGCTATCTCGCCGGGGAGTTCCTGAACTCGCTCGTGCTGGTGAAGATGAAGGAGCGCGCCGGGGAACGTCATCTGTGGGCTCGCCTCCTCGGCTCCACGGTGGTCGGCGAGTTCGCCGACACGCTGGTGTTCTGCTCGATCGCAGCAACGGCGCTGGGCATCTCCACCTGGGGTGATTTCGTCAACTACACGATCGTCGGATTCGTCTGGAAGACGTTGGTGGAGATGGTGATCATGCCGTTGACCTACCTGGTCGTGGGGTGGCTCAAGAAGCGTGAACCCACCTACCAGGACGCCCTCCGACAATCGACGTCGGACAACTCTGATGTGCTTTAGCTCTCAGTGACTGCTATCCTGTATTGATACACGGCTCCGCGAGGGGTCGTGTTGCTGCATTTAGAGCAGTCCATATGCCCAGGTGAAAGAGACGCCGGGGCCGCGGACAACACAAAGGAGTAACCGATGACCGACACACAGGTGACGTGGCTGACCCAGGAGTCGCATGACCGCCTCAAAGGCGAGCTGGATTCCCTGATCGCCAACCGGCCGGTCATTGCTGCCGAGATCAACGAGCGTCGCGAAGAAGGCGATCTCAAGGAGAACGGCGGCTACCACGCGGCCCGCGAAGAGCAGGGACAGCAAGAAGCCCGCATCCGTCAGCTGCAGGAACTGCTGAACAACGCGAAGGTCGGCGAGGCTCCGACGCAGTCGGGCGTCGCGCTGCCCGGTTCGGTCGTCAAGGTCTACTACGACGGCGACGAGAGCGACACCGAGACCTTCCTGATCGCGACGCGTGAAGAGAGCGCCAAGGACGGCTCCATCGAGACGTACTCGCCGAGTTCGCCGCTGGGCGCCGCACTCATCGATGCCAAGGTCGGCGAAACGCGCGAATACAACGTGCCCAGTGGCGCCGTCGTCAAGGCGACGTTGGTCAGCGCCGAGCCGTACCACGGCTGAGCAGGCGCAATACCGGACCACAACATGGCGGCCGGTGTCGAGACATTGTCTTGACACCGGCCGCCATGTTGCGTGACCGGCGGGGCTCTGCCCATCCCCGATTCGCCACCCTCACCTACCGCTGGCGGTAGGCATGGGCTCGATGGTCTACCCGGATCACCAGAACCGTTGCATCATCTGGCAATTCGTAGATCACCCGGTATGCGCCCCGACGAGCGGAGTGCAAGCCCGGCAACTCGCCGAGGAGCGGCTTGCCGACACGCTGCGGATTCTGCGCGAGTGGTCCGTAGATGAAGTCGATCACAGCGTGAACGTAGCGCGGTGAGAGTTTGTCGAGCGATCGCACAGCGCTCGGCGCGAGCTGCACGCGGTACGTCATCAGCGCGCGTATCGGGCACGAACCGCAGCTTCGTCGAGAGTCGACTCGTCAGCAAGCGCCTCGCGCGCCTCTCGAATATCGTCTGCCAGCCCGGGCCGACTCTGCCAGTAAAGGGTTTCCTGCACGGCATCCCACTCGTCGGCACTGACCAGAACCACCGCCGCTGATCCGTTGCGGGTCACCGTGATGTGTTCGTGTGTGCGCATCACCTCCTCCACCAGCTCACTGAGCTTGGCCTTGGCAACGGACAGAGGAAGAATACGCACGCCGCTCAGCATAGATCAGAAAACAGACCATCCGCAGACCAGAATTCGAACCATCCAGAGCGCAGCCGCAACGCACCGTCGACCCCGGTCATGCGGCCAACACAGACACCGACGTCATCCTGGGCAGTTTCGGCCAACCTGGCTTCACGTACTCGTACTTGCTCTTCGGGATGGAGAGCTGGTTCAACCGAAGCCGGCTCTCTTCGACGGCTGTGCCGAGTTGCTGGAGCACGGTGACGATCGGTTCGATGTCATCGGCTTGTGTCACCTTCAGATCGAGCGTGAGCGGCACAACGACCCGCGCGGCATCGGCCAACGTCGATGCCCGCCACGGACTCAGAAAGTCGAGTCGTTCGGACGGGCGAGTCCTGGTCAGTACGTGCAGAATCACCGCGTCGGCCCGTAGCCGGCCGCGATCAGACGCCCCACTGTCCTGCTCGTCCGGTTCATCGTCGACATATCCCCACCACAGGACCCCGTCCACATCGACGTCGGTCACGTCGAGCCTGAACAGGTCGATGCACGCCCGGATCCGGCCGATCGGTTCGTCGAACAACAGGCACCCGGAGTAACCGAGGGCGATCAACGACGTGGTGTCGGAACGCTGGTATTCGACCGAACGCGCCGCCTCGACGGCGGACAGCGGTATCCAGATCGGAGCGAACGTCGCAACACTCGCGGCGGCGGTCTGCGCATAGACCCGATCGTTCCGCAGCCTGGGGAGGTTCTCGAGGTAGAACTCCTGCTCCTCGAGCAGCTCGTCGTGGAAGTCCGGCCGCAGATCCTGCAGTATCCCGTCGTCGACGAGCGCCGACAGCTGCTCGAGGGTGATCTCGTTCAGTTCGATCTCGCGGTCTCCGATGGCGATGAACTGCTGGTATCCGTGGGCCAGTTCGGCCCGAATCCGGGCGACATCGTGTGGTGCCCATCGCGGTGCTGGTTTCCGGTTGCGTCCCATGGACCGGAAACCTAGCCCCATTCACCAGCGTTACCGCGACGTCATCCACAGGCCACCGAAGCATCCACAGCCACCTCACAGCAACGGCAGAGATGATCCCCAACCTGCGGCATCATCCTTGGACCATGAGAAAGCACACACGCGTTCCCGATGTGGCACTGGTGGTCGTCGACGACGACCCCGCAGTCCTCGATCACGCCCGCGACCTGTTCCGCCGCAACGTCCCCCTGGCCGTCGTCAGCAACCACTACGCCGACGTGGTGCCATTCATGTTGGGCAACAACGGGTACACCGTCGCGCTTGTCGCGGATGTCGACGACCCCGGCCAGCTCGCCGAGGCGATCGTCATCACCGAACGCCGGCTCGGTCCGGTCGGCTCGGTGATCCGCTACGCGGCGGACCTCTCCGCTGCGGGTTCGGGCACCGCCGCGCCGGCGGCCTGACGCCACGGGCGGTACACCACCACCATCGCCACCGCGATGATCACGGCCACGACGACGATGTCGAGTATCCAGTGATTGGCGGTGCCGACGACGACGAAGAATGTCGTCAGCGGGTACACGACGCCCAGCACCCGGACCCAGGTCCGCCGGGCGTAGATCGCGATCATCAGCCCCGCCCAGATCGCCCAGCCGCAGTGCAGGGAGGGCATGGCGGCGAACTGGTTGGTGATCGACTCCGGGCCAGGTGACCCCGACGACTCCCACCAGCCCCAGCTCGCCGTCTGCGCCAGGATGTCGTGGTAGCCCGCATACATCCGCGGTGGCGCCGTCGGAATCAGGTAGAAACCGACCAGCGCGGTCAACGTGGTGAACGCCAGGACAAGGGAGGCCCGGCGATACGCCGGGCGGTTCGTCCGGTACAGCCAGACCGCCACGCCGATGGTGACCCACCAATGCAGCGTGTGATAGTGCACCGAACTGAGGTCGGCGACGAGCCGCTGGGTGTTGACCCACTGGTTGACCGGCATCTCGATCGCGAGGTGTAGCCGCTCCTGCAGGTCTTCGATCGCCGAGCCGTTGGCGAAGGCGGGCGCGACCTCCTTGCCGCCGAGATTGCGGACGTACGAGTACGCCTGGAAGATCGACCACACGATCGCGATCTCCAGCCACCAGTGTGGTTGTGCCAGATATGCACGTGTGCGAGCCATGAACGGATGGACACGAAACCACAGAGCGGCCGGTAACGACCGCTCTGTAGCCACGTCCTCCTGCGCCGTTGCGGTCATGACCTCCCCGGGTAAACGTCCGGCCAACACTGATGGTTGATCTGTACAACTAAGAAGAACCCAAGAGTAAACCCTGCGCCATGGGTGCGGTCCAGGCGACCATGCCGGACGGCCCGAATCGTTACCTCTCCGCACCGGCGACATCGCACGCACGGCGCAACAAACTGGCTCCCCGTGTATGAATGAGACCCATGGCGCGTAGCTATCCCCTGGAGTCCATCGACCTCGAATTCTTCGACTCGGCGCCGGTGACCTACGTCATCGACGTGAACCTGCCCGTCAGTCCTGCGCGCGCGTGGGCCGAACTGACGAGACACAACACCCTGGACTGGTGCCGAGCGATCAAATCCATCGAGTTCACCTCACCTGCTCCGTACGGCGTCGGCACCACCCGAAAGGCGTCGCTCGGCCCCGGATTGGCCTTGTCGGAGCACTTCTTCGTGTGGGACGAGAACAGCGAGACCGGCGAGTACCGCAACGCTTTCCACGCGGTTTCGGCCTCCACGCCCGGTGTGAAGCGCTTCGGCGAGCTCACCGAGATCCGGCCTGCCGATGTCGGTTGCCGGCTCGTCTGGTCATTCGCCCTCGAACTGTCGACGTCGGCGAAGGCGGTGACCGCGTTCAGCGGGCCGACCGCCGCGAGCGTGTTCAAGACCGTCGAGACCGACACGATTCGTCATTTCGCGAAGCTGTCACCTCAGACCTGACGGGCTCGTCGCCGACCAGACGGGGTCGGCCCGGGTTCTGTCGGCACGAATCGGGGTTCTGTCGGCGCGAAACCGGGTTCTGTCGGCGGATCAGTCGCGCAGGAACCCAGCATCCGACAGCGACCGGCGTAGTTCCCGCTGGTGTTCGGGTCCGCGGGTCTCCACGCTGACGGTCACCTGGACCTCGTCGAGGTAGAGGTCGTCGGCCACCCGCGAATGGACGACGTCGACCACGCTCGCGCCCAGATCGCGAAGCAGTTCCAGCAGGGCGATCAGGCCGCCGGGGCGATCGGACACGGTCGCGGTGACGGTCAGGAACCGTCCGGCGGCGGTCAGACCGTGGGTGGTCACATGACTGAGCAGCAGCGGGTCGATGTTCCCGCCGGAGACGACGACGCACACGTTCCCGGAGAGGTCCACCGCGCCTGCGGTGACCGCGGCGACCGCAGCCGCCCCGGCGGGTTCGACGATCAGTTTGGCGCGTTCGAGCATCAACAGCAGTGCGGTGCTCAACGATTCCTCGCTGACCGTGACGACGGAGTCGACCAACTCGGAGATGTGGGCGAACGGTACGTCGCCGGGCCGGGCCACCGCGATCCCGTCGGCCATGGTGTTCATCGACGCCGCCGCGACCGGATGTCCGTCGGCGAGGGACTGCGGCCATGCCGCCGCCTGGGCGGCCTGAACGCCGATGATGGTGACGTCGGGGCGTCGCGCCTTCACCGCGGCGGCGATCCCGGCCAGCAGCCCGCCACCGCCGAGCGGCACCACGATCGCGTCGACGTCGGGCATCTGCTCGAGGATCTCCAACCCGACGGTCGCCTGACCGGCGACGATGTGCGGGTGGTCGAACGGGTGGATCAGCACCGCGCCGGTCTCGTCGGCGAACGCACGTGCCGAGACCAGCGCCTCATCGACCGTCGAACCCTCGAGGATGACCTCGGCGCCATACGCTTTGGTCGCCGCGATCTTCGGTAACGCGGCGCCTCGCGGCATGTACACACGTGACGCGATACCCAACGAAGAGGCCGACCACGCGACGCCCTGCGCGTGGTTGCCCGCGCTCGCGGCGACAACGCCCCGCGCGCGTTCCTCGTCGGACAGCCGGGAGATCCTGTTGTAGGCACCCCGCGGCTTGAATGACCCTGTGCGCTGCAGGTTCTCGCACTTCAGCCACACTTCGCAGCCGATCCGCTCGGACAGGACCCGCGACGCGATCATGGGGGTGCGACGGATCACCGTCGACAGCGTCGTCGCTGCGCTGTCGATGTCATCCTGGGTCACGGACACGACGGGATCGCGTTCAGCCGAGCGCGTTCTCGAGGTCGCCGAGCAGATCGGCGATGTCCTCGATCCCCACCGACAGCCGCACCAGGTCGGCCGGGACCTCCAGCAGCGAACCGGCGGTCGACGCGTGGGTCATCGCACCGGGGTGCTCGATCAACGACTCGATGCCGCCGAGCGACTCGGCCAGGGTGAACACCTCGGTGCGTGCGCAGAACTCTTGCGCCGCAACCTGTCCGCCCTTGAGGCGAACGGACACCATGCCGCCGAACCGGCGCATCTGCTTTCCGGCGACGTCATGGCCGGGATGCGTCGGCAGCCCGGGGTAGAGGACACTGTCGATCTTGGGGTGTGCCGAGAGGAACTCGACGATCTTCTCGGCGTTGTCGCAGTGCCGGTCCATCCGGACGGCGAGAGTCTTGATGCCGCGCATGGTGAGGTAGGCGTCGAACGGTCCGGGAACCGCGCCGGCGCCATTCTGCAGGAATGCGATGGCCTCGTCGATCTCCTCGTCGTTGGTGACGAGCGCACCGCCGACGACGTCGGAGTGTCCGCCGAGGTACTTCGTGGTCGAGTGGAGCACCACATCCGCGCCGAGCAACAGCGGTTGCTGCAGATATGGGGAGGCGAAGGTGTTGTCCACCACCAGTTTCGCCCCGGCGTCGTGTGCGACGGCGGCCAACGCCTCGATGTCGCCGACGTTGAGCAGCGGATTCGTCGGGGTCTCGATCCACACCAGCTTGGTGGCCGGCGTGATCGCCGCCCGCACGGCATCGACGTCGGACACCGGGGCCGCCGAATAGGTGATGCCCCACTGTGTGAAGACCTTGTCGATCAGCCGGAAGGTGCCGCCGTAGGCGTCGTTCGGGATGACCAGATGGTCGCCGGGACGCAGGGTTGCCCGCAGCAGCGCATCGGTGGCGGCCATGCCACTGGCGAAACCCCGCCCGTACGTTCCCCGTTCGATGGCCGCGATGTTGGCCTCCAGGACACGGCGGGTCGGGTTGCCGGTGCGGGCGTACTCGAATCCGTCGCGTAGCCCGCCGACACCGTCCTGGGCGAAGGTTGAGCTGGCATAGATCGGCACGTTGACCGCACCGGTCTGCGGGTCCGGATCGTATCCGGCGTGGATGGCCTGGGTGGAGAACCCCTGCCAGCGAGACGAATCCGCAGCGCTGCGCTGTTCACTCACTTCGTTGCTCCTCGGGTCGCGTCGGCGGCGCCGACGGTGCTGACTGCCGGCTCAGCCGACGGTGGGGTGGCTGCTGACGAAGGCCAGCAGGTCATGGCGGGTGATGACGCCGATCGGCTTGCCCTCTTCGACCACCATCAGTGCGTCGCACTCGGAGAGCGCCTTGGTGGCCGCCGACAACGGCTCGCCGGAACCGATCAGCGGGAACGGATCGCCCATGTGCTGTGAGACGGGATCGGCGAGATTGGCCCGACCCTCGAAAACCGCGCCGAGCAGGTCACGCTCGGTGACCGCGCCGGCGACCTCGCCGGCCATCACCGGCGGTTCCGCACCGACGACGGGCATCTGGGACACACCGTATTCGCGGAGGATCTCGATGGCGTCGCGCAGCGTCTCCTGTGGGTGGGTGTGCACCAGATCGGGCAGCGCTCCGGTCTTGCCTCGCAACACATCTCCGACGAGGGACTCCTTGGTCTTGCCGTCGAGCGGCGACCTCAGGAAGCCGTAGCTGCTCATCCATTCGTCGTTGAAGATCTTTCCGAGGTAGCCGCGGCCACCGTCGGGCAGCAGAACCACCACGACGGCGTCCGGCCCTTCACGTTCGGCCACCTCGAGGGCCGCCACGACCGCCATCCCGCAGGAGCCGCCGACGAGCAGTCCTTCCTCGCGGGCGAGACGTCGCGTCATGTCGAACGAATCGGCGTCGGAGACGGCGATGATCTCGTCCGGCACCGTCGGGTCATAGGCGGTCGGCCAGAAGTCCTCGCCCACCCCCTCGACCAGATACGGACGGCCGGTCCCGCCGGAGTACACCGATCCCTCGGGATCGACGCCGACGACCTGCACCGAACCGTCGGAGACCTCCTTGAGGTAGCGGCCGGTCCCGGTGATGGTGCCGCCGGTCCCCACGCCGGCGACGAAATGGGTGACCTTGCCCTCGGTGTCCGCCCAGATCTCCGGCCCCGTGGTCTCGTAATGGCTCTGCGGCCCGGCCGGATTGGAGTACTGGTCGGGCTTCCAGGCACCGTCGATCTCGCGGACCAGACGATCGGAGACGGAGTAATAGCTGTCCGGGTGATCCGGCGGGACCGCAGTCGGACACACCACCACCTCTGCGCCATAGGCCCGCAGAACATTCCGCTTGTCCGCGCCGACCTTGTCCGGGCACACGAACACACACTTGTAGCCGCGCTGTTGCGCCACGAGCGCCAGTCCGACGCCGGTGTTGCCCGACGTCGGTTCGACGATGGTCCCCCCCGGTTTCAGCGCACCGGACTGTTCGGCGGCATCCACCATCCGCACCGCGATGCGGTCCTTGCTGCTGCCACCCGGATTCAGGTATTCGATCTTGGCCGCGACGAGACCCGAACCGGGTCTGGTCACCGAGTTGAGCTTGACCAGCGGGGTGTCGCCCACGAGATCCACGACGTGTCCAGCAATGCGCATGTGTCCATCGTCCCAGAGAGGCGGGCACGGCTCGAACTCGGACTAAGCTGGCAGCCGTGTTGTGGAGGTGCGAACAGACGGATCGGTGGTCTCGCCGATCCGATCATCGGTCAGGGCATGATGGACAACAACCGCGTTCTGCGTGACGTCGGGGCGACCGTGGCGGCAACGGCGGCCAGCGCCGGGGCGTCGTGGGCGGCGTACAACTACCTGAACAATCAGGCGGTCACCGCTCGCACCGTGATCCCCCACCGCACCGACGACGCCCCCAACGGCGACGGTATCTACCTACCCGACGGCACCGGCCCGCATCGCTACACCCGCACGACGCCGGTCGACCTGTTCTTCGTCGTGTTCGGTGATTCCACCGCGGCGGGTCTCGGCGCCGACACCGCGGACGAGACGCCGGGAGTCCAGGTCGCGCGGCGCGTGGCCGCCGAGACCGGGAAGACCGTCCGGTACGCCAACAAGGCCATCGTCGGCGCGACGTCGCGGGGACTCGCCGCCCAGATCGACGCGATGTTCATCACCGGTGAGCGCCCCGACCTGGCGGTCATCCTCATCGGCGCGAACGACATCACCGCCCGCAACCGGATCCGGACGTCGGCCCGACGGCTCGGGGAGGCGGTGTCGCTACTCGTCGCCCAGGACGCCGCGGTGGTCGTCGGCACCTGCCCGGACTTCGGGGTGATCACGGCGATTCCGCAGCCGCTGCGTACGGTCCTGCGGCGCTTTGGACTCCGGCTGGCCGCCGCACAGCGTGGCGCCGTCCGGAATGCGGGTGGTCGGCCCGTTCCGATGGCCGACCTGCTGGCAAAAGAGTTCCTCGCCAAACCCGAGCACATGTTCTCTCCGGACCAATATCATCCCTCCGCGGCCGGGTATGCCCTGGCGTCCGACATCCTGATGCCCGAGGTGCTCGCAGCCATCGACGAGTGGGGCCCTACGCCGCTCCCGCAAGCTCCCGAGGTGTCCGAGGCGGTGGAACGGCGGCGGCTGATCACGCGCCTTCGCCGGCTACTCGGACAGAGTCCGGACGAGGCCGGGGCGCCGTCGGGGCTGCCTGACCAGGGGTCCGGCGAGCGCTCCGATCGCGGCTTCGACCAACACGACGCCGCCGCGCGGGTAGGCGCGCAGCTCAGTGGGAGCGACCCCGAACCAAGCAACTGCTAGGGGGTAATCTGGCGACATGCCTGAAGCAGTGATCGTCGCCCATGCCCGCTCCCCGATCGGCCGCGCCGGTAAGGGGTCCCTCAAAGATGTCCGCCCCGACGAACTCTCGCGCCAGATGGTCGCCGCGGCCCTCGCGAAGGTGCCCGAGCTCGACGTCGCCGACATCGAGGACATCCACTGGGGCATCGGCCAGCCCGGCGGGCAGGGCGGCTACAACATCGCCCGGGTGATCGCCGTGGAACTCGGCCTCGACCACGTGCCCGGAGTGTCGGTGAATCGGTATTGCTCGTCGTCGTTGCAGACCACCCGCATGGCCCTGCACGCCATCAAGGCCGGCGAGGCCGACGTGATCATCTCCGGCGGCGTCGAGAGTGTCTCGAGTTTCGGGATCTCCGGCGGCGCCGACGGCGCACCCGATTCGAAGAACCCGGTGTTCGACGAGGCGATGGCCCGCACCGAGAAGTCAGCCGAAGGCGGTGCCGGTACCTGGCACGATCCTCGCCAGGACGGCCTGATCCCCGACGTGTACATCGCCATGGGCCAGACCGCGGAGAACGTCGCCAGCTTCACCGGGATCTCCCGTGAGGACCAGGACCGCTGGGGTGTGCTGAGTCAGAACCGGGCCGAGGAAGCGATCAAGGCCGGCTTCTTCGAACGCGAGATCGACCCCGTCACCCTCCCCGACGGCACCTCCGTCACGACCGACGACGGGCCGCGCGCAGGCACCACCTACGAGAAGGTGTCCCAGCTCAAACCGGTGTTCCGGCCGGACGGCACGATCACCGCGGGCAACGCGTGCCCGCTGAACGACGGCGCCGCAGCCCTGGTGATCATGAGCGACACCAAGGCCAAAGAACTGGGTCTGACTCCGCTGGCGCGCGTTGTCGCCACCGCGGCGACCGGGCTCTCCCCCGAGATCATGGGCCTCGGACCGATCGAGGCCATCCGCAAGGTGCTGCGCATCTCGGGGAAGTCGATCTCGGACATCGACCTCGTCGAGATCAACGAGGCCTTCGCCGTGCAGGTGCTCGGATCGGCCAACGAGCTCGGCATCGACCACGACAAGCTGAACGTCTCCGGGGGTGCCATCGCACTCGGCCACCCATTCGGGATGACCGGCGCACGCATCACCACCACACTGCTCAACAATCTGCAGACCCACGACAAGACCTTCGGCATCGAGTCGATGTGTGTGGGCGGAGGCCAGGGCATGGCGATGGTGCTCGAGCGCCTCAGCTGACCGTTCGTCGACAAGGGCGCCCACTCGCATCGAGTGGGCGCCCTTTTTCGTCCACTGGGTGCCACTTTCCGTCGACTGGGCGCTACTTTCCGTCGACTGGGCGCCAGTTTTCGTCGAGTGGGCACCACTTTCGGTTGATTGGATTGACCGCCCTCGACCGGGCGAGGCAAAGAAGCATCGACTCAACGGCCAGACTGCCCAGTGAACGAGAAAGGGCGCCCACTCGACGGCAAGTGGCGCCCACTCGACGCGAAAGGGCGCCCACTCGACGTGAGTGGGCGCCCTTTCGAGACGTGGTGACTACTCCGAGTTGAAGTAGCTCAGCAGGCGCAGGATCTCGACGTAGAGCCACACCAGGGTGACGGTCAGGCCGAGAGCGACTCCCCAGGCAGCCCGTTCCGGGGCGCCTGCACGGATGAGCCGGTCTGCGGCGTCGAAGTCGAGCAGGAAGCTGAACGCGGCGAGCGCGATGCACACCAGCGAGAAGATGATCGCGAGCGGACCACCGTCGCGCAGGCCGAAGCCCTCACCGCCGTTGAAGAAGCCGATCACCAAGTTGCCCAGCATCAGCACGATCACGCCGATCATGCCGGCGAACAGCATGCGGGTGAACCGCGGGGTCACGCGGATGGCGCCGACTTTGTACACCACCAGCATGCCGAAGAACACGCCGAAGGTGCCGAGGACCGCTTGCCCGATCAGGGCTCCGGCCGACGTGTCGCCGGACACCATCCAGTTCGCGAACACGAACGAGATCGAGCCGACGAACAAGCCTTCCAGGAGGGCGTAGGCGAGAACGATTGCCGGGTTGTCCTGCTTGCGGCCGAACGTCGCGACGAGGACCAGGCCCAGACCGCCGAACGCGCCGACGAGCATGAGTGGCGTCGCGAGCGCCTCGTTGGAGTCCACGAGGAAGTACGCCGCGATCGCGGAGATGGCCAGGACACCCAGCGTCATCGCGGTCTTGGTGACCACGTCGTCGATGGTGAGCTGGCGGGAGACCGGGGGCGCCGGTCGCGTGTAGGGGTCGGTTTGCTGACCGTACTGATTCCACATGGCGCCTTGGCCGGCCGCGGCCGCTCCGGCACCGAACCCGGCGGGGCCGGTCTGGTTATCGCGGACCACGCCGCGCATAACCGGATTGCTGCTCTCTCGCACCTACGTGCTCCTTCGTACTTGTTGGTCGGCAGTGACAGGCGAATCTGCAATGTCAACGCGTACAGAGGCCGTCAGGTTCCGACTTTACCTTCTCTTGACCTGGGTGTCGTGCGACCGCCGACTCAACGCCCCGCGTGCCGTTGATCACGGAGCCAGGCGCGGACCTCGTCGGGCTCGGTGTCGACACCGAGCATGCCCAGGGCCGTACGGCCGAGGCAGACGGCACGGAGCAGTGTCTCCGCCAATCGGAGATCGTCGCCCCACGCGAGGTCTGGTTTGGCCAGCATCAGCGACGCCACGCCGTGCGCGGCGGCCCAGAGTTCGAGGACCACCTCGCCGACGTCGGATTCCGGATAGAAGCCCTCGCCGGCGAGTTCGGTCACGGTCGCCGAGATCCTGGTGAACGCCGACGCGGAGAGGACCTGGTCGACCTTCGACGGCCCGGGCGCGTGCTGGCGAAAGGCGATGCGGTACAGCGCGGGCGTGGCGATGGCGAACCGGACATAGGCCAGGCCCTGCTGCAGCGCCCGCTCGAGGGGGTCGTCGACACCGGCGGCCGCAGCGGCGAGTTCGCCGTCGAGCTGCTCGAAGTATCGTGCGCACACCGCGTCCAGGAGCTCGTCCTTGTCGCCGAAGTGCAGGTAGATCGATGGCGGCGTGACCCCGACCCGCGATGCGACAGCACGGATTGACACCGCGGCATCGTCTCCGTGCTCGACGAGGAGTTCCGATGCCGCCTCGATGATCTCCTCGGCGAGCAGTTCACCCGATCCGCGGGGTGAGCGGGTCCTCTTCGCTGTGCTGCGCACTGTGCTCCTGTGTCGATCGTCGATCCGGCGCGGCCGGGACCGGGGCCGGACCACCTTCCGACAGCCCGATCCTGTCGTGAAGTCGGCGCAGGGGTCCCGGCGCCCACCAGTTCGCACGACCAGCGAGGCGCATGAACGCCGGCACCAACAGCATGCGGATGACGGTCGCGTCCATCAGAACCGCGAGTGTCAGGCCCACCCCGAACATACGCATGAACGAGACCTCGGACGCGGCGATCCCGGCGAAAACGATACTCATCAGCAACGCTGCGGCGGTGATCACACGACCGGTGCGCGCGATTCCGACAGCGACCGCATGGTCGCTGGCAGCGCGTGTGCCATCCGATGACAACCACTCCTCGCGGATGCGGCCCAGCAAGAACACCTCGTAGTCCATCGACAGCCCGAACGCGATGCAGAACATCAGCACCGGCATCGTCGCGACGAGATAGCCGGTCGCGGTGGTGCCCAGGCCGTCGAGGTGGCCGTCCTGGAAGAACCAGACCATCGCACCGAAGGTCGCCGACAACGAGAGAATATTGAGTACCAGCGCCTTCAACGGGAGCACGACGCTGCCGGTGAACAGGAACAGGAGTACGAAGGTCGCGACCGCGATCGACCCGAGCACCCACGGCAGATGGGCATAGATCGCGTCGACGGTGTCCGCGTTCGTGGCGGCGGGACCGGTGAACAACACCTCCACATCCCCCGGTGGCGCGATCGCGCGCATCGACTCCAATTGCCGCTGTCCGTCCTCGTGCATCGGTTCCGCACCCGAGGACACGGTGATGATCGCGGTGTCGCCCCGGAGATCGTCGGGGGCACCCGGCGCAACCGCCCGTCCGTCGACGAAGGTGGTGGCCGGAGTGGTCACCGAGTCCACGTCAGCAACCGCGGACAGGCGGCTCGCGTAGTCGTCGAGCATCGACGGATCATCGACGCCGGTCACGACGACCGCCGCGGTCGAGGCCATGTCCTGCTCGAAGTCGGCGCGGATCTCCTGTTGGATCGCATGCGACGACGCGGACTCCGGCAGGACCCGGTCGTCGGGGAACCCGAAGCGGATGCCGAGGAACGGCGCGCCGAGCACGAGCAGCACCGCGGTCACCACGAGCGCGACCGGTAGCGCGTGCCGGAGCACGAACTGCACCAGGCGATACCAGCGGGTCTCCTCGATCGGCCGAGGTGATGGCGCAGGGCGACGCAGCAGGCGGCGCACCGGCCGGCGGACGTCGAGCGCGTCGATCCGCGGGCCCAGCACGGCCAGCAACGCCGGGGTGAGGATCAGCGCCGCGAGCGAGGCGACCAGCACCACACCGACCCCGGCGAACGCGAACGAACGCAGGAAGTACATCGGGAAGATGGCGAGCGCCGCGAGCGACAACGCGACCGTCACCGCGGAGAAGGCAACCGTCCGTCCCGCGGTCACCATCGTGGTGGCGATCGCGGTGGGTCGTTCCGCCCCGCGCGCGAGTTCCTCCCGGTAGCGCGTGACGAGCAACAGTGTGTAGTCGATGGCCAACGCCAGGCCGAGGGCGGTGGTGAGGTTCAGCGCGAAGATCGACACGTCGGTGAACGCCGCGATGAGCCGCAACAGGGCGAAGGTCCCGATGATCGCCACGATGCCGATGACCACCGGCAAGGCGGCGGCGACGAGCCCGCCGAACACGACGATGAGGAACAAAAAGCTGATCGGGATCGCGATCCCTTCGGCGATCGCGAGATCCCGCGAGGTCTGCTCGTTGACCTGGCTGAACACCAATGCCTGTCCGCCGACCCGAACCGTGATGCCGTCACGTTCCCCGCTGAACTGCTCATCGATCTCGGCGGCATAGCCGGGTGCGTTCTCCTCACCGCCGTCGAGCCGGAACACCACAAGCGCCGACGACGAGTCCTCACTGACCAGCGCGGGCGCCATCGTCGGGTTGTCCCAGACCGACAGGATCGGTTCCTGGACATGTTCGTTGGCCGCCAGTTCGGCGACGATCCCGGTCCCCACCTCCCGGGCGACGGGGTCGGTGGCCATGTCCATCCCCGCGGGTCCGTCGAGTTTCACCACGACCTGCATGCCGCCCCGGTCGAAGGTCTCGTCGAGGACGAGGTCGGCACGTGACGAGGCCGAAGCCGGGTCGCTGTACCCGCCGGCCAGCAGATGGCCGGCGGCGGTCGCGCCGAACACACCGGCCACCACGAGCAGCAGCACCGCTCCGGCGAGCACCTTTCTCGGCGCCTGCAGAACCAAGTGAGTCATCTTCGCCAACATCGAAGCACCCCCGAATCGGTGAGTTATCGACGTTAAGTTAACAGCATTAATGAAGGCGGTCAATCGTCTCAACGGATGATCATGGAGCTCGGCTGGGACCGGATCGCGGTCTTCGCGACAACCGCCGCCGCGTCCGCGCAACCCCGCGCGTGACATGCTGTGAGTCGCCGTGCCTATTTCGCGGGCCCTGTCGAGGGCCCGCGGGTTCCAGGCCCCTATAGCCCAATTGGCAGAGGCAGCGGACTTAAAATCCGCCCAGTGTCGGTTCGAGTCCGACTGGGGGCACCATCACATTGCCGGCCTATGCCGGAGAACGCACGCTCGCAAGACAACCTGGCTGTCACCCTCGGCGAGACTTTGACATCATCGGATCCATGTCACCGTCAGCACGGAGGCCCGCTGGGCACGAGGGAGTAGCCGGCGGCTTCGCCGGCCTCGCTTGAGGGGCCCGCCCCGAAGGCACGTGAGTCGTCGAACGGCGGCCCGTGCCGCTTCAGGCGTACCTTCCTTCCTCCGAACGATGTCAAGGACATACTCATGCACGCCCTCACCGAGGCGCAGATCCGCGCCTGTTTCGTCAATTCCACTCGTCGGGAACGTAATTCGCTGACGCTTCCGATCGGCTTCGACGCGATCGACTGGGAGAAGTTGCTCTTCCTCGGCTGGCGCGACCCCAAGCTGCCACTGGTCGGCTATCTCGTCACACCGGTCGACGACGAGCCCGTCGGAGTGATACTCAGACTCGGGTCATCGCAACCGAGAACCCGTCCCCAGTGCTCGCTGTGCGAAGACGTCCAGCTGCCGAACGAGGTGGCGTTCTACAGCGCCAAACGGGGCGGCGCCGCCGGCCGCAAGGGCGACACCCTGGGTGCGTTGATCTGCTCAGAATTCCAGTGCAACTCCAACGTTAGAGCGAAACCGTCGAAGATCTTCGCCGGTGCCGACCCCGAAGGGGTGCGCCAACAGCGCATCGAAGGCCTCGGCAGGCGGGTCGAGCGTTTCGCTCGGCGTGTGGCCGGTTCCCCCAACGCCGCCGGTTCCGTCTGAATCGACCGTCGCGATCACCCACCCGTCGACTGGTCGAGCACATACAGCGTCGCGCCGCCCGGATCCCGATAGGTCGCCATGAAGCCGCCCGGGATCTCGGCCGGTTCGTCGACCACCGCGAGCCCCGCGGGCAGGGTCGAGTGGAAGTCGGCGAGGCTCTCGACCGAGAACACCGGCCCCGGTGCGGCTTCGGGATCCATCGCGTCGATCATCAGGCTCGCCTCCGAGCCGGGAATCGCCAGCGTCACGGTCAGGTCGCCCTCGCGCCAGGCCTCCTGCCAGCCCAGGCCGTCACGGTAGAGGGCCAACGACGCTTCCAGATCCTTGGTCGGCGCCAGGAAGAACTCGAGTTTCATGTCCATACCTTTCGACAGCGTGCGTGGCGTAATTGGATTATGGAAAGCATAACGCCATTATGGAGGTATGCGCCAGTGGATACCGGTCTCGACCTCGCCGAAGGGACGGCTCGCCCTGCGGGCTGTCGAACAGTTCGGGTCCAAGCCGTTCGACGAGGTGACCGTGGGCGCACTCGCGTCGGCAGCAGAGGTGACGACCGGCGCGCTCTACCATCATTTCGACAGCAAGCTGGGGCTCTATCAGTTCGTCCGCGCCGACGTCGAGCAGCGCCTGCTGGATCGGATGTCGGGTGCCGCCGCCACATCGCGCAGCGCGAGCGAGGTCCTGCTGGTGGGATTCGACTACGCGGTGGCCCAGCGGTTCGCCTATCTACTCGGCCAGCCGCCGCCCAAATCCGGCGAGGACCCGGTGGCGCAGTTCGTCGACGAATTGCTCGGGCACCTGGCCATCACTGCCGATCCCACCATCATCGCGGCGCTGTGGCGGGCGGCCCTCATCTCGGCGGCAGCAGGTACCGATCGGGCGCGAGACACGCTCGTGGTCGCGCTCTCCGGTTTCGAC
Organism: Gordonia prachuapensis; assembly: GCF_036350515.1. NCBI lineage: Bacteria > Bacillati > Actinomycetota > Actinomycetes > Mycobacteriales > Gordoniaceae > Gordonia > Gordonia prachuapensis. The sequence goes on along the minus strand of NZ_JAZDUE010000003.1, from coordinate 56,924 downwards.
TCCACACGATGACCGGGCGCCGGCGCGGCTCTCGAACGGCGCCGGCCGAACCGTCACCGCACCGACAGACGTCGGCTCCGACGGGCGACAATCAGTTCGCCTCGAACGCCTTTCGCACCGCGTCCACCTGCATCCGGACGAACTCCTTGGACACCGGCGCCGACGTCAGGAGCAGGTCGAAAGCGTGGTACGCACCAGGGATCACCTCGACATCGCAGTCGACGCCCACGTCGCGTAGCCGCTCGGCGTAGGCGAGATCCTCGTCGTGGAAGAGGTCGAGGCTGCCGACGCCGATCCACGCGGGCGCGAGGTCGTCGAGATCGTCTCGGCGCGCCGGTGCCACCACTTCGGGCGTCGCATCCCCGAGATACGACTGCCATCCGAACCGATTCGATCTGCTGTTCCAGATCCGCAGGCTGGTTTCCATCGCCGACGGGCCGTCGGCACCGGTGCGGTCGTCGAGCATCGGGTAGACCAGCAGTTGGAGAAGAGGTGTCGGCTCACCGAGATCCCTGATCCGCAGAGCCAGCTGCGCGGCGAGGCCACCCCCCGCGCTCGCCCCGCCGATCACGATCCGCGACGAATCCACCCCGTCCAGTTCGCGCGCGAGGGAGAGCGCCTCGTGGCAGTCATCGAGGGCGGCCGGGAACGGATCCTCGGGCGCGAGGCGGTAATCCACCGAGACCACCACCGCGCCCAGCTCGCGGCTGAAATGCCGGCACCGTGCATCATCCTGTTGCGCTCGCCCGATCACGTAGCCCCCGCCGTGCACCCACACCAGGACAGGTGCGTTTCCGGCCGAACCGTCGGGACGAAAGATCCGGACGCCGCCACCCGACGGCAGCGAACGCACCTCGACATCGCCGCCGCGTTGCAGGCGGGCCATGGTGTTCTGCACGAACCTGACGACCCGGAGGCTTCGCGGCCCCACCAGACCGCGCGGCAGGACCCGGGCCGGCCGGGCCAGGTCCGGATGGAATTCTTGCTGCACTGCGTTCATCGTCGACTCGTACCTCCCGATGCGATTCGTTGGTTCTACTCATACCCCGGCACAATCACGATCGATGGACATCGACGAAAAGAGCACGAAGCGCTACGCGCTGCCGGCGGTCCTGCTGGTCTTGTTCACGACCGGTTGGGGCGCCAATCATTTCGCGTCGATGATCCCGGTGCTGCGGGCCGACGAAGGTCTGTCGGCGACCGTCGTCGACGGCGCGTTCGGCATCTATGCGCTCGGGTTGCTGCCGGGGTTGTTCGGGGGCGGCACGCTGTCGGACCGGGTCGGCCGCAGGCCGGTGGTTCTGTCGGGCGCGATGCTCGCCGGCCTGGGCAATCTGATGATGATCGTGTGGCACGACCAGGCCGGCGTGCTCGTCGGCCGTCTCGTCGTCGGGCTCGGCGCGGGTCTGACCATCGGGGCGGGCACCGCGTGGGCGGCGGACCTGCGTGGACGGTCCGGCGCGACGCTGGCCGGAGCGGTGCTCACCACCGGGTTCGCCCTCGGACCCGTCATCACCGGGGTGCTCGCGGAGTTCGTCCCGCATCGACTCGAGGTGCCGTTCGCGGTCACCGGAGTCGCCTCGTTGGCGGTTGCCGTCGCGGCGATCGTGCTGACCCCACCGGCACACTCGCCGGTCCACGACTCCGCCGACGCTCACGAGACGACCACGCGGTCGGTGCGAGCCGCGCTGTCGTGGTCGATTCCCATGGCGTTGTGGGTCTTCTCGTCGGTGACCGTCGCGGTGGTCGTGATGGCCGCGCGGATCGGCGACCGATACGACGGGGCATGGGTGCCCGGTCTTGCCGCGGCGCTGTGTCTGGGCTCCGGCGTGGTCGTGCAGTTCGTCGTGCGTCGACTGCACACCGGTCCGATGACCGGCGTCGTCGGCGCTGCGCTGGCCGCGATCGGCTTCGTGATGGCCGCGGCTGCGGGTTCCGAGCCGAGTCTGGCCGTGTTCGCGCTCACCGCTATCGTCCTCGGGCTCGCGTACGGGCTGTGCCTGCGAGACGGCCTCGTCGACGTCGAGACGATGACGCCCGCAGCGAGCCGGGGCCGCGTGACCGGAATCTTCTACGTCGCCTCCTACCTGGGCTTCGGGCTGCCCGTGCTGCTCACCAGCATCCGTGGGTCGGTCGGCGTCGTGGCCCCGTTGGCGATACTGGCGGCGGCCGCAGTGGTCGCGGCGACCGCGCGGGCGGTGCGCGTCCGCCGGCCCGGTTGACCGGCCGCCCGATACGTCAGACCGGCCGGAACACGCTGCCCCGCACCGCCGCTCGCGCGGTGCGAACCGCGACCGTCGCCCACGCGGCGACCAGGACCACGAACAGCATCTCCCCCAGCGCACGGATCGGCGCGGCGTCGAGCGCGGCACCCAGCGCGAGGAGCCCGGTCACGCAGGTGCCGACCGGGAACGTGAAACTCCACCATGTCAACGCGAACGGCAGACTACGACGGACCGCTCGCACGGTGACCGCGGTGGCCAGTGCGAACATCGCCACGCCGAAACCGCCCATCGCGAGACCGACCACGATGCCGAACACGGCGAGCCCCGTGGCGATCGGCGCCTGCGCCCCGGTGAAGACGTGGTCGGCCTCGGCGGCCAGCAGATTCGCGGCCGTGACCGACTGACCGATCATTCCGAGCGTGATCCAGATGGTGGGCGCCGATCGGGACTCGGGCACGCCGCCGTGGGTGAGCCGCGCATAGATCATCGTCATCGTCATCAGTCCGAGAACGAGGCTGACACCGAACAACGCATAGCATCCGGTCAGCATCGCCAGCCGCGGTTGACCGGTCGGCACGTGCGCGATGAGCGCCGCGCCCGTCGCCGCGGACACCATCGGCGGAACCACCGGCATCAGCCAGGCCGGCAGCGCCACGTTCTCACTGCGTCGCGGCGCGGTCATCATGGTGAACGGCACCCACACCGCGGTCAGCACGCCGAGGGCGGTGCCCGACGACCACAAGACCACGCTCGTCCACAGCGCCACCGAATCCCCGAGAATCGGTCCGCCCAGCGACAACGTCCCGGCGCCGACGGTGAGCAGTGCCATCGGCGGTGCGCCGTAGAAATGGGACATCACCGGATCGGCGGCATAACCCCGGGCGTTCTCGCGATGACGCACCCAGTGCACGACGAATGCGGTCGCGATGGTCGCCAGCAGGATCGCGGCCGCCGCCCAGATCGCCGTGGCGAAAGCGTCCAGCGCGGCCGACCGCATCGGCAGCGCGACCGCCGCGTTGGCGACGATGCCCGTACCCATCACCGCCGCGAACCAGTTCGGGGTCAGGTGCTCGAAGACCTGCCGCGGATGGTCGAGATCAGTGAGTAGACGACGGTTGGCCGCGCGGCGGACGTCGAGCGTGATGGACATGTACCCACCCTGGGACACCCGGGCCGGTCACGGCAGATGGCCCGACCTTGTGCACCCACAAGCGACACTTGTGAGCACCCACGCAATCGGGTTGTGCTCGCTCAGTCGACGGACATCTCGCCGAGCTTCGACCAGTCGTCCTGATCGACGGTCACATTGACGATGTCCGGCGTCCGCTCGAGATACTTCGGCAGCTCGGTGGTCGCCACCTGGAAGTGCGAGCTCGTGACGTGCGCCTCGGCCGCGTCGTCGTCGAACGCCTCGACCAGGACGTAGGTGTGCGGGTCGTCGAGACTGCGCGACCACTCGAAGAACTTGTTGCCCGGCTCGGCGCGGGTGGCGTCGGTGAACTCCCGGACGAGCTCAGGCCATTGGTCGGCGAATTCGGGCTTGACGGGCCACTTTGCGACGATGAGGATCATGCCCCCAACCCTAGCGATGGGCCTTCCGGTCGACCGCAGGCCGAACTGTCCGAAAAAGTCCTATATGTGACAACAAAGGTTTCCTCAAAGAGGAGACATGCACTCTGCCGACAGGCATAGTGTGGTGTCGACAACACGTGTCGAGACGAAGGACAAGCATGCGCGAGATCACCAAGTTCTACATCGACGGCTCGTGGACGGAGCCCGCCGAACTCAACCTCATCGACGTCATCAACCCGGCCACCGAGAAGGCCGCGGGCCAGGTGGCCATCGGATCGGCCGCCGACGTCGACAAGGCCGTGGAGGCCGCGCGCAAGGCCTTCACGACCTGGAGCCAGACATCGGTCGACGAGCGGGTCGACGTCCTGAACGCGGTGGTGGCCGAGTACCAGAACCGGATGCCGGACCTGGCCGCCGCGGTGACCGAGGAGATGGGCGCCCCGAGCGGACTCGCCAACAACGTGCAGGTGCCGATCGGCCTTGCGCACCTGATGACCGCGGCGGCCCAACTGCCCGCCTTCACGTTCTCCGAAGACCGCGGCACCTCGCGGATCGTCAAGGAGCCCATCGGCGTCTGCGGTTTCATCACCCCGTGGAACTGGCCGCTCAACCAGGTCATGTGCAAGGTGGCACCGGCGCTCGCGACCGGCTGCACCATGGTGCTCAAGCCGTCCGAGGTGGCTCCCTTCAGCGCCGCGATCGTCGCCGAGATCTTCGACACCGCAGGTGTTCCGGCCGGCGTCTTCAACTTGGTCAACGGCGACGGACCGGGTGTCGGCACCGCCCTCGCGGCTCATCCCGGCATCGACATGGTGTCGTTCACCGGCAGCACCCGCGCCGGCATCGAGGTGGCCAAGAATGCTGCGCCGACGGTCAAGCGCGTGGCCCAGGAACTGGGTGGCAAGAGCCCGAACGTCATTCTCGACGACGAGGATTTCGCAGCCAATGTCGCCGGCGGTGTCGCCGCGATGATGATGAACTCGGGCCAGTCCTGCAACGCGCCCACCCGCATGATCGTCCCGAAGGCCCGTCTGGCCGAGGCCGAGGAAGCCGCCAAGTCCGTGGAATCGACGCTGACGGTGGGCGATCCGGCCGGCGACGTGCGGCTGGGCCCCGTGGTGTCGGAGGCTCAGTTCGACAAGATCCAGGGCCTGATCGAGCGCGGTGTCAGCGAGGGCGCGAAGGTCGTGTTCGGCGGCCCCGGTCGCCCGGACGAGCTGCCGACCGGCTACTACGTCCGGCCGACTGTGTTCTCCGACGTCACCAACGACATGGAGATCGCGCGCACCGAGATCTTCGGACCGGTTCTCGTGATGATCGGGTACGACTCGCTCGACAATGCCATCGAGATCGCCAACGACACCGAGTACGGCCTCGCCGGCTACGTGTCCGGCAAGGATGTCGATGAAGTGCGCAAGGTCGGTTCGCGCATCCGCGCCGGTTCGATCTCGCTCAACGGCGCCCAGCTCGACCCGGTCGCGCCGTTCGGTGGCTACAAGCAGAGCGGCAACGGCCGCGAGTGGGGCGACTACGCCTTCGACGAGTTCCTCGAGGTGAAGTCACTGCTCGGCTACGACGCCTGACGAATCACCCTCGGGTTCCTCCCTCTCACGACCCGAGATGATCCGCCCGACACCGCCCTCCGGCCCACGCCGGAGGGCGGTTGTCGTCTGCGGGCTACCAAACAGGGCGATGAATCACCGTGGGTCGCCGGGCAGCCACGCCCCGTGCAGCCCGGCAGGCACCCGGATCGGCATGGTCACCGTGGCCACCGGACCGGCAGCTGGGTCCGTCGCCGAGAGCACGTAGAAGTAGGACGTCATGTCGGTAGGATCGGTCCCGAACGCACCCCAGTAGTCGTTGACCGAGCCCGGCATGTATATGGGTTCGCCGATGGCGACACCAGGGCGCCAACAGGTTTCGCGCCCGGTGTCCAGGTCGTGGAACCACAAACTGTCCTGGTCGCCGGTGTCGCCCTCGCTCTTGCCGACGACTGCGATCTGACCGTGCGACCGGGTGAGCGCACGATCATCGACGCGCGGGAACTCCACGTCGACACTCTCCCCGAGCACGGTGCGGGCGATGCTCCCCCGCTCGGGGTCGATGACCGCGCGCACGAGCGTCGATGTCGGAGGCGTCGGGATGTCGGCGAAACCGCCGGGATAGGTCCACTCGACGTAGTCCACTGTGACGGTGTCGGCGTTCGGGGTGTCGCTCTTCGGGGTGTCGAATGCGTTGGCGAAGTGCCACACCCACATCGGCTCGGAGTCGACCCATCTGATCGCGGAGCCGTCCCGCGGGATCAGTGCGATGCGGGTGCCGATCTCGGGGTGCCACTGCAGTAGGCCACCGCCGGTCAGCATGGCCTCGATGTCGAACTCCAGCGGGCACAGGAACAGCACGATGTACCGCGATGTCAGGGCCATGTCGTGGATCATCAGGGGGCGGTCGACGCCGGTCACGGGGGTCGGCGCGCGGCGCGTGTGTCCGTCGGGGCCGAGCACCGCCCACGTCAGGTAGGGCGCCTCGAGCACGTAGTTGAAGAGGACGAGTTCCCCGGTGTCCGGATCGAGTTTGGGGTGGGCCGTGCTGCCGACGGCCATGGCGCCGTCGCAGTCGTCGCGGCCGATCGTGGCCAGATCGGCGGGGTTCAACCGGTAGGGCTGGTCGGACTCCGCCATGGCCAGCAGCCGACCGGCATGCTTCACGATGTTGATGTCCGGTAGTTGCCGGAATGTGCCGGCCAGGTCGGGTCCGACCTCGTCGGCGGGCGGCGTGTAGCCGTCGGTGATCCCCGACCAGATGGCATGGCCGGCTTCCTCTTCGGCCACCACCATCGGCGTGCGCACGAAGCGGTTGCGGTAGTGCGCCGCGCCACCGCCGATGTCGAGCCGGTGCACCATCGCGTCACCGTCGATCGGGTACACGTAGAACCCGATCGGGTCGAACCGTGGGTTGGGTCCGTTGCGCAGGTAGCTACCGTGCAGGTCGTCGGGCAGATCGCCGACGACCTCGAGGTGATCGAAATCGACCTCTTGGCGCTGTGGTGCGAAGACGCCCGACAGGTGCGCGTGATGGGTCATGTCGACGGGAGCAGGACGAGCGGGTGAAGTCTGATCGGTCGTCATCACGGACACCCTTCGAGACACCGCCGGGCCGCGTGGCGGTTGCGGATCGAACCATCGCCTCTCAGTGTCCTCCGCCGAGATCGGCCCCGCCCGCCATCTGCAGAACTCTGTAACGCGCGGCGTACCGGCCACGACAGTCCGTGCAGCACCGCGGCCCGCCCATCGGCGGGTGCGCGCGTCGGGGGAAGTATCGCGCCATGTCAGGAGTCTCATGCCCACCCACCCGGAACAGCCGGATTCGTCCATGATCGCCGACGGATGGCAGGTCGTGCCCGACACCGACGAGCCCGCCGCGAAGGCACGGCGTGGCACTCGCCGCCGGTTGACCGGCATCGCCCTGGTCACCGTGCTGAGCCTGGCGCTGTTCGGACTCGCGTCGGTCGTGTCCGGCGGCAACCAGGCGTCGGCGATGGCCGGGCATCCGGATGTACTGCGCGAGGGCTGCACCTGGGATTCATCGGGCAACTACGTCCAGAACTGCAAGGTGTGGTCGGAGTCCCAGGGCAAGTTCGTGACGGTGCAGATCCGTGCCTCCAACGGCAGCGATCAGGGTGTCTATCTGCTCGACGGCATGCGGGCTCAGGAGGATCGTTCCGCGTGGACCAAGGACGTGCAGGCCGCCAAGGTCTATGACGGCAGCACCGACACCACCCTGGTGATGCCGGTCGGTGGCGCGTCGTCGTTCTACACCGACTGGGACGGCGGCGCGGGTGGCCAGAACACCGTCATCAAGCAGGAGACCTTCCTGACCGAGGAGTTGCCCGACTATCTCGCCGAGAACTTCGGGGTCAGCAAGAACAACAACGCGATCATCGGGCTGTCGATGTCCGGCGGGCCGGCCGTGACGCTGGCCGAGCGGCATCCCGACCAGTTCAAGGTCGTGCAGGCGATGTCGGGTTACTACCAGATCGACAACCCGATCGGCGCACTCGGCGTCTTCGCCAGCCAGACGATCGTGTCCAACTACACCAACGGCATCGTCAACATGTGGGGCCAACCGGGCAGTCAGCGGTGGACCGACAACGACCCGTCCAAGAACGTCGGCAAGCTCGCCGAGAACGGACAGGTTCTGATCATCTCGTCGGGCAACGGATTCCTCACCACGAACGAGATGGCGATGCTGTCCCAGGAGGATCAGATCATCTCGATGGCGCTCGAGATGCTCTCCGCCGTGTCGACGGTCCTCATGCAGCTGCAGGCCGCACAGTCCGGGGCGTCGGTGATCTCCCTGCCCAACTATGGCGGGCACACCTGGGAGAACTGGGACCGCGGACTCGAGGACGGCAAGGACCACGTGCTGGCGGCGCTGCGCAACAACCCGCCGGTGACCGCGAAGGTGCAGGTGGTCGACGCCGCCGGCAGCCCGGATCCCGACGGCACCACCAAGGCGACGCAGGCCGCGCTCGCCGCGGCGAAGTCGACCCCGGTGCTCGACGTCGTCGATCTGGCCGGAACGCCGTCGGGTTCGTCGTCGGCAGCGTCCGAGTCGGCCGCCTCTTCCGAGTCGGCACACGAATCGTCGGCACCGGAATTATCGGCGCCGCAGACCTCGGCGGACCAGACCTCCGCCGCCCCGACCGGTGAGTCCGACGCCCCCGACACCGGCATCGACACCTCCCCTGCCGCACCGACGACGTCGGAGCCGGCCGTGCCGTCGGTACCCGAGGTTCCGGTGGCCGTACCGTCCACCACGACGACGACCACCCCCGCCGGTTGAGTTGAGTCACGGGGGCAGGTGGCCCTCCAGCCAGTCGATGACGTCGTCGAGGACGCGCTCACGCTCGGGCTCGTTGAAGATCTCGTGATACAGGCCGGGGTAGATCGTCAGGGTCTTGTCGGACGAGCCCGCGAGGCGGTCGACCAACTCGCTTCCGGCCGGACTCGTCAACGCATCGTCGCCGCCGTGCATCACCAGCACCGGAAGGCGCAGTGCCGGTAGGCGGTGCGGAAACGACCGCATCGTGGTCAGCATCGCGCCGGCCATGTCGGCGGGAAGTTTGGCTCGCACGACCAGCGGATCGGCGGCGTAGTCGGCGACCACCTGCGGGTCGCGGGAGATGAGGTTCGAGTCGAGCGCTGCGGTCGGCAACCCGGGCGCGACGCGCGCCAACAACGGGGCCAGCTTGATCGCGACGGCCGGCAGGTCGTCGCCGGGCACCACCGCGGCAGCCGACAGGACCAGTCCGTCGAGACGGTCCTGGTGGTTCAGCGCGTAGTCCAGCGCAATGCAACCACCCATGCTGTGTCCGATCAGAAATGTCGGCAGGTCGGCGTCGGCCATCTCGTCCACGACGCGGTCCAGATCGCGGGTGTAGTCCGAGACACTGTGCACGCGAAGACGTTTGCCGCCCGAACGGCCGTGGCCCAGGTGGTCGGGCACGGCAACCCGGAAACCGGATAGCACCAGCCGCTCGACCACATGGCCGTAGCGGCGGCCGTGCTCGCCTGCGCCGTGCGCGATCACCACCGATGCGCGGGCGTCGCCGGCCGGGCGGAACACGTCGTAGCGGATGGTCTCACCGTGCCGCCCGCGGAACGAGCGTTCCTCGGCGACCGGGTCCGATGTCTCGCCGGTCACCCGAGGATCTTCAGTCGAGAGGCGACGCTTCGGCCCGCGGACTCGATGGCGCCGAGCGGGCGCAGCGCGGCCTCGCCGAGGGACACGAGAGCCTCCACCCGACTGACCACGCCTTCCAGCCGGTCGACGACGTCGCCCATGGCACCGACCATCGAATCGACCTTGTCGAGCGTTCCCGACAGCCGTGACAAGGTCCCGTCGAGGGTGTCGACTGCCCCGTCGAGTCCGGTCATCGTCTTGTTCATGTCAACCAGCACGTCGCCGAGGTCGACGAGGATCGACTCCACCTGATCGACGGTCATGTCGGCGTTGAGCGCCGCCTGGGCGAGCTTCTTGAAGCGTTGTCGTTCACCGGGCCGGGCCTCGCCGGGGCCCCGGTTCGGAATTCCTTTGTCCGCCATGAGTGGATTATCGCCGCGGGAGCGGCGCAGGTCGACCGAATCGGCACCATCGACCAATTCCGGCTCCACGCCGGACAAGTGTTCGGCTTCCGGATCGGGAGCGGTCAACGCGACAACTGCGGCATCACCCGTGAGGCGACCAGGTCGAGGTGATTGAGATCGGTGAGATCAAGTGTCTGCAGATAGATCCGGCTGACACCGACCTGCCGGTACTGTTCGATCTTCTCCACGACCTCGTCGGGCGTCCCGGCGGCGCCGTTCTCCCGCAGTTCGTCGACCTCCCGGCCGATCGCCTCGGCTCGACGGGCCAGGTCCGCCTCGGTGGCCCCACAGCACAGCACCAACGCCGCGGAGTAGGTCATCGTCTCGGGGCGCCGTCGGGCCGTCGCGCACGCGGCGCGAACCCGGCCGATCTGCTGCGACGTCGTCGACACCGGCGCGAAGGCCACGTTGAACTCGTCGGCAAAACGCGCGGCGAGCGCCGGGGTGCGCTTCTTTCCCGCACCGCCGACGATGATCGGCGGCCGCGGCGACTGCACGGGTTTGGGGAGAGCCGGCGAATCCGACAACCGGAAATGTGCGCCTTGATGGTCGAAGTGACGTCCCTCCGGCGTCTCCCACAGCCCGGTGATGATCTCCAACGACTCCTCGAGTCGGTCGAATCGCTCACCGAGCGGCGGGAACGGGATGCCGTAGGCGGCGTGTTCGGCGTCGAACCATCCCGCACCCAAACCCAATTCGACTCGCCCACCGGACATCTGGTCGACCTGTGCGACAGATATCGCCAGCGGGCCGGGCAACCGGAAGGTCGCCGACGTGACGAGCGTGCCCAGCCGAACACTCGTCGTCTCCCGGGCGAGTCCGGCCAGGGTGAGCCAGGCGTCGGTGGGACCGGGACGGCCGTCGGAGTTCATCGCCAGGTAGTGGTCCGACCGGAAGAAGCCGTCGAATCCGAGTTGTTCGGTGGCCTGTGCGACCCGACGGAGGTCGTCGTAGGTGGCGCCTTGCTGGGGTTCGGTGAAGACACGGAGATCCACACCGACAACCTACCCGCGACGTCGATCAGGGATTCAGCGACGGCTCATCGGCGGTGGACAGTGTCAGCACCGCCTCGACGATCGGTTCGTGCTGTTCGATCTCGCGCTCGACCCGGCGTAGCCGTTCGGCCACATCGTGCTCGGCCCGGTCACCGGCCATGTCGACGGCGGCGACCAGGTAATACTGCATCGGACCGACGTACTCGACGTGCAGATAGGTCACCCGTTCGATCTCGGGGTGTGCCAACATCTCCCGCAAGATCGCCGAGCGTGTCGTCGGGGATGCGCTCTGCCCCAGCAGGAACTCACTGTTGCGCTTGATCAGCAGGATCGCGATGAACCCGAGCAGGATGCCGACCAGGATCGAAGCGATCGCGTCCCACACAGCCGAGCCGGTGATCTCGTGCAACGCCATGCCGAGTGCTGCGATCGCGAGACCGACGAGCGCTGCGGCGTCCTCGAAGAACACTGCCCGCAGTGTGGTGTTCGACGTCCGGTTGACGAAACGCAGGGGATGGATCGCGAACCGGTCGCCGGCCGCACGGACCTGACGGATGGCCTGCGCGAACGAAACCGACTCCAGCACTGCCGCTATCGCGAGGACCGCGTAGCCGACGAGATAGTTCGCGTCGGCCTCCGGTTCGGTCAGTGACGTGATGCCGTGCATCACCGACACCGCCGCACCCACGGCGAACAACCCGAAGGCCGCGAACATCGACCAGATGTAGGTGGCACGGCCGTAACCGAAGGGATGGCGGGCATCGCGGCCCTTCGCACCCCGTCGTTCCGCGATGAGCAGGAACACCTCGTTGCCGGCGTCGGCCCAGGAGTGGGCGGCCTCGGCGAGCATCGCCGCCGAACCGGTGATCGCGGCGGCGATCGACTTGGCCACGGCGACGAGCAGGTTCATGACGAACGCGAGGACGACCGTGAGCATCGACTCGCCGGAGCCGTCGGCTGTCGGACCTCGGTCCTGTGTCGTCGAGGGGGGTCCCCCGGTCGGACGCTCGGTCATGTCCCCGATCGTCTCACGGTGGCCGCGACCGATTCTCGGGCGTCCGCCCATCCGCCGATCGGATGGTTCCGAATGGCTGATGTACGAACCCGACGACCTGAGGAGCACCACCATGCGCACGATCACGAAGACCGCTGTCCTGGCATCGATCACCGCCGCCGCGGGCGCCGTCGGTATGACCTTGTCCGCACCGAGCGCGCAGGCCGCGCCGCAGATCTGTCCGGCGCTGCCTGGTCAGACGTCGACGATGGCCGACTGCTCGGCGTCGTCGGGCCCCACCGGGCTCACCCTCGCCATCACCGACAACGGGGGCACCGCGGCGGCGACCGGCGACAATTACTCCGGCCCGGCGGCGATCGCGGTCGGCCCGGACGCATCGGTGACGATGACCGGCGTGAGGCCCGGACTGGCCATCGGCATCGCCGGACCGGGCGCCACCGTCGTCGTGGACGGACGCAACGGCCCCACCTGCAGCGGCGGCCTCGCCTTCGCCGGCGACTTCCAGACCTTGCAGGGCTGCGTCTCCCAGTGAGCCACCCCCGCCCCGGGCACTAGTCGAGCAGTCCCCGGACGTAGGCCGCCTGACCGACGTGCTGCGCGTCGTCGTCGACGATGCTGACCAACCGGACGCCCAGCGTCACCGGAGGATTCCAGTTCTCGTCGATGACCCGATCGAGGTCGTCGTCGGTCAGGCCGCCGAGGTAGTCGACGGTGACGGCATGTGTCGCGTCGTAGTAGTCGGCGAGTAGCGCGGGATCGCCGACCGACACCCGGGCGACCTCGTCGGGGCTCTGACCGTAACCCGACGCACTGGGCTCGAACGGCAGATCGAAGCGGTCGTAGAAGCCCGCCGATGTCCAGACCTCGTCGCGGTCGGCGACGTCGGCGATCTGTACATCTTGCGCGCGCGTCAGATGCCAGATCAGCCACGCAATGGTGTTGGCTTCGGCTCCGGGCCGGTAGGTCAGTTGGTCGGCCGTGATGCCGTCGAGCACCGCATGCACGTTCTCCGAGACCCGTTCGAAACCGTCGATCAAAACGTCTGTGGATCGCATGCCTCCAGTAGTACCCCGATGCGATGGGTGCCCAACCGCATAACCTGTCGTGGTGACTCATCCAGGAGACGGCCGCGAATCCGGACCACGCGGGCATGGGCACGGACACGGCCACGGTGTCTCGGAGATCCCGGCAGTACTGTCGCCGTTCGCGCGGTGGATCGTCATCGGCAGTCTGACCCTCATCGGTGTCGTCGTGGCGATCGGCGCGGTGCTGCTGTGGCCGTCGGACGGTGAGCACCCGATCCCCATGCAGTACCGGTCGGCCGACGGTGGGTCGATCCGCACCGTCGACGGTCACGTCGTCGCACAGGTCCGCGCCGATTGTCTGAATCCGTTGGCGGGCACCGTCCAGGACGATCCCGTGTTCCAGATCGAGGGTGTCTCCTCCGAAGGCCCGTGCATCGTGAGCACTGTGCGCCTCGACAGCGGCGACGACGAGGGCCGCCACACCCTGCTCGAGGTGCCCACCAACCGCGCCCAATCCGGGTTGGCCGAGCCCGGGGCGGTCGAGCCGTCACCGGGCGCGCTGGACCAACCCCAGGCCGGTCAGCCGTCGCTGCAGGTGGACGACCGTATCCGGCTCGCCGTCGTTCCCGGCCCCGATGGGACGACCCGCTACACGTTCTTCGACTTCCACCGGACGGTGCCGACGATCATCTGGGGGCTGCTGTTCGTCGGTGCGGTGGTGCTGGTGGCCGCATGGCGCGGGTTCCGCTCGATCATCGGGCTCGCCTTCGCATTCGGGGTGCTCGCGGTGTTCACCCTGCCCGCGATCCTGGACGGGAAGTCACCGGTCGCGGTGGCCGTGGTGTCGTCGGCGGCCATCCTGTTCGTGGTCCTCTATCTCGCCCACGGGGTCAGCCTGCGCACCAGTTCGGCGCTGTTGGGCACACTGACGTCGCTGGTCCTGGCCGGGGTGCTGAGTTGGTTGGCCATCGAGACGATGCATCTGACCGGTTTGTCCGGCGACCAGACCACCAATCTGCAGGTGTACCAAGGCAGTATCTCGGTGAGCGGACTGCTGCTCGCGGGCTTCATCATCGGCACCCTGGGCGTGCTCAACGACGTCACCATCACGCAGGCGTCGGCCGCCTTCGAACTGGCCGCAGCGGGTGAGCCGACCCGGCTCGCGACCTTCCGGGCCGCCATGCGGGTGGGCCGCGACCACATCGCCAGCACGGTGTACACCCTGGTGTTCGCCTACGCAGGCAGCGCCCTGCCGCTGCTGCTGCTGTTCTCCGTCGCCCAACAACCGTTCGGGTCGCTGGTCACCACCGATGCCCTCGCCGTGGAACTCGCGCGGTCGTTCGTCGGTGGCATCGCCATCGCACTCTCGGTACCACTGACCACCCTGATCGCGGCCGCGTTGACCACTCCCCCCGCCGCCGCTTCGAAGGCGACTCCCGTCGAGGGTTCCGGCGGACGGCACGCTCGGACGGATTGACCTTCGGAGGGTCAGCAGCGACCGACCGGCAATGCGGCGAGGTGGCGCTCGAGCCAGTCCCCCACCTTGTCGAGCATTCGGGTGCCCGTGGAGAACGAGCCACTGCTCGGTATGGCGGCCATCGACACCGCGACATCACCGCGGAGTGTGGTGATCACCGCGAGTTGCCGAACGAGATAGCCCGCCGACCCTGACCGGGCGGGACCCCACCCACCCTTGACCGCGGTGACCGCACCCTGATTGCGGCCCATCGTGGCCACGCCCCACTGCTGATTGCTCGCCACATTGCTCATCAGGCGGATGACGTGTTCGCTGCCGGGCAGGCACGGTAGATGCGCACCGAACCGCGCCTGATCGGCGAGCGCCCACGGCGTGTATCCCGGGTACGACGGAGGGTCGTCGGCCTCCGAGCTCACCTGGGTCCGCAGATCATGCCCTTCGCGCAGGACATCGGTCACCGCGTCCACCGAACTCTGCCCGCCGCCCAGCGACCCCCACAGTTCGCCCGCGGCGTCGTTGTCGGAAAAGGTGATCGCCTTGTCCTCCTCGGTGGCCACCGCCGCGCCGAATCTGCGTTCGGCGGCCAGCGAGACCGGCACCTTGAGAGTCGACCAGGCACGTCCGGTGGTGAGGTCTCCCATCGTGATGACCCGGTCCGACCCGACCGGGACGATGGCCAGTCCGACCTTGCCCGTCAGGGACTTGCGCATGGACTTCTGCAGCTTGGCGAAGCTCGAGATCAGCTTCTTCTCCACCGGCACCGGAGGCTCCAGGAGGTCGGCGATCTGTGGAGGTAGCGGCGGGAGTTGCCGAGGCCACCAGGACGGCGATGCGTGGGCCGTCGCCGAGGCTCCGAGCATCATCGAGCAGGCGGTCATCGCCGCGACGAGCCCGACGATCCATTTCACACGAGTCACTTGCGTCTCCCTGGTCACATCAGTAACAGAGAGACTAAGACCGCCGGCAGCCGATCACCACCGGCGATACGAAGTTGTAGCAATCGCGACGCGACGGCCTATCTCTCCGGCGGACTCCACCGACCCATGCCGAGAAACACCATGACCAGCTGCTTCTCGGTGCGTTCGACGATCTCCCGCTCGACGCCGCTACCGCGGTACTCGCCATCGAGCAGGTCGGCGACCGCGGTCAACATGATGGTCACGATCAACTCCGCCGCGATCTCGAGATCCTCCGGCGACCACTGAACGAGGTCCGGCAGCCGCGACAGATCGATCGCCAGCTCTTTCGAGAACAGTCGCAACTCGGTGTCGATGGCACGCCTGATCTCGGCGATACCGCCGTGCTGCTCGCGCACCAGGAAGCGGAATTGCGCCTCGTTGTCGCGGACGTGCCGCAGGAGGATGTCCAGCGAATTCTGCGCGGTCGGAAGGGCCTGACGTGCGGCGAGATCGCGGCGCCCCTCGCGCAACGTGCGCCGCAGCACCCGCATCGAGTCCTCTACCAGGGTGACGCCGAGATCCTCCATCGACGCGAAGTGCCGATAGAACGCGGTGGGCACGATGCCCGCCCCACGGGCCACCTCACGCAGGCTGATGCTGCCGAAGCTGCGGTCGGCGACCAGCCCCATCGTCGCGTCCAGGAGGGCCTGGCGGGTCCGGTTCTTCCGTTCCGCGCGACTCTCCGACTCACCGTCGCCGCGCGTGCGCGGGCGGCTGCCATGTCGGGACCTGGTCACGGTCCGAGTCTAGGTCGACCGGAGCGATCGCTCGGCGTCGCCTCCCCGGGGGATGCCGGATCCCGTGACGGCCCTCACAGAGATTGCCCTTGACTCGACCCCGCGCCGACATGCCACACTGATTTGTGTACAGATGTTCACTCAATGTGGACGACCCCGAACGGAGCCAGCCCATGAGCATCCGCATTCCCGCCCTCGTCGGCACCATCATCGAGTCCGCACTCTCACCCCACCCGGTCGACCGGTACCTGGAGTTGGTGGACCCGATGACGACCTGGCGCGATCTGCGTGGTCAGGTGGTCGCCGTCGACCGCCCGACCTCGCGAACCGTGCGTCTCACCCTCCGCCCGACCCGCCAGTGGAAAGGCCACACGCCGGGACAGTACGTGCAGCTCAGCACGGTCATTGACGGCGTACGGCACACGCGATGTTTCTCCCCGGCGAACGCCCCGGGCAACGACATCGAGCTGACCGTCACCGCACACGACGGCGGCCTCGTGTCCACCCACCTGCGGGAGCACGCACATGTCGGGATGGTCGTCGGTCTCGAGCAGGCCGCGGGCGACTTCGTCCTCCCGGATGACCGCCCCCGAACAGCAGTCTTCATCAGTGGCGGCAGTGGGATCACACCTGTGCTCTCAATGGCGCGAACGCTCGTAGCCGAAGGCCACCGCGGACGGATCGTGTTCGTCCACTATGCGCGCACCCCGGACGACGTCGCGTACCGCAGCGAACTCGCCGAACTCGCGCGCGCCGGCAACGTCGACGTGCGACTGCACTACACCCGGGGCCCGTCCGGCGACCACTTCACCGCCGACCACCTGGCGGATGTCGCCGACATCGACGACGCCGACCTGTTCGTGTGTGGACCCGCCGCACTGATGGACGCCGTCGCGAACCATCACGGTTCCCGCGGGCTGCGCGGCCGACTCCATCAGGAGGCGTTCACCCTGGCCGCCCCGCTCGGCGTCGACCCCGATGCGCCCGTGGACGGCGCCCTGACGTTCCTTCGCTCGGGCAGATCGGCGACCAACGACGGTCGCACCATCCTCGACCAGGCGGAATCGGCCGGACTGACTCCGGAATCCGGCTGCCGGATGGGGATCTGCTTCTCCTGCACCGCCATCAAGCGATCCGGCTGCACCCGCAACGTGCTGACCGGAGAAACCGACACCGAGACCGACACGCAGATACAGCTCTGTATCAATGCGCCGGTCGGCGACGTGGAAATCGAGGTATAGCCATGACCATCACCGACAACCCCACCACCAGCACCGAACTCGTCCCCGTCGACGTCCCGGACACGGCTACCGCGGCGCCGACGCCGGACCCGAAGCACATCGTGTTGACCTACGACCAGGTCGAGGCCCTCGGTCGCGACCTCGATGAGCTCCGGGCCCGGGTGGTCGCCGACCTGGGACAAAAGGACCGCGACTACCTGTACTCGATCATCCGAGCGCAACGCGGATTCGAAATCGCCAGCCGCGGACTGATGTACCTGGGATTCTTCCCACCGGCGTGGCTGGCCGCCGTCGGCGCCCTGTCGGTGTCGAAGATCCTCGACAACATGGAGATCGGCCACAACGTGATGCACGGCCAGTACGACTGGATGCGTGAGGACACCTACAACTCGCGCGAGTTCGAGTGGGACACCGTCTGCCCGGCCGACCAGTGGCGTCACAGCCACAACTACCTGCACCACACGTTCACCAACATCGTCGGCGAGGACCGCGACATCGGCTACGGCATCCTCCGGATGGACCGCGACCAGAAGTGGAATCCCTACTACCTCGGAAACCTGGGATACGCCACCGCACTCATGGTGCTGTTCGAGTGGGGCGTGATGCTGCACGACCTCGAGGTGGAGAACATCCTCGCGGGCAAGCGCAAGTGGTACGACGTCAAGGGACTCGTGAAAGGTATGTGGCGCAAGGCGGGTCGCCAGGTCCTCAAGGACTACGTGGTGTTCCCGGCCCTCACCGGCCCGCTGTTCGTCACCACATTCCTCGGGAACGCCTCGGCGAACCTCGTCCGCAACCTGTGGACCTTCTCGATCATCTTCTGCGGCCACTTCCCGTCCGGTGCGCAGACCTTCACCTCCGAGGAGTGCGCGGACGAGACCCGCGGCCAGTGGTATCTGCGGCAGATGCTGGGATCGGCCAACATCACCGGCTCGCCGCTGTTCCACATCATGAGCGGCAACCTGTCGCACCAGATCGAACACCACCTCTTCCCCGACATCCCCGCCAGCCGGTATCCGGAGATCTCCGGCGAGGTGCGCGAGATCTGCGAACGTTACGGCCTGCCGTACAACACGGGATCGCTGAGCCACCAGCTGTTGTCGACGTGGAAGAAGATTGCCAAACTCTCGCTGCCGAATTTCATGACGCGCGACGACAATGACCTGGTCGTGACCGTCGAGCGGTCCCGCACGGCCGCTGCGTGACTCCCCGGCACACCGAAACCGATGGCAGAATACGGAACCATGGTCGACCGTTTCGAGCGCAACAAGGACCTGGTCCAAGAACTGGTGGAATCCACGGCCACCCACGTCGGGCGGATCGCGACGATCATCACGGGCGCGGTAGCCGACGTCGCACGTGAGGTCGGTGACCTGGTCACCGACGGCTTCGAGATGCGTGACGCCGCCCGCAGGGCCCGTCTCGATGAGGATCGCGGCATCCTCGACGCCGAACACGTCGAGATGGACGATCTGGATCCCGACGACCTGCAAGACCCCGACGACCTGGATGACGACATCGACGACGACTTCGGTGACCCCGTCGATCTCGGCGAGTTGCCGGCGTCGGAGCAGGCGGCCCTCCCCAGTTCGGACGACGTACCCGAGCAACCCGTCGATCTGGGCGAGATCCCGGGCGACAGGTCCTGAGGCCTCCCGCCCCCGGGCGGCCCGTCGCCGACAGAGCCCGCCAGTAACGTTGTGCCCTATGGCGGACATGTGGCAGGTCCTCTCCTCGACCTTCGGTTACGAGTCGTTCCGGGGAGATCAGGAGCAGATCGTCGGGCACGTGGTTGCCGGCGGCGACGCGGTAGTGCTCATGCCGACCGGCGGCGGCAAGAGCCTCTGCTACCAGGTGCCCGCACTGGTCCGTGAGGGCTGCGGGGTCGTCGTGTCGCCGCTGATCGCGCTGATGTCCGATCAGGTCGCGGCGCTGCGTGAACTCGGGGTGCGCGCGGCGTACCTGAACTCCACACAGACCTCCGAGCAACGCGCCGAAGTCGAATCGGCATTCCGCAGCGGCGAACTAGACATGCTCTATGTTGCGCCGGAACGCCTCAACACCGCCGGCTGCCGGGCCCTGCTGCAGCAGGGTCGAATCTCGCTGTTCGCGATCGACGAGGCCCACTGTGTCTCACAGTGGGGACACGATTTCCGGCCGGACTACCTCGCACTCGGCGAGCTCGCCGAACTGTGGCCGGATGTCCCGCGCATCGCCTTGACCGCGACCGCCACCCGCCGCACGCACGCCGAGATCACCGAACGCCTCCACCTCGCCGACGCCCGGCATTTCGTCGCGGATTTCGACCGTCCCAACATCACCTACCGCATCGTCACCAAATCCGAACCCCGCAAACAACTGCTCGACTTCATCCGCACCGACGGGCACGTCGACGGGCAACCCGCCACCGGCATCGTCTACGCCCTGAGCCGCGCCTCCGTGGAGAAGACGGCGGCGTTCCTGGCGGCCAACGGCGTCGACGCGATGCCGTACCACGCCGGCCTCGATCGCACCGTCCGCCACGACACCCTGGAACGATTCCTGCGCGCCGACGGCGTCGTGGTGGTCGCGACCATCGCCTTCGGCATGGGTATCGACAAACCCGACGTGCGGTTCGTCGCCCACATCGATCTGCCCAAGAGCGTGGAGGGCTACTACCAGGAGACCGGTCGGGCCGGGCGCGACGGTCTGCCGTCGGTGGCGTGGATGACCTACGGATTGGCCGACGTCATGCAGCAGCGTCGACTCATCGACCAGTCCGACGGCGACGCGAATCACCGGCGGGTCCAACAGCAGCACCTCGACGCGATGCTCGCGCTGTGCGAGACAGTGGACTGCCGACGCGCTCAACTGCTGCGGTACTTCGGCCAGGACGCGCAATCCTGCGGCAACTGCGACACGTGTCTGACCCCACCTAAGACCTTCGACGGCACCGTGCCGGCGCAGAAACTGCTCTCGACGATGGTGCGATTGCAGCGGGACCTCGGTGACCCGCCCTACGGCGCCGGCCACCTCATCGACATCCTGCGCGGCGCCGACACCGCCCGCATCCGCGAGCGCGGACACACCCGGCTGACCACCTACGGCATCGGCACCGACCTCGACGCCGCCGGCTGGCGCAGCGTGATCCGTCAGCTGGTGGCCTCGGGGATCATCGCACCCCAGGGCGACTACGGGGTGCTGACCCTCACCGACAAGAGCGGGCCCGTGCTGCGCGGCGAGACCACCGTGATGTTGCGGACCGATCCGGCTCGGCCTGCCGGCCGCAGTACCCGCGGTTCGCGCTCGGCGCCCGACATCGCCGACGCCGACCGCGGGCTGTTCGAACATCTGCGGGCGTGGCGCAAGGCCGAGGCATCGCGGCGCGGTGTCCCGCCGTATGTGGTGTTCAACGACGCGACGCTGCGTGAACTCGCCGCGCTGCGACCGACGTCGACCACGCAGTTGCGGTCGGTGTCCGGCATCGGCGATGCCAAACTCGAGCAGTACGGCGACGACGTGCTCGCCGCGATCTCCGGGTTCGATGCGGAGTCCGAACCGGCGTGAGCGGAATCATTGCCCGGGGTCGCGACGTTGTCTACCTTCGGCAGAGCTGTTCTCCAGGAGGTATTCGGTGTCCCCAACGTTGCCGTCGGCGCTGACGTTTCCCAACCCGGTCAACGACTACGCGGCCCGTTCGACCGCGGGTCTGGTGATCGCGCTCGCCGTGGTGGCGATCGTGGTCGACCATCCGGTGGTGTACGCGCTGCTCGCGCTCGGCTTCCTGCTTCGGGTGATGGCCGGTCCGCGGTTCTCGCCGTTCGGCCAGCTGTCGGTGCGGGTCATCGCACCCAAGGTCTGGCGCAAGACGAAACTCGTGCCCGGCCCGCCGAAGCGGTTCGCCCAGACCATCGGCCTCGTCGTCAGCGGCAGCGCCCTCGTCCTCTCCCTGCTCGGTCTCGGGCTCGCGGCCCAGATCGCGACCGGCGTGCTCATCGTGGCGGCGACCCTGGAGTTCGTGTTCGGCCTCTGCCTCGGATGCGTCGCCTTCGGCTTCCTCCAGCGTCACGGGATCATCCCCGAGACGGTGTGCGAGGCGTGCAACGATCTCTCGCTGCGCGTGGCTGCGTAGCCCGGCACACCCACCCTTCGTTGGTCGAGTAGCCCGCGAACACCCATCCGCTGGTCGAGTAGCCCGCGAACGAAGTGAGCGAGCGTATCGAGACCCCCCGCACCCGAGGGCATCTCACCAGATCTCGATACGCCGACTCGCTGCCGCTCGCCGACTACTCGATCACCGAGTCCCCCAACCGCTGGTCGAGTAGCCCGCGAACGAAGTGAGCGAGCGTATCGAGACCTCTTGCACCTGAGCGAATCTCACCAGATCTCGATACGCCGACTCGCTGCCGCTCGCCGGCTACTCGATCAACGGGTAAGTCGCGGCCACTCGATCAACGAGCGAACAACCCGACCACCCCCACCGCTGGTCGAGTAGCCCGCGAACGAAGTGAGCGTGCGTATCGAGACCCCCCGCGCCCGAGAGCATCTCACCAGATCTCGATACGCCGACTCGCTGCCGCTCGCCGGCTACTCGATCAACGGGTAGGGTTTCGCCGACTACTCGATCAACGAGTGGGGCTCGCCGGCTACTCGATCAACGGGTGGCAACCCGTTCTCGATCAAAGGGGGTCCGGCGGCGTCCTACCGCTCCAGCGGCCGCAGGAGCGCCTCGGCGGCGTCGATGATCGCGGGATGGTCGAGGTCGAGTTCGTCGACCGCCACCACCTCCGGCCGCACCCACGATGCGAGCACACTCCATTGCGGCCGATGAAACGACCACCAGGACACCGCATCCCATGCGCGATCCCCGCGGACATCGGTCTCGTCGTAGATCTGCTGCCCCCACCGCTGCGTCACCGTCAGATTCCGGATCACCACCTGCGAGGGACGCACCCCGAGCCGCACCAGTTGCGCCGGGTCGTCCAGGTCGAGGATGCGGAGGTCGTCCGGCAACCGGAACGTCCCGAGTGCCCGCCGGGCCCCGGGCACCTGCGGGAAGTCGAACATGTCGTCCACCCACGCCCGAAGGTTGCCGAACGTCTCCCCACATGCGGCCTCGGCGTGCCGGGACAGGTACCACACGTGGCGGTCCGGATGGTCGATCCGGCCGCCGAGCTGCGGCCGGTGCTCGTACAACGGGTGCCCGGGACGACGGGCAGGGGCAGACTCGAGGTACGGAAAAACCCGGTAGGCGAGCACTCAGGCCGCCCCTCCCCAGGCCTCGGCATCGAGCGCCGTCAACACGGTGGCAGCCCCGGACAACCGCAAGGCATCGATCGGCCGGGCTCCCCCGAGGTGCACGTTCTGACTGATCAGCCATGTCTGGGCAGCGCGCTCGCCCCAGATGAGTCGTGCCCGCGCAAAGATGTGTTCGAGGTCGATGAGCAGGGGGCCCGCGACCGGACCCGGATACTCCGCGCCGGAGATCCATCGGGTCGGTTGTGAACGGCTGACACCGATGAGTTCCGCGAGGCGCGCTTTACCGAAACTGTCGGCGAGGTAGCTCACCCGTGCCGGCGCCAACGGATCGGCGGGCTCCTCCGATCGGGGCCTCCGGGAGCGGGGCATGTCACGAACGCGAGCCGATGTCATACCGCCACCATACCCAACAAAATTGTTGGGCGTCAGGGTCTTCTGTCAGTCCAGCAATCCCATGGCTATGCCGTCGAGGATGTCGTGCTCGCTGACCACCAGTTCGTCGACGTCGGACCGCTCCCCCAAGACCCGTGCGAGTTCCAGGGCGACCAGCGCACCGCCGCCGATCACATCGACGCGGCCGGGATGCATCGGCCCCAGAGCGGCACGATCGGCCCGGGTCATGTGGACAACCCGGTCGCATACATCCGCCAGGTCGTCGAACGAGATCCTGGACAGGTGAATGACCTCCGGGTCGTACTCGGTCAGCCCCGCCCCGAGCGCGGCGAGGGTCGTCATCGTCCCCGCAACCCCCACCCAGGTGTGCACGCCGTCGACCCGAACGGCTTCGAAGGCCGGAGCGAGCCGAGACCGCGCGAATTCACGCGCAGCCGCGATCTCGGACTCCGACGGCGGGTCCGACGGCAGGCACCGCTCCGTCAGCCGAACACATCCGATGTCCGCGGAATACGCCGCGGTGACGCCACCCGCATCACCCACCACCACCTCGGTGGAACCACCCCCGAGATCGGTGACGACGAAAGGACCACCTGCAGAAGTCGGTTCGCCGACCGCACCCCGAAAGGACAGTCGGGCCTCCTCGTCCCCGGTGATCACCTCCGCCGACACCCCGGGAACCACAGCGCCGAGCAGCTCGGCGGTCATCGCGAAGAACTCCTCGCGGTTCGCGGCATCCCGCGTCGCCGACGTCGCGACCATCCGGAGCCGATCGACGCCGGCGGACGCCATGATGTCGGCGTAATCGGCCAGGGCATTGCGGGTGCGTTCGATGGCCTGCGGAGCGAACTCGCCGGTGGCGTCCACCCCTTCGCCGAGGCGCACCACACGCATCTCGCGGTGCACGTCGATGAGACCGGGCACCGATTCGTCCCGGTTATCGGCAGCCCGCGCGACGAGCAGACGGATCGAGTTGGTGCCGCAGTCGACGGCGCCGACGACGGTCACCGCTCCCCTCCCTCGAATTCCGACGCGGTGTCGGGAGCGATTCTCGGCCAATCCTCCGGGATCGCAGTCCCACGCAGGCCACGATCGGCGGCCAGCGCGACGGCCTCGTCGCCGAGCGGGTTGATCCCAGGACCCTTCGCCAACGAATGCGCGATCAACACATGCAGGCACTTCACCCGATCCGGCATTCCGCCGCCGGTGAAGTCGGTGCCCAGCGACTCGATCGCATCACGCTCGGCGAGATACGACTCGTGCGCGTGGCGATAGGCGATGGCCAGGTCGGCGTCGGTCACCAGGCGGGCGGTCATCGCCTTCATGACGCCCGCCGATTCCTGCCTACTGGCCTCCGCCGTCAGCCGCGGATCGGTGAGGTAGTACAGCGTCGGAAACGGCGTCCCATCGGGCAATCGGGGCGACGTCTTGATGACCGCCGGCTGGCCGTCGGGAGTGTAGTAGCTGACCTCGATCACCCCACGCGGTTCCCGGCCCAGCTGCGCGGCGATGGTCGCGAGGTCGGATTCGGAGGCGCTCACTTGATGGCGGGCGGGGTCGCGACCGACTCCCACAGGTTGCCATACCAGGGATTACGCGCACGCTCGGCGGCCTTCTTCTCGGCTGCAACGCGAGCGTCGTCACCCGGGAACATCATCACCAGCGCTTTCTCACCCGGCCGCACGAACTGCAGGCGTTCACGCGCCATCGCCTCGATGTAGGCCGGGTCACCTTGTTCGTTGACCTTTTGCTGATAGTCGCTGACCTCGGTCCGCAGCTGATCATTGCTGGCTCGCAGCTGGTCGAACTCCGCACGCTGCGAGAAATAGGTGCGCACCGGCATCGCGAGCGTGAGCGCCACGACACTGATGACCAGTGCCAGGACGATCGCGCGTTTCGCGTCGAGCCCCTCGGCGCGGGCCAGCAACGCCGCCCGATCGAAGCGAGGTCGGACCTTCCGAGAACGGCCCGACACGCGCGCGGTACGACGCCGCTCGGCACCGGCGGCCGCGTCATCGACGCCGTCCTCGACCTCGGGAACGAGGTCGTCGTGCACTTCCTGCTCACCGGTTTCGGTGACCGAGATCCGTTCCCTCCGGTGTCCCCCGGCACGGGCCCCCGGCGTGCCGGGCCGAGCGTGACCGCGCGTGGTGCTCCCACGACGGTCCGCCCGCGTCCGACGACGCCTGCCCTCGACCCCACGAGACACTTGGGCCCGCTCACTCCGTTCCCGGCGCTCCGCGGGTTGGGCCCGCTCACTCCGTTCCCGGCGCCCGCCTGATGTCATGGGGTCCAGCTAATCACGAACCAAACGAGAATCGTGGGAAGGCGAGGTCCCCCGCGTACCGTGCCGCATCGCCGAGACCTTCCTCGATCCGCAGCAGCTGGTTGTACTTCGCGACACGCTCGCTGCGGGCCGGCGCACCGGTCTTGATCTGGCCGGATGCGCATGCGACGGCGAGGTCGGCGATGGTGGTGTCCTCGGTCTCACCCGACCGGTGACTCATCATCGTCTTGTAGCCGTTGTTGTGCGACAGCGCGACGGCGTCGAGGGTCTCGGTCAGCGAGCCGATCTGGTTCACCTTGACCAGCAGGGCATTCGCGACGCCCTCGGAGATGCCGCGCTCAAGGCGTTCGGGATTGGTCACGAACAGGTCGTCACCGACCAGTTGCACCTTGTCGCCGACGGCCTCGGTCAGCTTGGCCCAGCCCGCCCAATCGTCCTCGGCGAGCCCGTCCTCGATGGAGACGATCGGGAAGTCGGCGATCAGCTTCTCGTAGAACGGCACCATCTCGTCGGTCGAGTAGTCCCTGCCCTCGAGCTTGTACACACCGTCGCGGTAGAACTCGGTGGCCGCGGCGTCGAGCGCGATCACCACGTCCTTGCCGAAGTTGTAACCGGCCTTGCCGACCGCCTCACCGATCACGGTGATCGCGGCATCGGTGTTCGGCAGATCGGGGGCGAAGCCTCCCTCGTCGCCGAGGGCGGTCGCCAGGCCCTGCTTGGACAGCACCGACTTGAGTGCGTGGTACACCTCTGCGCCACAGCGCAGCGCCTCCTTGAAGGTCGGCGCACCCACCGGGCAGATCATGAATTCCTGGAAGTCGATGCCGTTGTCCGCGTGCTCGCCGCCGTTGATGATGTTCATGCACGGCACCGGCAAGATGTGCGCGTTGGGTCCGCCGATGTAGCGGAACAGCGGCAGACCGGCCGATTCCGCGGCGCCCTTGGCCACCGCGAGCGACACACCCAGGATCGCGTTGGCGCCGATGCGGCCCTTGTCCGGGGTGCCGTCGCAGTCCAGGAGCGCCTGGTCGACGAGTCGCTGCTCCTCGGCCTCGAGACCGATCACGGCGGGCGCGAGCTCGCCCAGGACACCCTCGACCGCCTTCGTCACGCCCTTGCCGGCGTAGCGCTCCCCGCCGTCACGGAGTTCGACCGCCTCGTGCTCACCGGTCGACGCACCGGAGGGAACCGCTGCGCGGGTGAAGGTGCCGTCATCGAGCACGACTTCGACCTCGACGGTCGGATTGCCGCGCGAATCGAGAATCTCGCGTGCGCCGACCTGTTCGATCATTGCCACAGTTCTAGCCCCTATCCCTCGACGGAACGACGCCGATCGGCGCCGACAGGTACGCGACAAAGCCTAATCGCTGCCCGAAGTACGCACGCAGCAAGCCGAGGACTAGTTCTCCGAACGTTCAGTATCGGACGTTGATCGAGTACGCGTTCGCTCGATCACGCACGTCGAGGACGTACGGCGTCGAGTTGTTGTAGGTCTTCACCGCCCGCTCCCAGCCCTCGGGAGTGGTCATGTCCCCGTCGGCGGACACACACAGATACCTCGCAGCCGACAGCGCTGCGTCGTCGATGTTGTCGGGATCGGCGCGCCAGTCGCCGTTCGCGTCGACGCCGTAGCGTTCCCAGGTCTGCGGAATGAACTGGAACGGACCCATCGCGCGGTCGTGGACGGAATCGCCGTCCAGCGTGCCGCCGTCGGAGTCGCGGATCTCCATGTTGCCGCGGGTGCCGTCGAGCGCGACCCCGCGGATCGGCGGTGCGGTGTCGCCGTTGGGCGCGATGGTGGTCGCTCGATGCGTGCCGTGCTTGCTCTCGACCGCGGCGATACCGGCAAGCGTCGTCCAGGCCAGGCCGCACTCGGGATGCTGCTGCCGCTGGATCTCGGCAGCGTTGCCGTAGGCCTCCATCGCGATCAGCGGGATGCCGGTGGACTCCGCGATCGGCCGGGCCCAATCCCGCATCAACTCGGCGGTGCGTCCGGGCGCATTGATGTCGATGTACGGGGTCGGGGCACCCGCACCGGGCGGGATGCCCTCGGGGATGTCCGGCCGATTCAGCGACGGCAGGTCGATACACGCCGACGCGACCAGCGCCGTCGCCCCGATGATCATCGGCGCGAACACCAGTCGTCGCCCGGCTCGGCGCCGTCCCATCCTCATTCCTCCACACCCAGTTACACCGCGGGGTTCCGCGCGCGGCTCACAGCATTCTCCATGACAACTTTGCGACAGCAATTTTGGTTCCTGGGTTTTGATTCCTGGGACCCTGGTGCCTGGGATCGTGGGCGTGTCGCCTGCCGTCACGGGCCCGTCGTGGGCTCCTGCTCCTCGCCGACCGTGCCCAGGTTGTCGCCGACCGGGTTCAGCATCGACTCCCACGCCTCGCGATGGTCCAACGTCAGACCATCGGCTTCGGCGCGCTTCTCCGCGTCCCGGACCTGCGACATCAGCTGACGCACCCGTTGCCGCGCCACTTCCTCGACGCTGTCGCCGCCCGGCGCAACAGTGACCGACAGAATGTCCGGGTCGATGGTGTCCATGGGGAACCCGGCCGCCGACAGTCGCTCGAGGACCTTCTGGGTGAGGGCCAGCGCGGGCGCGGTGGTGGCCACACCGTCGAGCACCGATCCGCGGGCCTTCTCCGCGGCCTTGCGCTCTTCCCATTCCCTGATCTGCGTCTCTAGATCCGCGTGCGCGCCCGACAGGACGCCGGGAGTGCGGCCGCGGACCTTGGTGAGGAAACTCTGCGCCACGTCGTCGATGTCGAAGGGCTCGTCAGGGTGGTCGGCGGCGATCCGTGCATGGAACAGGACCTGCAACAGCAGGTCGCCGAGTTCCTCACGCAGGAGGATGTGGTCGCCGTCGTCGATCGCGTCGAGCAGTTCGTAGCACTCCTCGAGCAGATAGCGGCGCAGCGAGACGTGGGTCTGGGTGCTCTCCCACGGGCCGGTTCGTCGCAGGGTGTCCATCAGGGCGGCCGACTCGAGCAGGGCGTCACCAGGAACCGGGCGGGCTCTGATGACGTCTTCCCCGCGCTCGATGCGTGCCCGGACAAACCGGTGGGTCGCGTCGCTCGTGAGCAGGGTGGCGTCGAGGTCGTCGCGTTCTGCCCAGGTCGCTCCGGTCAGGCCCAGATCCCACAGGGTGGACGGGTGGACATCCTCGGTGACCGTGAGCGGTCCGGAGAGCAACGGGAGTGCGCGCGTCGGTATGACGTCGGGCCGCAGCGGATCGAGCAGGATCACGGTCATCGGCGATCGCACTCCCTTCGGGCGCAGGTGTCACGAACGTATCCCAGGCGGATGGCAACGGCTGCGCTGACACACGCGGCAACGTCAGCCACCTCGAGGGAGTGGGCGGCGGAAGGGTCAGGCGGGATCTGCCCGCAAGGCCAGCAGGAACTTCGTGAGGTAGTCGATGAGTTCCTCGTCGCGTAGGCGAGCCGACCCGACACCCCCGGTGCGCGGGATCGGCAGCGTGATGACCGAGGTCGTGGCGCGGTAACCGGCCGAGGGGTACAGCCGCTTGAGCCGCACCTGCTCGCTGTCGAGCAAGGTCATCGGGGAGATCTTGACACCGGTGCCGGCGAGACCGACCTCGGCGACCCCTCGCTCCCGACACCGCAGCCGGAACCGCGCGATCGCGGCGAGCCGGCGTGTCTCCTCCGGCGGCTCCCCGTAGCGGTCGGTGAGTTCGGCGAGCACCGCGTCCACCGCGTCGTCGTCGGAGGCGGCGGCCAGTTTGCGGTAGGCCTCCAGGCGCAGCCGGTCGGAGTCGACGTACTCGACCGGGATGTGCGCGTCCACCGGCAGGTCGATGCGGACCTCGGTCGATTCGCCGGTCGAGACGGGTTTGCCGTCGGCGGCCGCCCGGTAGGCCTCCACCGCCTCGCCGACCAGACGAACATAGAGGTCGAACCCCACACCGGCGACGTGACCGGACTGCTCGGCGCCCAAAACGTTTCCGGCGCCTCGCAATTCGAGATCCTTCAGCGCGACCGCCATTCCGGCGCCGAGTTCGTTGTTCTGTGCGATGGTGGCGAGCCGGTCGTACGCGGTCTCGGTCAACGGTCGCTCCGGGCTGTAGAGCAGATACGCGTAGCCGCGCTCCCGGCTGCGTCCCACGCGTCCACGGAGCTGGTGCAGCTGCGAGAGCCCGAAGTTCTCGGCGCGGTCGACGATCAGGGTGTTGGCGTTGGAGATGTCGAGCCCGGTCTCGATGATCGTCGTGCACACCAGCACGTCGTACTCACGGTTCCAGAACCCCGCGACGGTGCGTTCGAGTTGGTCCTCGTTCATCTGTCCATGCGCGACCACGACCCGCGCCTCGGGCACCATCTGCGCGATGTCGCGGGCGGTCTTGTCGATCGTGGACACCCGGTTGTGGACGTAGAACACCTGGCCGTCACGCAACAGTTCGCGGCGGATGGCCGCGCCGACCTGCTTGGCGGAATATCCGCCCACATAGGTGAGCACGGGGTGGCGTTCCTCGGGCGGTGTCAGGATGGTCGACATCTCGCGGATGCCTGCCATCGACATCTCCAGGGTCCGCGGGATGGGGGTCGCCGACATCGTCAGCACGTCGACGTGGGTACGCAGTGATTTGATGTGCTCTTTGTGTTCGACGCCGAAGCGCTGCTCTTCGTCGACGATGACGAGGCCGAGGTCCTTCCAGGTCACCCCGGTCTGCAACAGGCGGTGGGTACCGATGACCACATCGGCCTCGCCCGACGCCATGGCGTCGACGATCTCTTTGGACTCCTTCGGGTCGGTGAACCGCGACAGCCCTCGGACCCGCACCGGGAAGCCCGTCATCCGCTCGGTGAACGTCTGCAGATGCTGTTGCGCCAGAATCGTTGTCGGCACCAGGACGGCAACCTGCTTGCCGTCCTGCACGGCCTTGAACGCGGCCCGGACCGCGATCTCGGTCTTGCCGTACCCGACGTCACCCACGATGACCCGGTCCATCGGAACCGGTCGTTCCATGTCGGACTTCACCTCGGCGATCACGGTCAGCTGATCGACGGTCTCGGTGAAGTCGAAGGCGTCCTCCATCTCCCGCTGCCAGGGTGTGTCCGGGCTGAACCCGTAGCCGGGAGCGGCGTGGCGGGCGGCGTAGAGCTGGACGAGCTCGCCGGCGATCTCACGAACCGCCTTGCGCGCCTTGCGTTTGGTGTTCTGCCAGTCCGATCCGCCGAGCTTGGACAGCGACGGCTGCTCGCCGCCGACGTAGCGCGACAACTGGTCCAGCGAATCCATCGGCACGAACAGACGATCGCCGGGTTGACCACGCTTGCCGGCCGCATACTCCAGGACGAGGTACTCCCGGCGAGCGCCGGAGACGGTCCGCTCGATCATCTCGACGAACTTGCCGATGCCGTGCTGGTCGTGCACCACGAGGTCGCCGGCGGACAGCGCCAACGGATCCACCTGGTTGCGGCGCTTGGCCGGGAGTCGACGCCCATCGCGGACCCCGGCAACCCGGTTGCCGGTCAGGTCGGCCTCGGTGACGACGACGAGCCGCGCGTCAGGACATACGAGCCCGGCCCGCAAGGTCCCGTGGAACACGGTGACCTGTCCGGTCTCCGGTCGCGCGCCGGGCTCGGCGATGACCGCCGGCACCTCGGCCTCGGCGAGCCGCTCTCCCACCCGCTGAGCAGTTCCCTTGCCCGCCACCACGATTGCCGCGGAACCGCCGGTGGTGACATGTGCGCGAAGGCTCGTGAAGGTCTGGGCGATCTCGTCGTCGTTGCCGCGCGGCGCGGGCCCGGCGGTGATGTCGAGCGCCAGTTCCTGGTCGGCGCCGGTCGCCAGCGGGCTGATCGTCCACCAGGCCCGGCCGGCCGCGAGCGTCGCCTTCTCCACCTCGTCGAGCGAGCGGTATGCACTGGCCTGCAGGTCGATTCCGGTGTCACCCGGCTCGCGACCATCGATCGGTGCGTCGGCACCCATCGCGGCGGCCGTCCATGACGCCTCCAGGAACTCCGCGCCGGTCTGCGCCAGGTCCGCTGCGCGGGTCCGGATCTTCTCCGGGTCCAGCAGCAACACGCCGGTGCCGTCCGGCATCACCTCGGTCAGCAGTTGCATCTGCCCGTCGACCAGCATCGGGATGAGCGCTTCCATCCCCTCGACCGGCATGCCCTCAGCGAGCTTGGTGAGCATGTCGGCGAGTGCCTTCTCGCCCTTGTGCCGGTCGGCCAGTTCGGCCGCGCGGTCACGGACCGCGGCGGACAGGATGAGTTCACGGCCGGGGTGGATGCGGACCGACGACACGTCGACCTCGGGTTGGCTGCGCTGGTCGGCGACCGAGAAGGCCCGCATCTCCGAGATCTCGTCGCCCCAGAACTCGACTCGGACAGGGAAATCCGCGGTCGTCGGGAACACATCCAGGATTCCGCCGCGCACCGCGAACTCGCCGCGCCGGCCGACCATGTCGACCCGCTCGTACGCCATCTCGACCAGGTCGCCCAACAGCTGCTCGAAATCCAGCTCGATACCCTCGCGCAACAGGATCGTGCGCACCGAACCCAGTCCCGGCGCCATCGGCTGGACAAGAGAACGCACGGTGGTGACCACCACCCGCAGCGTCGGCCCGTCCTCCGGGTTGGCCAACCGGTGCAGCACGGCCAGTCGTTGCCCGACGGTGTCGGCGCTGGGTGAGAGCCGCTCGTGCGGCAACGTTTCCCAGGAGGGGAACTGGGCGACCGCGGCCGGATCGTCGAGGAGTTCGGCGAGTTCTGCGGTCAGGTCGTCGGCCTCGCGCCCGTTCGCCGAGACCACGAGCAACGGGGCGGTGTTCCCGTCGGACCGATCGGATGCGAGACAGGCCACGGCGAACGGTCGGGCGGCGTCGGGGGCGGTGATGTCGAGCCGGTCCTGACCGCGACGGCTGCGCAGGTCCGCGATGGCCTTGTCGGCACACGTGACCGCGGCGAGCCCGTGCAGGGCGGGGGTAGTCGACACTCCTGCGATTCTAACGACGGCGCCGCCATCGACCGAATGCGCTGTTGATCAGCCGACCGACCGCTGTAGGTACACGCAATCGATCCACTGCTCGAACTTGTAGCCCACCGCCGGCGTTCGACCCACCTCGGCGAATCCGTTCTTGCGGTGCAGCGCGATCGATGCCTCACCGCCGGTGGCCGCGATCACCGCGATGATCTGCCGCACGTTCTGGGGATCTGCCGCGTCGACGAGGGCCGCGAGCAGCGTCGTGCCGATGCCGCGCCCACCGGCGTCACGACGGAGATAGATGGTGTCCTCGACCGTCCGTTTATAGGCACGCTTGTCCCGGAAGGGCCCGAGGTACGCGAACCCGAGCACGCCGGAACTCTGCGCGCCATCGGTTTCCTCGGCGACGAGGAACGGCCGCCGGGCCGCCTCGATGGCCGAGAGTTTGGCTTCCCACGCCGCCACGGAGGGAGCCTCGTAGTCGAATGTCGCGACCGTGTTGTCGACGTAGTACCCATAGATGTCGGCGATCGCCGCACAGTCTGCGGCGAGCGCAGGACGAATGGTGACCATGACGACGATGATGCCGGACCCGCGCGACCAGCCGGTCGGTCGGACATGTGGGAATCAATCACGCCACGGCTCGGGTTGAGCAGATCATGACCGACACCGCGGATCCGCAGCGTCCGCCGACCCTGTTCCTGAGCCACGGCGCGCCGCCGCTGGTCGACAGTGCCCGGTGGGTGGACCAGCTGACCGAGTTGTCGCGCGCCCTGACCCGTCCGACCGCGATCCTCGTGGTCTCCGCGCACTGGGAGGCGGCGCCGCTGACCATCGGGTCCACCGACCCGAGCACCCCGCTCACCTACGACTTCTGGGGATTCCCCGACCGCTTTTATCGGACGACGTACTGGTCGCCGGGCGCCGGCCACCTCGCCGCGCGGATCGCGACGATGATGCCCGACGGCGAACCGGTTGCCGTCGATCACCACCGACGCCTCGATCACGGCGCCTACGTGCCCCTGACGGTCATGTATCCCGAGGCCGACATCCCGGTCCTGCAGATCTCGCTGCCCACGCTGGAACCCGAGCGGCTCCTGGACCTCGGACGTCGTCTCGCACCCCTGCGCGACGAAGGCGTGCTGATCATCGGCTCCGGCTTCACCACCCATGGACTTCCGTACCTCACCGATCGACGCCCCGAGGCCACGCCACCGGGATGGTCGGCCGAGTTCGATGCCTGGGCCCACGAACGGTTCGCGGCGGGAGACGTCGAAGCACTGCTCGACTTCCGCAGCCGCGCACCGGGTATGCCCTACGCGCATCCGACGATCGAACACTTCGCACCGCTGTTCGTCGCGCTCGGCGCCAGCGACGACGTCGAGCAGCGCCCGGATCAGGCGATCGACGGATTCTGGATGGGCCTCGCGAAGCGCAGTGTCGTGATGGGCTGAGGCCCGTCGTCACTCCTGTTCGTCCGCCGTGGTGCGGTCGCGTGCCTCCACATACTCGGGGCCGACCAGTTCGGGGGCGGGGTCCAGACGGGTCAGACCGTTCCAGCAGAGGTTCACCAGGTGCGCGGCGACGACCTCCTTGGATGGCTCTCGCACGTCGAGCCACCACTGCGCGGTCACCGACACCATCCCGACCAGGGCCTGGGCGTAGAGCGGCGCCAACGCGGGGTCGAAGCCCCGACGCTCGAAGTCGCCGGCCAGGATGTGTTCGACCTGACTGATCGCGTCGTTCAGCAGGCTCGAGTAGGTGGTGGTGTCGGCGCTGTCGGTGCGGTCGCCGCGGACCAGGATGCGGAAGCCGTCGGTACGTTCCTCCATGTACGTCAACAACGCGAGGGCGACCTGCTGGATCCGGTAGAGCGACCGGTTCTTGGACAGCGACGACGTGACCATCTCGAGAAGGGTCTCCATCTCGCGGTCGACGACCACTGCGTAGAGGCCTTCCTTGCCACCGAAATGCTCGTAGACGATGGGCTTGGACACCCCGGCGCGCTGAGCGATCTCCTCGACGGAGGTGCCCTCGAACCCACGCTCGGCGAACAGGCCACGGGCCACCTCGATGAGCTGCAGACGGCGCTGCGGGCCGGTCATCCGGGCCCGGGGCGCTCGTTGCACCTCCTCGGATTTGTCGGTGGGGCGGCTCACTGCCATACCCATAACCCTAACGAGGACCGCCCCGGTGGGGTAATCAATGGGCATGCTGACCATCGAAGAGATCTCCGCCCGCCTCGAGATCGAGCAGGTGATCACCGACTACTGCACCGCAGTCGATTCCGCCCGCTTCGATGACCTCGATTCGGTCTTCGCCACCGACGCCGTCATCGACTACACCGCGATGGGTGGGATCACCGGCGACGTCGGCGCGGTGAAGGACTGGCTGTCACAGGTGCTTCCGGCTTTCTCCGCGTACTGCCATCTCGTCGGTAATCACGACATCCGGGTCGACGGCGACACCGCGACCACCCGGACCATGTGTCTCAATCCCATGCAGGTCCCGGATGACTCGACCTTCCTGCTCGGACTCTGGTACGCCGACGAGTGGCGGCTGACCGACGCCGGATGGCGAATAACGCGGCGCACCTTGGAGAAATGCTTCGACGCGAAGATCTGAGCGTTCCCGGCACAATCGTTGACATTTTCGACGAATCGTTACCTGGTCGGTATCAGCGCTGTTCAGGCGGCCTTTGCCGGAACAACGGGCGCGCTGATTCCGGATCACATAACGCGACAAACCGCCTGAGCGTTTGATTTCGGCGATAGGGTGAAATACCGGTCCGGTTCCCCGATCGAGTAGACGGTGTCCGACCGGCCGGTCGCGTCGGGGCCGATGACGAGGGGGTTCGGTGTGCAATTGTGGGACTACGTGCAGGACCACGCGGCGAACCTGACATTCCTCACCTATCAGCATGCCTCGCTGGCATTTCAGACCGTCCTGGTCGGCACCATCGTCGCCGTCGTCGTCGCGGCCGCGGTGTATCGGATGCCGTTCTTCTCCTCGTTGACCCTGACGAGCAGCCGTGTCGCCCTGACCATTCCCTCACTCGCCCTGTTGGCGCTGCTCATCGTGCCGTTCGGACTCGGCGTGGTGCCATCGTTCATCATGCTCGCGTTCTTCGCGACGATGCCCGTGATCGGTAACGCGATCGTCGGATTGCGCTCGGTACCTCCCGCGGTGATCGAATCGGCGCGGGGGATCGGGCTGCCTCGCTGGCGAATCCTGCTCTCGGTCGAATTGCCGATCGCCTGGCCGGTGATCCTCACCGGCATACGGGTGTCGACGCAGATGATCATCGGCATCGCCGCGATCGTCGCGTACGTGCTCGGTCCAGGACTGGGATCACTCATCTTCAGCGGACTCTCCCGCCTCGGCGGCGCCAACGCCCTCGAGATGGCGCTCACCGGAACGATTCTCATCGTCATCATCGCCCTTGTGTTCGACGGACTGCTGGTCCTGCTCGGCCGCCTCACGATCTCCAAAGGACTCCAATGACCGAATCGTCCACCGCGTCAACCAATCCGGACCGGAAGGTCACCGGGGCGTCGATTCACCTCGATGGTGTGATGAAGCGCTACCGCGGGCAGGACAGGCCGGCGGTGGCCCGCCTGGATCTGGAGATCGAGGCCGGCGACATTGTCGCCTTCGTCGGACCGTCGGGCTGCGGGAAGACCACCACCCTGAAGATGATCAACCGGCTGATCGAACCCACCGAGGGTCGCATCCTCATCGACGGCCGCGACGTGACCCACGAGAACGGCGACGAACTGCGTCAGGGCATCGGATACGTGATCCAGTCCGGGGGCCTGTTCCCGCACTGGTCGGTGTCCCGGAACATCGGCGCCATCCCGCGCGTACTCGGCTGGGATCGCAAACGCATCGCGGAACGCACCGAGTATCTGCTCGACCTCGTCGGGCTCGACGCCGCCGAGTTCGCGGACAGGTTGCCGAAGGACATGTCCGGCGGACAGCAACAACGTGTGGGTGTCGCCCGGGCATTGGCCGCCGACCCGCCGATCCTGTTGATGGATGAACCGTTCGGAGCGGTCGACCCGATCACCCGGGTCCGGCTCCAGGACAGTCTGATCGGCATCCAGCACGAACTCGGCAAGACGATCGTCGTCGTCACCCACGACTTCGAAGAGGCCACCAAACTCGGCGACAAGGTCCTGATCCTGTCCGAGGGCGGCCATGTGGAACAGTACGCGCCGCCCGAGGACATCCTGGCCAATCCCGCGTCGCCATTCGTGGAGGATTTCATCGGATCCGGTGCGACCCTGGCGCATCTGACGCTGTCCCGGGTGCGCGACGTGGACGCCGAACCCGTGACCACCGCGCGGGTCGGCGAGGACACCCAGACAGTCCTCGGTCGGGCCCACGCCGCCGGGCACACCTGGGTGGTGGTGGTGAACGAACACGGCCATCCCCGCGCCTGGCCGTCGCTGGACGAGTTGGCCGCCAAACCACAGGTTTCCGACTACATCGATCGCCGGCTGCCGGTGGTGGCGCGCTCCTCGACGCTCAACGACGCCCTCGACTCGATGCTGGCGGCCAGCCAGGGCGGTGTGCTCGTCACCGACGGCCGCGGTGCCGTCGTCGGGTCGCTCTCGATCGGGACCGTCATGGAGGTCATCCGATCCCAGCTGTCCGAGGCACGACCCGACGAAGAGCACCTCGGCTACGTCGAACATCCCGAAGGCAGCGCCACCGACGACATGCCGGTCATCGTCGCTGCCGAGGACGAACCCGGCGAGCACGCATGAGACGACTGAGACGACTCCCGATGGATGTGTGGTTCGAGCCACTCATCATCGTCGCACTCCTGGTCGGCTACATCGTCTGGTACCAGGTCACCACCCTCACCGAGGTCGAGCAGGCAGCGCTCGCCTGGGACAACCTGCGGGTCACCATCGGCGACCACATCACCCTGACACTGGTGGCCACCGTCATCGTCGTGGCCATCGCCATTCCGCTCGGCATCGTGCTGACCCGGCCGTCGATGAAGTGGCTCAATCCGATCGCGGTGAACATCGCCAACATCGGCCAGGCCGCACCGGCCGTCGGTCTGCTCGTCCTGTTCACGTTCTGGCTGGGAACCGGGTTCCGCACAGCCGTCGTCGGCCTGGTCGTGTACGCCGTCCTGCCCATCCTGCAGAACACCATCGTCGGTCTGCGCCAGGTCGACCAACGCACCGTCGAAGCCGCGCGCGGCATCGGATTGTCGAGTGTGCGCACGCTGGTGCAGGTGGAGCTGCCGCTGGCCGTCCCGGTGATCCTCAACGGTGTGCGTACCGCGCTGGTCATCCTCGTCGGCACCGCGACCCTGAGCACATTCATCGGCGCGACCAGCCTCGGCACCCTGATCACCACCGGCGTCACCCTGTTCCTGCCGAAGCTGCTGATCTCCGGCGCCGTCCTGGTGGGACTGCTCGCGCTGACCATCGACTGGCTGGGCCGACTGGTCGAACTGGCCGCCACCCCCAGGGGGCTCGCATGACCGCCCGACGACACATGACCCGAACCGCCCGCAGTCTCGTCGTACTCGTGCTGGCCGTCGTGACGCTGGCCGCGTGCGGACTGGTGAGCTCGTCCGGGACGTTCCGTGAAGCGTCCCTCCCCGACGGCGACACCCCACTCGACGGCCCCCGGATCACGGTGACATCGAAGAACTTCACCGAGAGCGTTCTGCTGGGCAAGATCGCCGCGACCTACCTCGCGGCTGCCGGCGCCGACATCGACGACATGACCAATGCACCGGGTTCCGCATCGTCGCGGCAGGCGATGCTCAACGGAGAAGCCGATCTCGCGTGGGAGTACACCGGTACCGCCTGGGTCACCTATCTCGGCCGGACCGACGTGATCGCGGACCCACAGCAGTTGTGGCAGCAGGTGTATGACGTCGAACTCGCCGAGAACGACCTGGTGTGGCTACCGCCTGCCGACTTCAACAACACCTACGCGTTCGCGGCGTCGACCCCGACGGCCGAACGGCTGGGCGTGCGAACCATGTCCGACATCACGCGGCTTCCGGTGGCGGATCGGACGTTCTGCATCAACGACGAGTTCTTCAGCCGGCCAGACGGATTCCTGCCGATGCTGGAGACCTACGACATGCCCTACAACACCCCGAACGGCGTCCCGACCGGCAATGTCACCCAGATGGACTCCGGGGTGGTCTACACCTCCACCGCGAACAGCTCGCCGTGCAACTTCGGGATGGTCTACACCACCGACGGCCGCATCAAGAACCTGAATCTCGCTGTCCTCGAGGACGATCGGAACTTCTTCCTGCCCTACAGCGGCACCGTCGTGGTGCGCAAGGACACCCTGGATGCACATCCGGAGATCGCTCCGCTGATGGAGACCGTGTCGGAACGGCTTGATGACTCGGTGATGCAGGATCTCAATGGTCTGGTCGACATCGACGGCGAGGACCCCTCGGATGTCGCGTACGACTGGCTCGTCCGTGAAGGCCTGGTGACCTGAGGTTGCGACTGACGTCACCACCCGACCCCTGAGGAGCCCCGAGCCTGCGAGGGGCGTCACGACCCCCGACCCCTGAGGAGCCCCGAGCCTGCGAGGGGCGTCACGACCCCCGACCCCTGAGGAGCCCCGAGCCTGCGAGGGGTGTCACGAAGGGGCCCTTCGTGACGGCTCTCCGCTAGCGCTCCGAACCTCCTCAGGGACCAGGCTCACGAGCCCGCCAGACTCCGAACCTCCTCAGCGACCAGGCATTAAGTACCCGAGGGGCGTCAGGACCCCCGACCCCTGAGGAGCCCCGAGCCTGCGAGGGGCGTCACGAAGGGGCCCTTCGTGACGGTCCTCCGCTAGCGCTCCGAACCTCCTCAGGGACCAGGCTCACGAGCCCGCCAGACTCCGAACCTCCTCAGCGACCAGGCATTATGATCCATCCCGGCGTTTCCGGAGAGCTCAGGTTGTGAGTGCCTCCTCCGGATTGAGGGTGCGGAGGTGATGGTAGTGGAGTTGCTCGGCCTGGTCGGGGGTGAGGTCGTCGCAGTAGCTGTGCGGTCGTTCCCGGTTGTAGAACGCCACCCATTGCGCGGTGCCCAGTGACAGCTCGGTGGCTCCGTGGAACCGCGGCTGGTTGTCGACGAGTTCGTTCTTGTAGTCGGCGTTCACCGATTCGGCCAGGGCATTGTCGTAGCTATCCCCAACGCTGCCAATCGAGGCCGCGATACCTTCTTCGGCCAGCCGCTGCCCGAACACGATAGCGGTATATTGCGCTCCCGCATCGCTGTGGTGCACCAGTTTCGTCAAATCGACTACACCGCAACGCTTCCTGTTATCGATGGCATTGTTGATCGCATCTGTCACCAGGTTCACCGTCATCTCCGTGGCCACCTTCCAGCCAACAATCTTGCGGGCAAACACGTCGATCACGAATGCCGTATACGCCCAACCTGATCCGGTGCGACAGTAGGTGAAATCAGCCACCCACAACCGGTTGGGTGCCGCGGCACAGAACTGCCGGTCGACCAGGTCCGCCGGCCGATGCGCACCCGAGTCGGGCACGGTGGTGCGTACCCGCTTCTTCTTGGTCGCGCCGCGCCATCCCATCTCCCGCATGACCCGCTCTACAGTGCATCGAGCAACGTCTATACCTCTGCCACGCAACACTATCCAGGTCTTACGTGAACCCAGGACCTGCGTCAGCGGTTGCTGCTTGCGCAGCGAATAGATCGCGTCGATGACATGCGCGTCGCGCAGCATACGGGTGCTCGGGCCGCGGTTGACATGGTCGTAGTACGTGGACGGGGCGATGCGCCACCCATGCTCAGAGAGCACGGTACACATCGAATCGACACCCCAGACAAGACCATCCGCACCCACCCGATGCCCCTGGTGGGTGCGGATGAAATCCACGATTACCGGTGTGGCCGGTCGATTTCGGCCGCGAAGAAAGCCGATGCCGCTTTCAGGATCCCATTAGCCCGTTTGAGCTCGGCCACCTCCTGCTTAAGCCGGCGAACCTCCTCGCTGTCGGCCTTCGCCGCCACAGCATCCCCATCACCTGCAACAGGCGCCTTGCGAACCCACTGGCGAACCGTCTCCGCCGAGCCCACCCCGAGCAAATCCGCGGTCTTGCCCATCGCCGCCCATTCGGTAGACCCCTGGGCCACCAACTGCCCGACCATGTCCACCGCGTCGCGTTTCAGCTCAGCCGAGTACCTCTTCGATCCCGCTGCCATAGGTTTCATTCTCCCTTTGAGACGAACCTCCGGAAACACCGGGACGGATCATTAAGTACCCGAGGGGCGTCAGGACCCCCGACCCCTGAGGAGCCCCGAGCCTGCGAGGGGCGTCACGAAGGGGCCCTTCGTGACGGTCCTCCGCTAGCGCTCCAAACCTCCTCAGGGACCAGGCTCACGAGCCCGCCAGACTCCGAACCTCCTCAGCGACCAGGCATTAAGTACCCGAGGGGCGTCAGGACCCCCGACCCCTGAGGAGCCCCGAGCCTGCGAGGGGCGTCACGAAGGGGCCCTTCGTGACGGTCCTCCGCTAGCGCTCCAAACCTCCTCAGGGACCAGGCTCACGAGCCCGCCAGACTCCGAACCTCCTCAGCGACCAGGCATTATGATCCATCCCGGCGTTTCCGGAGAGCTCAGGTTGTGAGTGCCTCCTCCGGATTGAGGGTGCGGAGGTGATGGTAGTGGAGTTGCTCGGCCTGGTCGGGGGTGAGGTCGTCGCAGTAGCTGTGCGGTCGTTCCCGGTTGTAGAACGCCACCCATTGCGCGGTGCCCAGTGACAGCTCGGTGGCTCCGTGGAACCGCGGCTGGTTGTCGACGAGTTCGTTCTTGTAGTCGGCGTTCACCGATTCGGCCAGGGCATTGTCGTAGCTATCCCCAACGCTGCCAATCGAGGCCGCGATACCTTCTTCGGCCAGCCGCTGCCCGAACACGATAGCGGTATATTGCGCTCCCGCATCGCTGTGGTGCACCAGTTTCGTCAAATCGACTACACCGCAACGCTTCCTGTTATCGATGGCATTGTTGATCGCATCTGTCACCAGGTTCACCGTCATCTCCGTGGCCACCTTCCAGCCAACAATCTTGCGGGCAAACACGTCGATCACGAATGCCGTATACGCCCAACCTGATCCGGTGCGACAGTAGGTGAAATCAGCCACCCACAACCGGTTGGGTGCCGCGGCACAGAACTGCCGGTCGACCAGGTCCGCCGGCCGATGCGCACCCGAGTCGGGCACGGTGGTGCGTACCCGCTTCTTCTTGGTCGCGCCGCGCCATCCCATCTCCCGCATGACCCGCTCTACAGTGCATCGAGCAACGTCTATACCTCTGCCACGCAACACTATCCAGGTCTTACGTGAACCCAGGACCTGCGTCAGCGGTTGCTGCTTGCGCAGCGAATAGATCGCGTCGATGACATGCGCGTCGCGCAGCATACGGGTGCTCGGGCCGCGGTTGACATGGTCGTAGTACGTGGACGGGGCGATGCGCCACCCATGCTCAGAGAGCACGGTACACATCGAATCGACACCCCAGACAAGACCATCCGCACCCACCCGATGCCCCTGGTGGGTGCGGATGAAATCCACGATTACCGGTGTGGCCGGTCGATTTCGGCCGCGAAGAAAGCCGATGCCGCTTTCAGGATCCCATTAGCCCGTTTGAGCTCGGCCACCTCCTGCTTAAGCCGGCGAACCTCCTCGCTGTCGGCCTTCGCCGCCACAGCATCCCCATCACCTGCAACAGGCGCCTTGCGAACCCACTGGCGAACCGTCTCCGCCGAGCCCACCCCGAGCAAATCCGCGGTCTTGCCCATCGCCGCCCATTCGGTAGACCCCTGGGCCACCAACTGCCCGACCATGTCCACCGCGTCGCGTTTCAGCTCAGCCGAGTACCTCTTCGATCCCGCTGCCATAGGTTTCATTCTCCCTTTGAGACGAACCTCCGGAAACACCGGGACGGATCATTAAGTACCCGAGGGGCGTCAGGACCCCCGACCCCTGAGGAGCCCCGAGCCTGCGAGGGGCGTCACGAAGGGGCCCTTCGTGACGGTCCTCCGCTAGCGCTCCAAACCTCCTCAGGGACCAGGCTCACGAGCCCGCCAGACTCCGAACCTCCTCAGCGACCAGGCATTAGGTATCCCCCACCCGACCCGGCCACAGACATAGCAAAGGTGGGCGTCCCGAACGGAACGCCCACCGTCGCACGAAATATCGGTCAGGCCGCGAACACCGACAGCCGCGCGGGCTGTTCGATCCCGGAGTAGTGCGAGGCGTCGCCCTGCAGCACCTGGCTCCGCTGGCCTCGGATGTCCACCGGGACGTCACCGGCGAGGGTGATCCGGTGGAGTTCGCGCTTCTGATTGCCGTAGTCGGAGATGCCGTAGTGCTGAGTGGCGCGGTTGTCCCAGATCACCACGTCACCCAGCTGCCAGTTCCACCGGAAGGTGTTCTCCAACTTGGTGATGCGATTCTGAAGCAGCTGGTACAGCTGTCCGAACTCGGCGGACTTGAGGCCGCGGAACTCCTTGGCGAAGTGCCCGAGCAGCAGGCTGCGTTCACCGGTCTCCGGATGCACACGCACCACCGGGTGCAACGTCTGATACTCGGCGCTGGTGAACTCCTTGTAGTGTTCGCTCTTCCGACTGATGTCGACGCCACCCGACGGCTCGGACTGATTGACGTAGTCGTACAGATTGGTATGCGTGGCCCAGAGCTCTTCGGCCAACGCTCGCAGCGGCTTCGGCAGCTGCTCGTAGGCGGCGACCGTCGAGGCCCAGGTCGTCGCACCACCGTAGGACGGCAGGGTGACCGCCCGCAGGATCGACGCCTTGGGGATGCGGTCGACAAAGGTGACATCGGAATGCCAGCTGTTGGCGGCACCCTCGATGGTCAGCAACTGCGTCCCCCGCGACGTGACAGTCGGATGGGGCGCGGTCTGCTCGCCGAGCAGACCCGCGAACGCGTACTGCCCCGCGTCGTCGAGGTGATGTTGCCCCTCGAACACGACGGCCTTGTTGACCGCCAGGGCGAGCCGAATCGCCTCGACCTGCTCGGTCGCGAGATCACCACCGAGCCTCACCTGCCCGATCCGAGCACCGATGTGCTCTCCCAGCTTCTCGACGGTGATGCCCCCGTCGGCGTACACCTGCTGCGCCGCGCGCTCACGTTCCGTGCGGTCGTCGATCTGAGCCAGCGTCATTCCTAGAAACCTCTCGTGAATTGTTTTGTGTCAACGTCTTTCATCTCAGCACCGATCACGCCGACAGTGCGAGGTAACAATCATGCTGATCGCAACACCCATCAGTCCGCCGACTGTTCGGCCGCCTCGTCGAGACCCCGCCGCACATCCGCACCCACCCGCACTGGACCCGGGCGATACGTGACGGCCCGCAGCGCCGGTCCGAATCGGAAAACGCCACGACGGCTGCGCAGTTCGGGATCGACCGGACCGCGTGCGTCGAGTCCCACCGAGATACCCGTCCAGGGCGCCATACCGACCAGCTGCACCTGGTCGTCGAGCTTCACGATCGTCGACGCCTCGCCGTCACTCACCGCCTCGACGGTCAGGTTCCAGCGCACCGACGGTGTCGCAGAGGCGCGCAGGTGCAGCGCGGTCGTACCGTCCGGCAGCGGCCCGGACTCCCGACGAATACGTCCGTAGGCGTTGTACACCAGGTGAACCACACCCGATTCCACGTACCACAGGTAGCCGCCCTGCTGGTCGCCGTGCGCGACGATCACCCCTTCGTCGGCGGACGT
This sequence comes from Gordonia prachuapensis, assembly GCF_036350515.1. Lineage (NCBI taxonomy): Bacteria > Bacillati > Actinomycetota > Actinomycetes > Mycobacteriales > Gordoniaceae > Gordonia > Gordonia prachuapensis. The sequence continues at coordinate 12,889 of NZ_JAZDUE010000003.1, read as the reverse complement.
CCAGTCCTCGAACTCGGCCTCCACCACGAAGTCGCGGTAGGCGATCAAGCGGCTCGAGCGATAGCGTTCCAGCGTCGGTGTGCCCGCGACGATGCGGACGGCATCACTCAACCGCGCCTCCGCGGGCCGACGACGGATCTGATCGGCGGAACGGTCGTACAGCGGGAAGACCGTGTTGTGCCAGGCCGCGGCATCCCACGCGGCGGCCAGCTCGGCAACCTTGTCGGGATGTCGGGCGGCGAGATCGGTGGTCTCGGCCGGGTCCGTGACCACGTTGTACAGTTCCCACACCGGATCATCGACGGTTGCCGGATCCCGGTGCAGTGAGACCAGTTTCCACCCGTCCCGGTAGAACCCACGGTGTCCGCCGAACTCCGCGTATTGCTCGGTGTGCAGCGTCGGGGCGTCGCGGTCGCGCAACACGTCGACGATGCTCACTCCGTCGCGCTGCTGGGCCGGGCGGCCGTGACGTTGCGCGGGCGTGTCCACCCCGGCGAGTTCCAGCAGGGTGGGCACGAGATCGGTGACGTAGGAGAACTGTCGGCGCACGCCGGTGTCGTCGGCCGTGCGGGGCAACCCTTTCGGCCATGAGACGACGAACGGCACCCGCACGCCCCCGGCAAAGGTCTGGCCCTTGTAGAAGCGGAACGGGGTGTTGGAGGCCTGTCCCCAGCCGCGCGGGTAGTGCACGCCGAGCGCTGCCGAGCCGATCAGATTCTCGTCATGCGGGACGTCGCGTTCCCAGTCGGGCGGCACCGGTCCGTGCACGAACTGGCTGAAGTAGGAACGGGTGCCCGCCGGACCGCCTTCCGCGGTACCGCCGTTGTCCGAGGTGAACACGATGATGGTGTTGTCGAGTTCGCCGAGTTGTTCGAGGGTGTCGATCACCCGCCCGACGCTCTGGTCGACGCTGACCACCATCGCTGCGTACACCTCCTGGTAGCGCGCGAAGCGCTCCTGCTCGGCCGGGTCGAGGTCATCCCACAGCGGCGCGTCGAACCCGGGCTCGGTGTTGCGTTCCGCCATCGGGGTGTCGGGGTCGAACAGCCCGTCCTCGATCTGCCGCTGGAATCGTTGCCGCCGGACCTCATCCCAGCCCTGGCCGTAGCGACCGCGATACTTCGCGAGATCGGACTCCTTCACCTGGTGCGGTCCGTGCATCGCGATGTGCGCGAAGTAGAGGAAGAACGGTTTGGTCGGCTCCTGCGCACGCAGCGCGGTGATCTGAGATATCGCACGGTCGGTCAGGTCGTCGGTGACGTAGTAATCGTCGGGGTACTCGGCGACGTCGACGACGGTGTTGTCGGCGATCAGCTGATTCGGGTAGAAGAACGAGTTGAGCCCCTCGAGGGAGCCGTAGTAGCTGTCGAAGCCGCGCTGCACCGGCCACGAGCTCCGATCGCGTCCCGGGCCCATGTTCGCATCCCGCACCAGATGCCACTTACCGACAGCGTAGGTGGCGTAGCCGCCGGCTCGCAGGATCTCCGGCAGCGTCAGCACGTCGTCGGCGAGTTCGAGCCGCAGTCCAGGAAAACCCGGATCCGAGTTCGCGACGCTGCCGTAGCCCGCGCGGTGCGGGTTGAGCCCGGTCAGCAGCGCCGCGCGTGCCGGTGAGCACACCGGGGTCGTGTGATAGTTGGACAGCCGGAACCCGTTGCGCGCCAACCGGTCGATGTTCGGTGTGTCGATCTCCGCACCGAACGGCGAGATGTCGGAATAGCCCATGTCGTCGACGAGGATGACGACGATGTTCGGTGCACCCGCCGGCGCGGCCTGCTCGTCGGGCCACCATGGCTCCGACACCGAACTCGTGCGGCCGACCACTCCGCCGAAGTCGTCGTATCCGCGCGCATCGGCCGGCAGGTCCCTTGTATCCGTCTGCGTTGTATCCGTCCGCGTTGTATCCGTCTGCGTCATCGAATGCCTCCTGTGCATCTCGTCGGGTCTCACGCCCGCGCATCGAGCACGTTCGGCGAAGGTTCACGACCTGTCAAGGGTTCGATCCGAGCGAAATCCAACGACGCGACGGAGGCCGTCGATCGCCATACTGGACGTCGATTCTTCGCCCGTGCACACGTTTTCGATTCGGATCGGTGCACGGTTCACGCGTGGTCGGCCTCGTCGCCGATCACCTCGACCCGACAGAGATGTGATCACCATGCCCCGACATCGAGGTGCCCGCGCCGCCGCGGTCATCGTCGCCATCCTGCTGGCGCTGGCCGCCGTCGGCTGCGAGTCCGCAGTCTCGCAGCAGCAGAACTCGACCGCGCCCGCCGCACCCGGAGGCCCCACACCCCGCGGCGGCGACCTGCGGGTCGGCGTGCTCGGAGACCTGTCGCCGAAGGCGTTCCTGCAGATCGGGACCGGTTCGATGAACGGCCAGGTGGTGGCCAACTCCTTTGACACACTCATCCGATATGCCCGCGACTCGCTGACCGTCGAACCGTCGTTGGCGACCGCGTGGCAACTCGCGCCCGACGGCCGATCCCTCGCACTCGATCTCCGCACCGACGTCACCTTCCACGACGGCCGACCGTTCGTGTCGTCGGATGTGGAGAACTCCATCAAGGCGTACCTGAGCGGCCCCTGGACACCGCAGTTCAAGCGCACCGCCGCGGCGATCACCCGATTCGACACATCCGATCCGCACCGGGTGATCCTGCACTTCGCCCACCCGCTGAGCAACATCTTCGACCTGCTCGACTCGGCACCCGTCATCGACCAGAACACTCTGCCGGAGCTGAAGGCCGGCACCGCGTTCAACGGCACCGGGCCGTTCCGGTTCGATTCGTGGCAGCCCAATTCCACGGTCCGGCTGGTCCGCAACGAGCACTATTGGGGTGGCGCGCCTGCGCTCGAATCGGTGACGTTTGTGGTGGTCCGCGACGACCAGTCGCTGTTCACCCGACTCCGCACCGGGCAGATCGACGTCGCCGACGGTCTCAGCTACCACGATCAGCAGCTGGTGACCCAACGCTACGGATTCACCGGGCTCACCCTGACCGGCGCCGAGTCACAGGAGTATGTCGGGATCAACGTCACCAACCCGGCACTCTCCGATGTCCGTGTGCGACGGGCGATCGCGTATGCCATCGATCGGCCCCGCATCATCAACGACGTCTTCCGCGGCAGCGGCTACACGGTCAACCTGCCGTGGCCCGAGTGGTCCCCGGCGTATCGCCCGGAGGCGAACACCACCTACACCCGAGATCTCGACAAGGCGCGTGCGCTGATCACCGAGACCGGTCCGATCCCCCCACTGACACTGGACTATTCGACGCAAGGCAATGACCGGGTGATCGCCGAGATCGTCCAGTCGAACCTCGGCGATGTCGGTATCGAGGTTCGCCTGGTGCCCAACGACCGGACCCAACAGTCGTCGAAGCTGATCGGCGGGAAGTTCGAGGGTCTCTGGCTCCTGCAACACGCCTTCGCGCAGTTCACCCCGTCAACCCTGGCCGTGTCCGCCTACCCGTTCAACGCGGCCAAGAACTCGTCGAACTACTCGAATCCGGCGTATTCCGCTGCGGCCGAGGCGGCGTGGACCGTCCGCGACAGTTCCTCTCCGGAGGCGCTCGCCGCCTACCGCGAACTCGACGAGGCGTGGCTGCGTGATCTATTTCTCGTGGAGATCGGCGTGGTGCTGCGCCAGGTGGCCACCGCGCCGTCGGTCGGAAACATCGACTGGGACCGTCGCAACCAATTGCACTTCGCCGGAACCTATCTCGCCTCGGAAGGAAAGCAATAGCGATGACCGGATACCTTCTGCGCCGCATCCCCACGGCTATCGTCGTGCTCGCGGTCGCCTCAATCCTCATCTTCGCCGTCCTGCGGCTGATACCCGGCGGACCCGAAGCCGCCCTCGCAGGCCCAGACGCGACTGCCGCCGAACTGGCGGCGATCCGCCACGACCTCGGACTCGACCAGGCGTTCATCACCCAGTACCTGGCATGGGTCGGCGACATCCTGGCACTCGACCTCGGTACGAGTTACCAGGTCGGCGGCAGCATCGCCGACCTCATCGGGTTCGGCCTCATCAACACGCTGATCCTGACCGTGGCGGCGTTGATCATCGCGATTCTGCTCGCCCTGGCACTCGCACTGACCGCGGTGCTGTTCGACAACCGCTTCGTCGCGGGCCTGCTCACGGTTGTCAACGCGGCCGCAATCGCGCTGCCCACCTTTGTGGTCGGCACCGTGCTCATCCTCGTCTTCGGTGTGCGGCTGCGCTTGTTGCCCGCCGGTGGGATACCGCCGAACGGATTCACCGAGTCATTGCAGATCAGTACGCAGTACCTCATCCTGCCTGCACTCACCCTGGGGCTACCCGCCGGCGCCATGCTGGCGCGGTTCCTCACCGAGTCGCTCCGGACCGAGTTGCAGCAGCCGTATGTGCTCACCGCCCGAGCCCTCGGTGCATCGCGCACCGACATCGTCCTCAAGCACGCGCTACGAAATGCGCTCCCGCCCACACTGACTGCCCTCGGCATCACCGTCGGCGCGCTGCTCGGTGGCGCTGTCCTGGTGGAATCCATCTTCGGCTGGCCCGGTCTGGGCCTACTGACCGAGGAAGGCATCTTCGCGCGTGACTATCCCCTTGTCCAGGTCCTGATCCTGTTGTCGGTCGCGGTGTTCGTCATCATTCAACTCCTCGCCGACATCGTCCACGCCTGGCTCGACCCCCGAATCCGACTGGCAGGTGACCGATGACCACAGATCAGAGCAGCACAACCACCACGGTGGCGGCCGGGCCGAACGCCGAGGACCCGGACCTCGTTCCCGGCCTGCTGCCGGAGAGCCCCGGCGACCGGGAGGCTCGTCATCCCCGGACACCGTTGTGGCGCAGCCTGCTGCACGGCACCGGATTGGTCGGCAGCATCCTCGTGATCACCGTGATCCTCTGCGGGACAATCGGTCCCCTGTTCACCCCGTATGCACCCGATCAGCAGATCGACGGCGCCTATCTCCTGCAGCCGAGCCTCGATCACTGGTTCGGCACCGATGACGTCAACCGGGACATCGCGACCCGGGTCCTCTACGGTATCCGTATCGACCTGCTGATCATCTTCCTCGCGGTCCCCATCGGCGCCGCGCTCGGCGTGGTCGCCGGCCTGGCCACCGTCACCCACCCCGCCTCCGACGTCATCGCTCAACGCGTGTTCGACGTGATCCTCGCGTTCCCCGCACTCATCCTCGGTATCACGCTCACCGCGATCCTCGGCCCGGGCGCGGTGACCGTGGGTGTCGTCATCGCCCTCGCCGAGATCCCGATCTTCGGCCGGCTCACCCGCACCTCGGTGCTGCGTGTGCGGGAACTCCCCTACGTCGAGGCCGCCCGGGTGAGCGGCGCGACGACGTCGCGCATCCTGCTGCGCCATGTGCTTCCGCACTCGCTGGAGGCGCTGTCGGTGCAATTCGCGCTGTCGCTGTCACTGGCGGTCTTCATCGAGGGCGCGCTCAGCTATCTCGGTATCGGCGTGGTCGCACCTGCCCCCTCGTTGGGTTCGATCCTGGCTGGGGGCAACGGCTACCTGGAGACCAATCCGTGGTTCTCGCTCGGACCGCTGATCGCCGTGTCGATCCTGGTGCTGGGCTTCTACCTCATCGCACAATCCATTTCCCATGACCGGAGGCTTCGCCGATGACCACCGACAACACACACCCGCGTCCGCCGGCACTCGCCGTCGATGACCTGCGTGTCCGTTTCGACTACCCCCGACCGGCCGTGTCGGGCATCAGTCTGCACGTCGATCGCGGTGAGATCCTGGCACTGGTGGGCGAATCCGGTTCCGGCAAGACGATCACCGCACAGGCGGCCATCGGGCTGCTGCCGACCGCCGCGCACGCGTCCGGATCGGTGCGCGTGGACGGGGTCGAGGTGCTCGACGCCTCCGAAGCCCAACTGCGATCGTTGCGAGGCGACCGGGTCGCGATGGTCTTCCAGGAACCGCAGACCGCACTGAACCCGTCGCAGACCGTGGGATGGCAGCTGCGCCAAGCCCTTCGCGCGCACCGCCGGGTGTCGCGGTCCCAAGCACGCCGACGCGCCGTCGAGTTGCTGACCCTGGTCGAGATCGACGAACCCGATGTCCGAGTCGATCAGTACCCCCATCAGCTCTCCGGCGGGCAGAAGCAACGGGTGGTGATCGCGCTGGCATTGGCGAACAATCCCGTGTTGCTGCTCGCCGACGAGCCGACCACGGCGCTCGACGTGTCGGTGCAGCAGGAGATCCTGGGGTTGCTCCGCCGGTTGCGGGATCGCACCAGCGCCGGAATCCTGCTGATCACACACAATCTCGGTGTCGTCGCCGACATCGCCGACCGTGTGGTGGTGGTCCAGCTGGGTGAGGTCGTGGAAAGCGGTGACGTGCACGAGATCTTCGCGCATCCGACCCAGCCGTACACCCGGCAGCTACTCGCCGCGGTACCGCGGCTGCATGACGGTCTCGACGGTGCGGTATCCGACGGCTCCGTGCCGGCAGGCACCGACGACCGACCTGTCCTCGCCGTCGAGAACATCACGGTCACTCACCCCGGACGGTTCGGCGCCGCACCACGGACCGCCCTCGACGACGTCTCGTTCACCGTCCGCCGCGGCGAGGTGGTGGGCGTGGTCGGTGAATCCGGTTCGGGCAAGACCACACTCGGCCGCGCGATCGGCGGCCTCGTTCCCGCCCGCGCCGGCCGTATCCTGATCGACGGCGACACTATCGCAACGCTCCCGCGCGGGCAGCTGAGGGCGATCCGCCGCAAGCTCGCCTTCGTCCCGCAGGACCCGAGCGCGTCCCTCGATCCGCGATTCACCGTCGCCGAGTCCATTCGGGAACCACTCGAGATCCAGGACATCGGTACGCGCACCGAGCGCGACGCGCGGGTTGCCGATCTCCTGTCCGCAGTGGCCCTCCCCCGCCCGTTCGCCGACCGGTTGCCGCACGAACTGTCCGGCGGTCAACGCCAGCGGGTGGCACTTGCCCGTGCGCTCTCGGCGGACCCGGAACTGCTGATCGCCGACGAACCGACCAGTGCCCTCGACGTGTCGGTGCAGGCGCGGGTGCTCGACCTCTTCGCCGACCTGCAGGAGGAGTTCGGCTTCGCGGCGATCTTCATCAGTCACGATCTCGCCGTCGTCGAACGGGTCGCCGACCGTGTGGTGGTGCTGCGGGGTGGCCGGGTCGTCGAGACCGGTGATGCCCGCACGGTTCTCACCACGCCGACCGATGCCTACACGCGAGCGCTGGTCGAGGCTGTGCCCTATCCGGATCCGGTGGTGCAGCGGAGGAGGCATGCGGTCGCCGAGGTCTGAGTCTCCACCACCGAACCCTGAGGAGCCCCGAGCTTGCGAGGGGCGTCACAGGGACCAGGTGGGACGCGAGCGCACCGGACGTTTGCTCCCCCACCAGGACTCGAACCTGGAATGCCTGAACCAAAATCAGAAGTGTTGCCGATTACACCATGGGGGAATACTGCGCAGACGATTGTGCCACAGCGTCGCTGCGCAGTTCTGGCCGGAACCAGATCAGTCCTTCGGACCGCCGGCAGCGTAGACCACCTGGCCGGAGATGAAGCCGGCGCCCTCGCTGGCGAAGAACGACGCGAGATGCGCGATGTCCTCCGGCTCGCCGACACGGTTCACCGGGATCTCCTTGGCGGCGGCGGCCTTGAAGTCGTCGAACGACACCTTCATGCGCTCGGCGGTCGCGGCGGTCATCTCGGTGGCGATGAAGCCGGGGGCGATGGCGTTGGCGGTGACGCCGAACTTGCCCAGCTCGATCGCGAGGGTCTTGGTGAAGCCCTGCATGCCGGCCTTGGCTGCCGAGTAGTTTGCCTGGCCGCGGTTGCCCAGCGCCGAGGTGCTCGACAGGTTGACGATGCGGCCCCAGCCGGCGTCGACCATGTGCTTCTGGCAGGCCTTGCTCATGTTGAAGGCGCCACGCAGATGCACACCCATGACCGCGTCCCAGTCGTCGACGGTCATCTTGAAGAGCATGTTGTCGCGGATGATGCCGGCGTTGTTCACCAGCACCGTCGGTGCGCCGAGTTCGTCGACCACCTTGGCGACCGCGGCTGCCACCGACTCCTCGCTGGACACGTCGGCTCCGATGGCGATCGCCTTGCCGCCGGCATCGGTGATGGCCTTGACGGTGTCGGCGCAGGAGTCCTCGTTCAGGTCCAGAACGGCGACAGCCATGCCGTCGGACGCCAAACGCTTGGCGACTCCGGCGCCGATACCGCGTGCGGCTCCGGTGACGATCGCGACTTTCTGAGTGCTCATCGGGTGTGTACCTCCGTTGGTCTGGGACAGGTCTGGTCGTCTCTGTTTCTATCAGGCCCGAACAATTGCTCGGTATCGCGTGACGGGCGCAGGCCTCGCCGGCGGATCGACTGCGTACTATCGGGCCACATGACGGAGCCGTCCACGCCCCCCACCGCAGTGATCGTCCTCGCCGCAGGTGCGGGAACCCGGATGAAGTCGAAGACCCCCAAGATCCTCCACGGCATCGCCGGGCGACCGTTGGTCGGCCACGCCCTGCACGGTGCTGCGGGCATCGATCCGACCGACCTCATCGCCGTGGTCGGGCACGAGCGGGAACGCGTGAGCGCCGCGATCGCCGACATCGCCGACGACCTCGACCGCGAGATCGCGATCGCCATCCAGGATCAGCCGCACGGCACCGGCCATGCGGCCCGCGCAGGCCTGTCGGCTGTGCCCGACGATTTCGCCGGCACCATCGTGGTGATGGCCGCCGACCTGCCGCTTCTCGACAGCGCCACCCTCGACGCACTGGTCACCGCCCACAACTCCCACGGCGGCGCCGCGGTCACTCTGACCAGTTTCCGCGCGCCCGACCCCACCGGGTACGGGCGGATCATCCGCACCAACGATTCAATGGTGCAGGCCATCGTCGAGCACAAGGACGCCACCGACCGGCAGCGCGCGATCACCGAGGTCAACGCCGGGGTGTACGCGTTCGACGCCCTCTTCCTCCGCGCGGCACTCATGCACCTGTCCACCGACAACGCGCAGGGTGAGTACTACCTGACCGACGTGATCGAGATCGCCCGCGACGCCGACCTCTCGATCCACGCGCTGACCGTCGACGACCCGATGCTCGTCGCCGGCTGTAACGACCGCGCCCAACTCGCCGATCTCGCCGCCGAACTCAACCGGCGCATCATCCGCCGGCATCAACTCGCGGGCGTGACCGTCGTCGATCCGACCAGCACGTGGATCGACGTCGACGTGACCCTGGGTGTCGACGTCCGGATCGAGCCGGGCACGCAATTGCAGGGCGCCACCGACATCGGCGACGACGCGGTCATCGGGCCCGACACAACCCTTCGTGACGTCACCGTCGGGTCCGGCGCTTCGGTGATCCGCACCCACGGAAGCGAGTCCGAGATCGGCGCGAACGCCACCGTCGGACCATTCGCCTATCTGCGGCCCGGCACCCATCTCGGCGTGGGCGGCAAGATCGGCACGTTCGTGGAGACGAAGAAAGCCGACATCGGTGCGGGCTCGAAGATCCCGCACCTCACGTACGTCGGCGACGCCACGATCGGCGAGCACTCCAACATCGGCGCATCGAGCGTCTTCGTCAATTATGACGGCGTGACGAAACACCGTACTGTGATCGGGTCCCATTGCCGCACCGGTTCTGACAACATGTTTGTCGCACCTGTGCAGGTCGGGGACGGCGCCTACACCGGAGCGGGTACGGTTTTGCGGGACGACGTCCCGGCCGGTGCGCTCGCGGTGTCGGCAGGAGAACAACGGAATATCGAGAACTGGGTGGTGCGCAAGCGCCCGGACAGCGAGTCGGCCCGCGCCGCGCTCGATGCCCAACAGACCGACCGCCCGGCAGGCCCGCAGCACGGCGCCTGACCGCAGCACACCTCTAGCAGAAGAGTTTTCATGACCTGGACCACGGACAACCAGAAGAACTTGATGCTGTTCTCAGGCCGCGCCCATCCCGACCTGGCACAGGCTGTCGCCGATGAACTCGGCATCAAGGTGACCCCGCAGACCGCGCGGGACTTCGCCAATGGCGAGATCTTCGTCCGCTTCGAGGAGTCGGTTCGCGGTTCCGACGCGTTCGTCCTGCAGAGCTGCCCGTTCCCGCTCAACCAGTGGGTGATGGAGGCACTGATCATGATCGACACGCTCAAGCGTGGATCGGCCAAGCGGATCAGCGTGATCCTTCCCTTCTATCCCTATGCGCGCCAGGACAAGAAGCATCGTGGCCGTGAGCCCATCTCCGCGCGCCTGATCGCCGATCTGCTCAAGGCCGCGGGCGCCGACCGGATCATCACCGTCGACCTGCACACCGATCAGATCCAGGGCTTCTTCGACGGTCCGGTCGACCACATGCATGCCCTCGGCCAGCTCGCCGAGTACGTCCGCGACAGCTACGGCACCGACAACGTCACCGTGGTCTCGCCCGACTCCGGTCGTGTGCGCGTCGCGGAGAAGTGGGCGGATGCGCTCGCCGGTGCGCCGCTGGCGTTCATCCACAAGACCCGCGACCCGCTGGTCCCGAATCAGGTCAAGTCCAATCGTGTGGTCGGTGAGGTCGAGGGCCGTACCTGTGTGCTGATCGACGACATGATCGACACCGGCGGGACCATCGCCGGAGCGGTCAAGGTCCTCAAGGACGCGGGGGCCGGCGACGTCATCATCGCGACCACACACGGAGTGTTCTCCGACCCGGCCGCCGAGCGGCTGGCGAGCTGCGGAGCCAAGGAGGTCATCGCGACCGACACCCTGCCCATCCCGATGGAGAAGCGCTTCGAGAATCTGACCGTCCTGTCCATCGCGCCGCTGCTGGCACAGACGATCCGTGAGGTGTTCGAGAACGGCTCGGTGACGAGCCTGTTCAACGGCAGCGCTTAGCATTTCGTGGATGAGTCGCTCTCCCGGCCCTGCGCGGAGACGGTAGGGTGTCAGACGTGGACGCGACGATCTATCACAACCCCCGGTGCTCGACCTCGCGCAAAGCACTGGAGAAGCTGCGCGATGCCGGAATCGACCCGACGGTCGTCAAATACCTCGATCAGCCCTACACCCGCGAGCAACTGACCCGACTGTTCGCCGACGCCGGCCTGACCGCTGCACAGGCGGCTCGCAAACGAGAGGCCCTCTACAAGGAGCTCGATCTCGCCTCGGCCGGCGAGGAGGAGATCCTCGACGCGATGGTCGCCAATCCCGTTCTCGTCGAACGTCCATTCGTGGTGACGCCCAAGGGAACACGTCTCGGTCGCCCGCTGGACAAACTCGACGAGATCCTCTGACCCGCGCCGTCTAGGTCGTGACGGCAGGACCCGGCAACGGGGTCACCAGACGCGGCACGATGAGGGCCGCCACGCCCTTGGCGAGGCCCTTTGCCATGTCGAAGTAGTCGAAATAGTCGCGCCATACCACGATCTGCGCGTCGCGGACCTCGAACCGGCCGCACACCCAGAACTGCAGCACGATCGGGCCCAGGCGTAGTTCGTCGATGCGTTCGGTCAGCACCACCGAACCTTCCTCGGCGACGTTGATCATCCGGTAGTTGAAGCCCATCCAGGAGGCCTTCTCCACACGCCGAAAGATCTTGGCCACCGCCCGTTTCCCGTGAACGGTCGGCATCGACACGTTCGTGTACTCGATGCCGTCGGAGATGGACTCGAGCGCACCGGACACGTCGTCGCGCGCGAACCCGTCGAGCAGCCGGGTGACGATCCCTGTGGGTGTCTGTGAGGTCATGTCCGACAGTATGCCGTGACGGTGGCTCACGGATTGGCCCGAGAGAACGCGGCCGTTGCCACCGCCCGAACACCGACCAGCGGCGATGTGACATCGGCCCAGGCCGTGGGCTATCCTGACCATCGTTGTCACGGCGAGGGTGAGAAGTCACCGTAATCGGCGCGACCATCGCGGACTCCTCCGCAGGGTTCTCCTGCGCTGTGGTTCACGGTTGCCGCCTTCGACGTGACCGATGAGAACCACCGCGGTTCAGCTCGAACCGCCCGAAGAGGAGAAGATCAATGGCCAACCAGACCGCGAAGCTGTCTGTCACCACCCGCACCGAGAAGGGCAAGGGCGCTGCCCGCCGCGCCCGTCGCGAGGGCAAGGTTCCCGCCGTCCTGTACGGCCACGGCACCGACCCGCAGCACCTCAACCTGCCGGCCCTCGAGTTCGCCGCCATCCTGCGCGCCAACGGCGTCAACGCCGTCATCGATCTCGACATCGACGGCTCCAGCCAGCTCGCGCTGACCAAGCAGGTCGACGTCCACCCGATCCGCAACTACATCGAGCACGCCGACCTGCTCGTCATCCGCCGCGGCGAGAAAGTCACCGTCGAGGTCTACGTCGTCGTCGAGGGCGAGGCCGCACCCGGCACCCTGGTCACCCAGGACGCCAGCACCGTCGAGATCGAGGCCGACGCGCTGTCGATCCCGGAGCAGATCACCGTCGACGTCGAGGGCGTGGAGGCCGGCAACGCCGTGCACGCCTCGGATCTGGCCCTGCCCGAGGGTGTCACCCTGATCAGCGATCCGGACACCCTGATCGTCGCGATCAACGAGGCCCCGACCACCTCCGAGCTCGAGGAAGAGGCCGAGGAGGCCGGTGCCGAGACCCCGGGCGCCGAAGAAGAAGCCACCGACGAATCGGCCGAGTGAACACGGGTCACACGACCAGTGAAATTGATTGTCGGACTGGGTAACCCGGGTCCGAAGTACGAGAAGACGAGGCACAACATCGGCGCGATGGTCGCCGATGGCCTCGTCGCCAAGCCGCGCTGCTACATGAATGAGTCCGGCCGTCAGATCGGACCGCTCGCCAAGTTCTACTCCGTGGGCCCCGAGGACCTGATCGTCCTGCACGACGAACTCGACATCGACTTCGGGT